>CAVKLC010000034.1:2270-25824 GCA_963657005.1 bacterium | reverse complement strand
AGTTGCTTGCTTTACTGTTTTTTCTTACTTTTTTCTTTCGTTTTGCTCATCACTATTTAATTAATCGTACCAAAACATAGGTACAAAAAGTTTATTAAAAATTTTTAATGCATATGTATCGCTCATACCGGCAATATAGTCACAAACAGCTCTTTCATCGCCGTCTTCATTCGCAATATTAATGTATTCTTCAGGCATTTCATCAACATGTTTAATATAATAGTTATAAATATTAATAAGCATGTCAACAGCCTTTTTTTCTTCGCTCTTGCAAACAGGGTTGGTATAAACAGCGGTAAACATAAAATCGTGCAAGTCCATAAAACCGACATAGCAGTCTTCACTCATTCTGATTTTATCGTCACTGTTCTTAATAACATCAATAACCATATTGTTGATTCTTTCGCTCTTTGTCATACCGAGCTGCATTCTTAAACTGAGCGGTATATCTTCCTCAACAAGAACGCCTGCTCTTTGAGCGTCGTCAATATCGTGGTTAATGTAAGCGATTTTATCCGCAATACGAATTATTTGCCCTTCAAGAGTATATGCTTCTTCGCCTTTAGTATGGCAAAGAATACCGTTTTTAACTTCATCGGTAAGATTTAAACCTTTGCCGCCTTTTTCTATCTTTTCAACAACTCTTACACTTTGTTCATAATGCCTAAAACCGTTTTCACAAAGTTGATTAAGCGCGCGCTCTCCAGCGTGACCGAAAGGAGTATGACCCAAATCGTGACCGAGCGCCACGGCTTCCGTCAAATCTTCATTTAGACTGAGTGCTCTTGCTATAGTCCTTGCTATCTGCGCAACTTCAAGAGTGTGGGTAAGCCTTGTGCGATAATGGTCGCCGCTCGGAGCCAAAAAAACTTGTGTTTTATGTTTCAGTCTTCTGAAAGCCTGACAATGAATTATCCTGTCACGGTCACGCTGAAAGCATGTCCTTACATTGCACTCCGGTTCAGGTCTGACCCTGCCGCGGGAATTTACTGACAAACAAGCTTTATCACAAAGAATCTTTTTTTCGTTTTCTTGCGCCAAAATACGAATTGAATCGTCCAAAAATCTCACCCTTTCAATAGAATATACTAATTATACATTAAAAACCCTTTAAATTTGATAATAAATTTTAAACATTGACTAAAAATCAAAAAAAATATATTATATTAGTAGGTGATACGATGATATATTTTATAATGTGTGCGATATTAATTTTGTTTTTAGCATTTTGCTACTATGAAAACAATAAAATCGATTTAACGAAATACGAAATAAAAAGCGAAGATGCTACTATTGATTTTAAAATTGTACATCTTTCCGACTTTCATTCAAAACCGTTTAAAGCAGTATTAAAAAAAACAAAAGAACAAAAGCCTGACATAATTTGTATTACAGGCGATTACATCAACGACAAGTGCAAAAATAAAGAAAAAATGCTTGAATACGGTAAAGAACTTGTAAAAATCGCTCCAGTTTATTACATAACCGGCAATCACGAAAGACGGCTTGATAATTTCAACGAACTTATGCTTGAACTTAAAAATATCGGTTTTAATGTACTGTTAAACGGATATGCGCAAAATCAATTTTGCACCGTCCTCGGTCTTGATGAAAATCAAGCCGATTTTTCCGACTATAAAGCAAGGAAAAACGGCACATTCGTTTATAAAGATATGAGCGCATACTTTGAAAAATTAGCACAATATGACGGGTTCAAGCTTGTATTAAGTCATTTTCCTGAAAATTTTGAAGGAATAAAAGAACTTAATTATTCAAAGTATGATTTTGATTTGCAACTTTCAGGTCACGCACACGGAGGTCAATGGATAATGCCGATTATAGGACCGCTTTTTTCACCGGGTCAAGGCGTGCTTCCAAAATATGCAAGGGGTACATTCGGCGAAAGACCAAAGCTTATAATAAGCCGTGGGCTTGGTAATTCAGAATTTCCGCTAAGGCTTTTTAACCACCCGGAGATAATAGTTATAAATATAAAAAAGAATAAGTAAATTTTGGAGAGCATAGAATAATCTATGTTCTCGTTTTATAAATAACGACAAAAAAACAAGGCAATGCTGTGGGAACATTGCCTTGCCATAATTGTGGATGGAGTTATTTTTAAAAGCAGACAGAGAAATGAAAAAAGTATTTTATGAATTGAATGAGGAGAAACTCTGACTCCTAAAACTGCTTTCCACTAATCATTAACTAATGTTTTCTTTTATCTGTTGCGATAATATTACAAAGAATAATTGAATTACGAATGAAAAACATATGAATATTTTGTTAATATTTAATTATTGATAAAACGAACTTTTATAGCTTTTTCATAAGTTCATCGTGCATTTTTTGTTGATTATCACGGACTTTTTTTGCCGGAATGAATGCAAAAAACATAATTACCGCTGCGCCGAGGAATAATTCCATAGGATATACAATGTTGTTTGAATCGGTTACACCTCTGTTTGTCACATTGATAATAATTTGAGCAACAACAGGACCTATAATCATCGGCACAAGGACATACATTACCATTCTGCATCCTTGGAAAAGTCCCTCCTTACCCTGCGGAATATAGTCACGGTAAGACGCGGTAAACAAGCCTGCCATTACAAGGCTTACACCTATTACAAGTATGCCACCGATAATCAAAATTATAAGCTCTGCCGTTTCATTTTTATCGACAAAAAATTTTGCAAACCAAATAACAATGCACCCTACTATACCTGCAATAATCGTAGGATAATAAAAATGTTTCTTGCCTTTCCTATCCATAGCGGATGATACAACAACAGAACCTACCGCAGCAACAACCATTATGATACCGACAGGAATAATATAATTTTTAATTTTCAGCGTTCCCTCAACTATATTGAAAAGGTAGTTTACATAAACCTGATATGCAATGGCAGAAACCATATTACCTGCCAAACAAACATAAAGCATTTTATTTTGCTTAATAACTTTCGGCTGCAGCGAATATGTAAAATCTGACCAAAATGTATTGTTTTTATTTGGAACTAATCCCTCTTTATCTTTCATAATGAATAAGCCGAGCAAACCGCCGACGGTCGGAATTAAACCTAAAATAAGGAAAAATTTTTTCCAGTCGTCAGTTGTGGCACTTTCATTAGTCAGGGAATCAAAACCGCCGAAAACAACGGCAAGTGCAACAAGCGGCATAATTGCCAAAACAGTATCAACTCTTGCTCTGTTTGCCGTGTTTGAAATATCGGTTATCCAAGTGTTAAATGACGCGTCATTACTGATTGAACCGATTATTGACATTACACAGTCCATAACAACAACGAGAATAACCATTGGAAGAACTTTATCTTCGCTTGGATTCATAGGAACGAGTGCAAACATCATAATCGTAAATCCCCAAACGACATAACCCCAACAGATAAAAAGCTTTCGTTTACCAGCTCTGTCGCAAAGCGCACCGCCGATAAGCGTTGACAAAGTGGCGAATATTGCAGAAAAAGCAACCATAAGAGTAGTTGCGTAAGGTGCTCTTGTAATCTCATTTTGCATAAAGCGAGAAAAATACATATTTTCAACCACCCACGCAATTTGACCAATTAAGCCAAACAAAATTATCGACGACCAAACTTTAGCGCCGAGTGCACCGGTCTTATTATTACTGCTCATATAAAATCCCCCCTTAAAAAGCAATAATTATCTTAATTTATTATATCACATAAATTTAAGCATTACAACAAAAAATACCGAGGAAAAAACTCGGTATCATTTATAAATTATTAATTTTTATCTGCCCTTTGCAAATGAACGAACTTTAAACTCTGCACCGGTTGACTCGCAAACTTTTCTTGACTTTTCAATGTCTTCTTTGGAAATAACATCAACTACAGTCATTCTTACTTTCGGGCAATCGGCAACACATTCCTTAGTAAATTTAAGCATTGCGTCAAAAGCTTTACCCTTAAAACAGTTGCGGGTTATTTTATCATATTTTTCACTGTCAGGCTCGTTAAGAGAAACAGAAATATAGTCGAAAACGGAAGATACTTCCTTAGCGGTAGGCTTGCCGTTGATTAAGTCTGAAAGACCATTAGTATTAAGTCGGAGATTGATATTAGGGTTAATTTCCTTCAAATATTTTGCCGATTTAATAAGATTATCATAAGCGTTTGTAGGTTCACCGTAGCCGCAAAAAACAGCCTTATCAACACTGTGAAAATCATAATCGTCAATAGCATTTTTAATTTCTTCAAAAGTAGGCTCTCTGTCAAACCAAAGTTCCTTAGCGTCGCCGTAAGCATCGCTCTTTGAACGAATACAAAAAGCGCAGTTACACGGGCACTTGTTTGTTATATTGAGATAAACACAACCATCTAATGTATATACTATATCTGCCATAAAATCACTTTCTTACTTCATATTATTAATAAACAATTTCTTTTTAAGTTTAGCGGCGTCAAACGCAGCACCGATAACGATAAATATTATCGCACTGCCGACTGCCTGAACTACATTCATAGGAATATCGGCAACAGCATATGCCTTGTTAATAATGCAATCACCGACAAAATAGCCAAGCACCGTAATTATGCCACTTGGTATTGTAAGACAAATAGTAAGCGGTGTCAATATTTTTTCACTCTTTTTATTTGCAAGAACAAACGGAAGCGCAATAAGCACTTTAACAATGGTACTTACAGGCGCATAAACAGCATAACCCGATGACAAATCTGCAATAGCCGCACCGATAGCTGAAGCCAAAAGTGCCCAAGGACCACCGAGAGTTGACGCAACAAGGTAAATCATAGCATCGCCAAAATGGAGATAACCCATACCACCCGGAACAGGTATTTGGATAAATCTTGTAAGTACAAATACCATTGCCGCAAATACTGCCGCATAAACCATTTTTAAAACTTTCTTATTCATAAGAAATCAACTCCTTTAGTGTTTTCTCAAAAGCGATACCGTCGTTACCGTCTGTAACTTCGGTAACTTTAATTGTATTTGTAATAAACTCGCCTGCTTTTTTGCAAGCGTCAACAAGACTATTACCGTTAAGAAGCGAACCGGTTAAAACAGAGGCAAACACATCGCCCGTGCCGCTGTAGTATCCGCCTACTTTTTTGAATGTCGCCTTATCAAACTTGCCGTTGTCAAAAATTATATTTGAAATATATTCATTTTCCTTATAACCTGTAACAACAATTCTTTTAATTCCTTTATCGAAAAGTTTCAGGCAGCTTTCTTTAATATTATCATAATCATTTATAAATTCATCATCAAATACTCTGCTGTCGCCCTTATTTGCAAGAATGGCAAGTTCGGTTGTATTCGGTGTAATAACATCCGCTTTAAAGCAAAAATCTCTTATAACATCACACATTGACATATCGTATCCGTCATAAAGAGCACCGTTATCAGCCATAACAGGGTCAGCAACAAAGAGTATGTTATCATTTTTAAATTCATCAATAAATTTACCGATTGTTTCAAGTTGCTTTTTATCTGTAACAAAGCCAGTCAAAATACCGTCAAAAGAAGCACCAAGCTTTTTCCATTCTTCAATAAAAGGAAGCATTGTATCGGTAAGAGATAAAGATTTGAAGCTTTCATAAGCAGTTTGATTTGAAAGAACTGCAGTTAAAAGCGGATGAACTTCGACCCCCATTGCCGACATTAACGGAATTGACGCTGTAAGCGAGCATTTGCCGAAACCCGATAAATCATTAATTACAGCACATTTTTTCATATTATCACCTAATATCTTGATTATCTTAATTTTATATTATATAATAGAACTGTGATTAATTAAAGATACAGTTTTAAATGAATTCAGGTATACAGATATGAAAAAGTACAGCAAATTATATAATGATATAAAAAAGCAAATAGAAACAGGGCAGCTTTCACACGGCGATAAAATTCCGTCAGTCAGGGATGCTGCACATATTTATAATGTTTCAACAACAACGGTTCAAAACGCATACTTTGAGCTTTGCGCAGACGGCTACATTGTATCAAAAGAAAAAAGCGGATACTTCGTATCAATAATCAATAAAAGTAACTCTGACGAAAAAAATGAAGAAAACAGCATTAGATATAAGTATAATTTAAGCGGTGAATCAGCCGACCCTGAAAGCTTTGATATATCTCTTTGGCAAAGATACATAAAAAACGCACTCAGGCAAAAAGAAAGACTTTTGACCTACAGTCAGCCGCAAGGTGAATATGATTTAAGGTGTGCCATTGCAAAATACATAAGAGAAAAAAGAAATGTAACCGCATCACCTGACAGAATAGTAATCGGCGCCGGTGTAGGCGTACTTTTGACTATACTAGCTTCCCTTTTTGATAACAGCAAAACCGTTTCATTCCCAACCAGCGGCTTCACTCAGGGCATAGGCATTTTTGAAGATTACGGATACGATGTTCACACAAGATACAAAGATGCAGACATAATTTATGTTTCCCCGTCTCATATGACACGCTGGGGCGATGTTATGAAAAATAAAAGAAGACTTGAACTTGTTGAATATTCATTTGCTCACAACTCGATTGTTATTGAGGACGACTATGAAAACGATTTTATGTACAATGTTAAGCCGACCCCTGCCCTGTTTACTTTAGGCCACGGAAATGTAATATATCTAGGTTCGTTTTCCGCTATGCTTTTGCCCGGTATTAGAATAAGCTTTATGGTGCTTAACGAAGAACTTGCCAAGCTTTACAAAGAAAACATTCATAAATTTGCCCAAACCGCAAGCAAAACAGAGCAAATAGCTCTTTGCCAATACATTCGTGACGGACATATAAATTCGCAAACAAGAAAAATAAGAAGGCTTTATTCAAGCAAAACCAAAGAATTTTATCATATTCTAAAAAATGAATTTCCCTCGGCTTCAATCTCAATCGGTGAAAACACGCTTCAAATCATTATGGAAGTCGAATTTAGCAAAAGTCTTGATTTATTTGAGCAAAACGGGCTTTCACTATTTATTGAAAAATTTGAAAACAGCAAGGTAACACTCGTCCTTTCCCCATCAGGCATACCGCAAAGTAAGCTTGAAGAATGTGCAAAAAGCCTAAAAAGTATATTAGAGTAATTGTCAAACAATTTTAGAACACTTGTTTTAATAGTACTATTATAGGTACTCTACTTTCGCCTCCTATTGAATATAAATTTGTTTTTGGTAAAATGAATTTGTAATCAAACGAAGGAGGTTTTTCAAAATGAAAAATTCAGTTAAAAAATTACTCAAAGGTTTATTTATCACAACAGTTACTCTTTTTGCAGGCTTCGGCATTACTGCTTTAACATTTAATCTTTTCGGCACGCTCACATCAAATGAAATGAAAATATTTTTTGCGCTTGATGTAGCAGTTTTGTTTACAGTCGGTACAATCTTTTTTCTTATTGAAGATAAAAACAAAAGGAAGAAAAAGCAGCAGCAGGAATTTGAAAAAAGACATTTAGAAAGAGTTGAAAAATCATTTAGAAGTTTTAACGGTATTGATGTGGTTAAAATTGCCGCAACTTCAAAAGATTATGCCGCATAATATTGAAAAAATATAATAATATGATAAAATGCACTTAAAGACAAAACTTTAAGTGCATTATTTTTGGGAGAAAGTTATGGATAAAAAGCAATATAACAGTTTTATTGACAATAAAAGAAGCAAGATTGATGATAAATTTTGGAATAAATATATTGAGCTTGTAAGAAATGAAATGATACCTTATCAGCTTAAAGCACTTAATGACGAAATTGACGGTGCACCGAAAAGCTATTGCCTTGAAAATTTTAAAAAAGCAAGCGAAGTTGTAAAAAAATAAACAAAAATATAAAAGTAAATATACACCCAGTTGACAAATGGGAATACATAGAAAGCGAGTGCGACAAAAATTCGTTTTTGGGTTGGTGCTTTCAAGACAGTGATGTTTACAAATGGATAGAAGCTGTTGCTTATTCCATTTCAAACACACCAAATGATAAACTTGAAAGCAAATGTGCCGAAATTATTGATTTAATATGTTCTGCGCAACTTGAGAGCGGTTATCTCGACACTCTTTACATCATTAACGACCCATCAAAAATTTTCACTAATTTAAAAGATAGGCACGAGCTTTACTGCTTCGGTCATCTTGCAGAAGCAGCAGTAGCATACTATAACACTACCGGCAAGGATAAATTGTTAAACACTGCCATAAAATTTGCAGATTTAATTTGCGATACATTTAACCCAAACGGCAAAAAAGGTTATCCGGGTCACGAAATTGCGGAACTTGCAATGGTTAAATTATATAAAACAACAAATAATAAAAAATATCTTGACTGCGCAGAATTTTTCATAAAACAAAGAGGTACAAAGCCGTATTACTTTGACATTGAAAGAAATTATAATAGAACCGATAATAGTTTAGACTACGAATATAATCAAGCGCATTTACCCGTTTATGAGCAAAATGAGGCAGTCGGTCACGCAGTAAGAGGAATATATTTATATTCGGGTATGGCGGATGTTGCAAAAGAAAAAAGTGACGAAAAGTTATACACTGCCTGCGAAAACATTTGGAACAGTATTGAACAAAAGAAAATGTATATAACAGGCGGTATCGGTTCAACATCAATAGGCGAATCTTTCAGTTACAATTATGATTTACCAAACGACTTGGCATATAATGAAACCTGTGCGTCTATCGGACTGATGTTTTTCGCCAAAAGAATGCTTCAAATTAAGCCAAAAAGTAATTACGCAGATATTATGGAAAGAGCACTCTACAACACCGTATTAAGCGGTATGAGTGAGGACGGAAAGTCATTCTTTTATGTTAACCCTCTTGAAGTATTGCCTGAAGCTTCAAATAAGGACGAAAGAAAAAAACATATTAAACCGACAAGGCAAAAATGGTTCGCCTGTGCTTGTTGTCCGCCTAATTTGGCAAGGCTTATTTCCTCGCTTAACGAATACTGTTACAGTGAAAACGAAGAAAATATTTTTGTACATTTATTCATAAGAGGAAAGATAACTACAGATAAAGCGGATATCGCCGTAAAATCTGACTACATTAACAGTGGCAAAGTAAGTTTTGACATAAAAGCTAAAAAGCCATTTAAATTGGCTTTAAGAATACCGGGTTGGTGCAATAATTATAATATTGATAAAAAACATAACATCATTGACGCCTACGCTTATGTCAAAATAAATAATGATTCAATCGTAAATATCGACTTTGAAATCAAGCCAAAACTAATCGCTTGCTCAAATAAAGTAAGAGAAAATATAGGCAAAGCCGCTGTTATGCGCGGACCTGTTGTATACTGCTTGGAAGAAGTTGACAACGGCAAAAATTTACAAATGTTATCATTTAGCGATAAGCCGAATTTTGTTGTAAACAGTGATTTAACTATAACTGCAGACGGTTTTAGAGAAAAAGAAGATACATCGCTTTATTTTGAATATAAAGAAAAAGAATACAAAAAATGCAAAATTCACCTTATCCCATATCACACTTGGGGCAACAGAGGTGAAAACGAGATGTGCGTTTATTTAAGAGTTAAAGAGTGAAAAAAATGGAGAAAAAGAAATACAAAGATAAATATGATAAACTTGCAAATGCACCTGTAAAAGGCTTAATCTCTTCCCTTGCAATACCAACAATTCTTTCAATGCTTGTTTCTGCCATTTACAATATGGCTGACAGCTTTTTTGTAGGAAAAATCAATACGCAAAGCGTTGCTTCAATAGGAATAGTATTTTCAATTATGATGCTTCTTCAGGCTATTGGCTTTTTCCTCGGAAACGGTAGCGGAATTATGGTTAGTACCCTTCTCGGTGAAAAGAAAAAAGATGAAGCGCAAATTTATGCTAATGTTGCTTTTTTCACTGTCATTTTTGTCGGAGTGATTTTAGCGGTTATCGGCATATTTTTTTCAAACAGTATTGCACTATTGCTCGGTGCTACCAAAACGACAGTAAAATATGCCTCAACATATTTAAAATACATTTTGCTCGGCTCTCCGTTTATTCTTGGCGCGTTTGTGCTTAACAATCAATTAAGATATCAAGGCAGTACGCTTTATTCAATGATAGGCATACTCACGGGCAGTATAATAAACATTACGCTTGACCCACTCTTTATTTTTACATTTAAACTTGAAGTGACAGGTGCAGCACTCGCAACCGTAATCGGTCAGATAATAAGTTTCTTTATGCTCTATTTCGGCACATTTAAAAACGATAATATACGACTAAGTATTAAGCGTTTCAAACCAACGGCTAAAATATATTTAACAATATTCAAAAACGGTTTGCCGTCACTCGCAAGGCAAGGTATAGGAACTGTCGCTAACATTGCTATGAACTTTGCTTGTGCACCGTTCGGCGACGCTGTCGTAGCCGGTATGAGCGTTTATAACCGAGTAATGTTTCTCGGTATGGCAGTAGTAATAGGTTACGGTCAGGGATATCAACCTGTGTGCAGTTTCAATTTCGGTGCTAAGAATTATAAAAGATTATATGACGGATATAAATTTTTATCGGTCGTCACTACTGTAATCATCGCATTATTTTCAGTTATCGGTTTTATTTTTGCACCGCAGTTAATTGCTGTTTTCAGAAATGATAAGGAAGTAATTAAAATCGGTGCAATGGCCCTAAGATATCAAAGCTTCGCAATGCTTGTAACAGGCTTCTGCACCGCATCAAATATGCTTATGCAGTCGCTTAGAATATCGGGAAAGGCAACAATTATGGCACTTGCAAGGCAAGGCATATTCTATATTCCTGCAATTTTAATTTTACCAGGAATGTTTGAAATAACCGGTATTGCCCTCGCCCAACCTGTAGCCGACATTTTGTCATTTGTTCTAACAGTTTTCTTAGTAGTGCCCACACTCAAAGAGCTTAAAATTAAAGCAAAAAGCAAAACTTGACACAAAAAACTTCTTATGTTAGGATGAATTAAATAATTACTGAAAGGATTAAGCTATGTTTACAAAGAATTTAGAATTAAACAGAATGTATATGTCTATGCGCAGAGCGTATGGATTTAATTTGCTGTGTTCATTTTCGGAATATCATAGTTAACAACTATAATTATTACCCCCGTTGGTGAACATATCATCAACGGGGTATTTTTTATTTAGGAGAAAAGAATATGAAATTAATATTTTTATTTGGCGATACAGCAGTAGGAAAAATGACTGTTGGTCAAGAACTCACAAAAATTACAAATTTGCGATTATTTCATAATCATATGAGTATTGAACCTGTTCTTGAAGTTTTTGGTGAATTTAATGAAACTGTTATAAAAGAATTTCGAGAGTTGGTGTTTAAAGAATTTGCGAAATCGAACAAATACGGCTTAATTTTCACTTTTATGTGGGCATTTGATTGCAAAGAAGATTGGGAAAATACAGAACATATTAAAAATATATTTAAACCGTATGGCACAGATTTTTACTATGTTGAGCTTGCTGCTCCACAAGAAATTAGGCTTGAAAGAAACAAAACAGAAAACAGGTTGAATAACAAACCGTCAAAAAGAAACATTGAATTTTCAGACAAATTGCTTATTCACGATGACAATACGCACCGTATGGTAAGCTATGAAAATGAAATAACTTTTGATAATTATATAAAAATAGATAACACCAATCTGTCAGCAAAAGATACAGCACAAATAATTAAAAAGAAATTCAATTTGTAGAAAGGAATAAATTATGCAAATCAGATTAATGACAATTAACGATTATGAAGATGTATACAAGCTTTGGTTATCGTGCAAAGGTATGGGTTTAAATAGTTTAGATGATAGCGAAGACGGTATTAAAAAATTCTTAAAAAGAAACCCCACCACCTGTTTTGTGGCACTTAAAGAAAACAAAATAATCGGCTCGATTTTAACAGGAAATGATGGCAGACGAGGATATATTTATCACACAGCCATCAGTCCTGATTATCAAAGAAAAGGAATAGGCAGAAAATTGGTTAACACAGCAGTTAATGCATTAAAAGACGAAGATATAAATAAAGTTGCTTTGGTAGTTTTTGAGAAAAACAGTTTTGGCAATGAATTTTGGGAGAAAATCGGTTTTAGTAAAAGAAATGATTTGGTTTATAGAAATAAAACTATAAGTGAATTTGAAAGAATTGATACATAAATTATAATTTATACAATATTCCTTAATTAACAATTGACATATATTTGTATATTTTGTATAATATTTTTATTATAATAACAACATTATTGTTGATTATTGATATTAAGGAGAAAATTTATGGAAACACACGGAATAAAAGTTAAAGATAAACTCGGTTATGCTCTCGGCGATATGGGCGGAATAATGACGTTCGGTCTTGTTTCGTCATTTCTTAATATGTTTTATACAGATGTACTCGGAATATCTGCGGCAAAAATAACCGTATTAATGATTGTTGCAAGAATTTGGGACGCAATCAACGACCCTTTATGGGGCGCATTTATTGACTCAAGAAAGCCTACAAAATTCGGTAGATTCAGACCATATATTTTATGGGCGTCTTTTCCGCTTGCTGTCGGCGCATTTTTTATGTTCTTTAAAATTCCGGGCTTATCGGATAATCAATATTTGATTTACGCTTATATTACATATATTTTCTACGGAATGATGTACACAGGAGTTAACATTCCTTACGGTTCGCTCGCTTCGGTTATAACAGACGACGAAGTTGAAAGGTCTTCCCTTTCAATGTGGAGGTCGGTCGGTGCAGGTATCGGCGGTCTTCCGGCTCAGATTTTGTTGCCACTTATGGTTTACACAACAGTAATAGGCGCTAACGGTCAGGAAGCAAAAGTTCTTGACGGTAATAAGCTTTCGCTCGCAGTAGGTGCGCTTGCTGTTTTATCTGTAATTATTTTTGTTACTCATTTCAAACTTACAAAAGAGAGAATACAGTTACCTCCTACTCAAAAAACAAGCGACTATAACTTGTTTGCGACAATTAAAATAATGCTTAAAAACAAGCCGTTTATTGTTATCTGCATTATTTCTATGCTTCTTATCACATTCCAAATGTATACTCAAACAGTATATAACTATCTTTTCAAAAACTATTTTGAAAAGCCGGGTCTTTACAGTATAGTTACCATTTGCACTTATCTTCCTATGGCGCTGTTTTTGCCGTTTATGAATAAGCTTATACGAAAATACGGCAAAAAAGAAATTTGTGCTGTCGGCTTAGGTTTTGCGGCAGTGATTAATATTATTATGTTCCTTTTCAGGTTCACTTCACTTGCAACAAACCCTTATGCTTTTCTTATCCTCGTATTCTTCTCGGGTGCAGGTCAAACGTTCTTAGTGCTTGAAGTATGGGCGCTTGTAATGGATGTAACGGACTATCAAGAGCTTTTGTCCGGCAGAAGAGAGGAAGGCACTGCATACAGCGTATATTCATTTGTAAGAAAACTCGGTCATACAATAGCCGGCGCAGGCGCTTCGGGTATGCTTGGCTTAATCGGTTATAAAGGTACTCATGCTGTTCAGTCACCTGAAGTATTATCTAAGCTTTACGACGCTTCAACTATCGTTCCTGCAATTATTTTAACGCTTATGTTTATTCTTATGGCATTTTGCTATAAGCTTACAAAAGATGAAGTTAAAAAACTTCACGAAAAATTATATGGCAATAAAGATTAATATCATACTGAAAAATCAGTGCCTAATATTCAGTGCGCGCAAAAAATCACTTTGATATAATCTTAATCGAGGTGATAAGTATGAATATACTAAACGAACTTAATGAAGCGTGCAATTACATTGAAAATAACATCTATGGCGACATAGATATCAATACGCTTGCACTCATTACAAACCAAAGCGCCGACAACTTTAATCGCTTCTTTACTTCTCTGCTTAATATGACAGTTAAAGAATACATTAGAAAAAGGCGGCTGTCACTCGCAGTTTACGATTTGCAAAACTGTGATGAAAGTATAACGGATATTGCATTTAAATACGGCTTTAACAGTTACGATTCATTTTGCAAAGCGTTCACTGCTCAGCACAATGTTACACCTACCCAAGCGAAAAATAAAAACTGCCGAGTTAATCTTTTCCCGCCTGCAAGGTTTGAAATCAATGTAAAAGGTGCTCAAAAAATCAATTTCAAAATTGAAGAAATCGATGAATTTGAAGTATACGGTTTAACCAAAAACTTCGACTGCCAAGCCTTAAACAGATTTGAGCAGGAAAACATAATGTGGTCGGTTGACTATGAACATTATCCCGAAAAGATTTGCAGCGGCTATGACGGAATTTGGTACGGTATTTTTGACAACGGTAAATATTCAATCGCAAGAAAAAAGGAAAATACCGATTTTGATAACCTTGAAGTGTTCAAAATAAAAGGCGGTAAATATGCCGTTTTCACTACTGATAAAGGCGGATACGCAGGATACGAGCTTCCTAAAATTCACGATTTAATTTTCAACTCTTGGCTACCATCTTCTAATTATAATGTTAAAAAAGAGTATATTATTGAAGTATTTCATCTTGAAACCGATAGAGAACTTCGCAGAAAGAACAGGTATTACGAGGTTTATGTTCCTTTGATTGAGAAAAGTAAAATTAAATTTGATGAAATCAAACTAAATATTCGCAAAGCAAAAGTTCAAGATTATAAAGACATTTGCAAAATAAGTTGTGATGACTTGGGTTACAGTTGCAATGAAAAGTTAGTTTTGCAAAGACTTGAAGAACTTAATGACAGAAATGAGCGAGTTTTTGTTGCTGATTATGATGGTAAAGTGGTCGGTTATTTACACGCAGAGGTTTACAAACCGCTTTATTTTGAAGCACTTGTTAACTTTTTAGGCTTAGCTGTTTCAAAAGAATACAGGAATCATAAAATAGGCACTAAGCTTATTAATGAGGTCGAAACTTGGGCAAAATTAATAGGCATTAATAAAATCAGAGTTAATTCTGGCTATTCAAGAAAAGAGGCACACGAGTTTTACAGAAAACTCGGATACACAAACGAAAAAGAACAAATTAGATTTTTAAAAGGAATATAAAAGTAAAAGCACATCAACGGCAAAACGCTATTGATGTGCTTTTTCTTATTTAACTTTTACTTTTTTAACGGTTGACCACTTACCATAATACTTAGTTCCGTTTGAATGAGTTTTATATGCTCTTACACGAACATAATATGTTTTCTTACTTTGAGAAGTAGAAATGGTTACATTTGTTTTTTTAGTGGTTTTTGTTAAATAGTTGGTTTTAAAGTTCTTACTTGTTGACCACTGGTATTGATAACCGGTACCGGTTGTCTTTTTCCATTTGAAAGTTATCTTCTTTTTCTTGCTGCTTGTAGCAAGTTTTGTTTGAACCTTTCTTGGGTTGGTTACAACTTTGCAAGGTTCACTTCTTGAGCCTTCTTTACCGTTGGCAACTGCAGTAACTTTAAATCTGAAATATGTACCCTCAGGAAGTTTTGAAATTTTTATATTATTAACATTTCCATCAGTTGAGGCAATATGATTATAAGAATCGGAATTTGAATCGTACTTATAGATATTATAATAATCAACACCGCTTTGCTTCATCCATGTAAAGGTGATAGTTGTATTAGTCTTTGACTTAACCTTTAAATTTGTTACTTTTGCAGCAGAAACAGGTGCAACGGTTGTTAGTTGTGTTGTAGGCTGAGTTGTAGAAGTATCAGGCTGAGCAGAAGGAACTGTTGTATCCGGCTGAGAAGGTGCAACTACAGGAGGCGCTGACGTTGTGCCTTGATACCAAACATTCATATCAACATTTGTGCTAATTCCCGAAACTTTACCGCTTGAGGTAAACTGCCAATATTCATAATCACCTGCATAACCGGTAACTGTATTATAATGTGCAAGCCAAATTTTTGCGAAAGGTGCAATTTGCGAAGCGCTGACACTCTTTTCAAGGAAAGTTTTGTTAGCATAAAGGCAAGGAATGTAACCTTGTTGAGATACTGTTGAAATAAACGAAAGCACATTAGCAGTCATTTGGTCTTTTGAAAGACCGGCAGTATCAAGTCTGCCGTCAGTCGGTTGACTTGCAAATTCATAGTCGTCAACAACCGGCATTGTAATATTGTACTTTGGCGAACCGTCAGGGTTAGAAATTGCACTTAAAAGCATATTGGCTTCCTGAGCAGCTTCATCTTCATTAAGAGCCTGAGAATACCAATATACACCAACCTGAAGCCCTGCGGCTAAAGCATTATTGATGTATGTATCGTAATACTTATCATAATTAAGAGAAAACTTCTTTTTTGTATAACCGGTATAGCCTACTCTAACATAAACAAAATCTATGCCGTCAGCTTTAACTGCGTTAAAATCAATAGTCTTATTGTGCTCCGATACATCTATACCCATAACTTTATTAAAAGCGTCAAACTTTGTATTATGAGTGTATGTGTGATACTTGTTGTCACTTTGCAACGCCGATGACTGAGTAGATGCAAAAGCGACCGTACTTGAAGTGAAAATCATAAGTACCGCAAGCAGTGTACAAAAACATTTAATTAACTTATTCATATAATTCCTCTCGCTTATTTCCAAAGTTCTTTATAAATATTAAGCAAATCGTCCTTGGCAATTTCCTTAATAGTATTTGACGGTGAACCTGAAGCCATAGCATCTTCTGCCATCTTGTCCATATTAGCAAAGAATTCATCCTTGTTGATTCCGTATTTTTCAAGAGTAGGTATTTCACAAATATTGCAAAGTTCATTACACGCGTCAATAAATTTCTTAGCAGCTACTTCATCATTATCTTCTTTTGTTGCAACACCGATTTCACGAGCCATATCTGCAAAGCGGTCATACGCACCGTCGTAAACATAGCCAAAGCAAGCTGAAAGAAGCATAGCGTTGCTGATACCATGAGGAACATGGAAAAGCGCACCGATAGGACGGCTCATACCATGAATAACAGTTACGGAAGCGTTATTAAACGCTACACCTGCTTCAAGAGCGGCAAGCGACATTTGCGCTCTTGCTTCAACATTACTGCCGTCGTTGTAGCAAATCGGAAGATACTTAAATATCTTCTTAATAGCGGAAAGTGCAAACTCGTCTGTAAGCGGCTGAGCCTTGCGAGAAGTGTAAGCCTCAGAAGCGTGGCAAAGAGCGTCAAGACCTGTTGCGGCAGTTACGCTCTTAGGTGCAGTAAGAGTAAACGCCGGATCGTCGATTGCTACATCCGGCATAAGTACCGGGCCTTTAAGAAGCATTTTTATATCTTTTTCGGTATTGGTAATAATAGTAAACTGAGTAGCTTCAGAACCGGTACCCGAAGTTGTAGGAATAGCAACCATAGGAGGGGTCGGGGTAGTAATAACCTTGCCCATATAGTCATCAATAGAACCACCGCTTGTGGAAACAGCGGCAATAGCTTTCATAGAATCAATAGGAGAACCGCCGCCGACAGCGATAAGAAAATCACAACCTTGTTCTGTATAAACATCAAGACCCGATTCAATCATTTTATCTGTCGGTTCGCCCGTAATATTAGAATAAATAGCGCAGTGCACACCCTTTTCATCAAGAAGGTCGGTAACCATTTGAGCAGTACCAAGCTTCATCATCATAGGGTCAGTAACAACAAGTGCTTTTTTGCCGAGAGTGGAAATAACATCACTTGCGTCCTTTAATGCATTTTCGCCGTAAAATACCTGCTTAGGCATAATAAATTGATTTCCCATAAATATTACCTCTTAATTAATATTAAAATTATTACATATAGTATATCACTGCAAGAAAATAAATTCAATAGACAACCTGTTAATTTAACAATTTTTCCATTCTTTTCATAGAATAATTATAGCAAAGTACCAATGAAAGGGTGAAAATATGCTACTGAGCGATATGAAAGAAAACGAAAAATGCAAAGTGATTTATATAGACGATAATTGCGAATTTAAAAAAAGACTTTGCGAACTCGGACTTTTTTTAGGTCAAACGATTGAATGTAAAAATATCGGCTTAAACCGTTCACCTATAGCTTATCAAATTTGTTCAAGCAAACTTGCGATAAGAAAAAATGATGCAAAAAGCATTGAGGTGACGCGAATATGAAAAACAAAAAGGTTCTCTTAATGGGCAACCCAAATGTAGGCAAAAGCACCGTTTTTAATGAAATAACAGGTATGCACCAACACACGGGAAACTGGACGGGTAAAACGGTAGACTCGGCAAAAGGCAAATATTACTATAAATATAACAATTATGAGCTTATAGATTTGCCGGGTACATACAGTCTGATTGCGTCAAGCAAAGAGGAAGAAGTTGCAGGAAATTATCTTTTAAATGAGAACTACGACTGCGTTGTAATTGTTATTGATGCTACCCTTCTTCAAAGAAATCTTATGCTTTTTTATCAAATATTTGAAATCACAAGCAAAGTCGTTATTCTTTTAAATTTATGCGACGAAGCGAAGAAAAGAAATATTGAAATAGATAAAAATATACTTCAAAATCTTCTCGGTGTGCCTGTTATAAAAGCCACCGCAAGAAGCGGAAAAGGCATCAACGAACTTCTTGAACAAGTACATTTAGTCGTTACAAACGAAGAAGATTATTACACCAAAAGAAATGTAGACATAGACAAAACGGATACCGACAATATTCTTGAAAAAGCACAATTTGTAGCAAGCAAAGCGATAAAAACCGCACCTTCAAAAAAAGAAAAAAGAGATGAAATACTCGATAAAATTTTACTCGGCAAATATACAAGCATACCGATTATGCTTTTGATATTCGGTTTAATACTTTTCATTACAATTAAACTTTCAAATTATCCGAGTGAATTTTTGTTCGATATATTCGGCAAATTTGAAATATTTTTATCCGTTAAAATGACCGATATAGGCTTTTCGCCGGTACTTATAAGTTTACTTGTAGACGGAATGTTAAAAGTGCTTTTATGGGTTGTTGCGGTAATGTTTCCGCCGATTGTAATTTTCTTCCCTCTTTTTTCACTTCTTGAAGATTTCGGCATTCTGCCGAGGTTTGCATTTAATCTTGACGCACCGTTTGAAAAATGCAATGCCTGCGGAAAGCAAGCGCTTACAACTTGTATGGGACTGGGGTGCAATGCAATAGGCGTTACAGGCGCACGAATTATCGATTCAAAAAGAGAAAGAAACATTGCTATAATCACTAATTCCCTAACCCCTTGCAACGGTCGTTTTCCGTTTCTAATTGCCGTTATATCAATATTCTTAGCTAGGAATTCTATCACAGCAAGCATAATACTTTTATCATTCATTGTTCTTTCAGTCATAGTTACTATGATATGCTCAAAAATACTAAGTAAAACCGTGCTGAAAGGAAAAAGAAGTTCTCTTATTTTTGAACTGCCTAAATACAGAGTACCTGATTTTAAAAATGTTATAAAATCAACTTTCAGAGATAAAATAATGTTTGTGCTTTTTCGTGCGGTTATCGTATCAATTCCGGCGGGGTTAATAATTTGGGCACTTGCAAACATATATGCAAACGGCACAAGTTTGCTAAACTTATTTGCCGAAAAACTTGACCCTTTGGGAAAAATAATCGGCTTAGACGGTGTTATTCTTGTAGCGTTTATTCTCAGTTTGCCCGCTAATGAAATAGTATTACCAATAGCGTTAATGGCGTATCTTTCAACAAATGTTATGAACGATTATTCGTCGATAGAAAGTTTGAGCAATATACTTATTTCAAACGGTTGGACAATAAAGACGGCTATATGCGCTTGTGTTTTCAGTATGTTCCACTTTCCTTGTGCAACTACGCTTTTAACAATCGGCAAAGAAACAAAAAGCATTAAGTACACATTGCTTTCAATAATCACACCGTTTTTAAGCGGCATAATAATTTGCACGGTAATTAATGCTTTGTTTAGTATATTCAGTTAATCGATAAATTCCTTTACTTCAAGCACTGCGTCATTATCAGGATATCCGTCATCGTAAAGAACACCTTTTATAACATCATCAATTTCGTTACCTTTAAATATTTTATGTGCAATAGGCGCAAGTTTATTATATATCGCCATAAAAGAATCATATTCGGCAGTACCGGGAACATAAAATTCTTGACCCGAATAAATATTGCGAACGAGCGTAATAATAAAATCGGCAAGTTTAACATTATACATTCTCGGTGCTATTTTGCTTTTACAGCCAAGAACCACGCCGGCTTTTTTAAATGTAAGAGTATCGAGAAGTTTACCAAGAATATGAATAGGCAGTTTGATTTTTTCCGACTGTTCTTTGTGAAGGCTGAAACATTCCGCCACTTCAACAAATCTGTCAATATCATTAGCGGCTGAATCAACAATATCTTTTAGCATAAAATCAAAATGGTCACGGCTGTATGTAAGATAAGATTTACCGCCAAAGTCAAATTTAATATTTTGCGGATGAAGTGTTTTAACGGTAAGCTCTTTATCGGTAAGTTCCATTTTCCTAATCGGACTTGGGTAACCGATTAAAGAAGCGGTATTAATATCGTAAACTCTGTTACCCTTTTCGGTATCAAAATAGTTGATATTTTGCATATGAGTGTGACCTGTAAATACAAACTGAATACCGTTATCGGCAAAAAGCTTTGCAATTTTTTCATTATCGCCAAGCATTTGATTTTTGCAATAAAACTCATAAATCAGACTTGGAGCAAGAAGCGGATGGTGAGTAATTGCTATCATCTTTTGACCTGCTTTGCGGCAGTCGGCTATCTGCTCTTTTATCCAGTCGAGTTGGTTATCAAAATATCCGTGAAAACCGTCTTCCCAGCCAATGCCGTCATCATTGAGTGCAAGAAGCCTTGTATTATCGTCAAGCTGAGAAACATAAGAAAAAGTATCAGGGTGCTTGGCTATAGCTTCATTATAACCAAAATCACCGTAAATTTCTTCAAGTTCCTCTCTATTGCAACCTTCAACAACATACTCGCCTTTTTCCTTGCTGTAGCCTTTCGGTTCAGGGTGCAAATCGTGTGTACCTGTGATTATGTAAACCTTCTTACCTACGTCAGTCAATCTGTGAAGTTTCTTTGCAAGCGACAAATGTCCTACTCTTTCACCGTCGCAAACATTGTCGCCGGTGATAAGAATAATATTAATTTCATTATCGTTAAGGAGCATTTCAACGGTTGCGTCAAGTATAGCTTCACTTTCGGCAATGCACTTTTGGTCATAAGTTGAACGGTATGCCCATTCTTTACCGTCAGCTTTTAACTCTCTTGCAGGATAGTAATGTAAATCTGTTATCTGATAAAATTTCATTTTTACACCTCTTATACATATAAAACAGAATATGATAAAGAATAAATTATTGCGTCATATGTATTTTTATATTCTCAATAATATTATTGGTTGTATTAATTGCTCTTGTTTCAAAATTTCCGTATGAAGAATATATTGACAAAGCTTTGCTTGCAAATGTTAAAGCCTCATCATATTCACCATCGTAATCAAGTAAAATAGCTTTTGTTTGGTAACTTCTTGCGGTAAACAAACCTGTTTTACCAAACAAATATTCATTGATTTTTAAACCTTTATTGCAATATTCCAATGCCTTTTTGTCGAGCTTTTGTCCGTTTTTCTCGCACAAATTCTTAATATTTCTTGATAAAGCATCATAGCCCAAAGCAGTGTAATGACTGTATTCGCCATGGCATTTCTTTCTTAATTTAAGCGATTGATTAAAGCATTCGCTCGCCTTTGCCAAATCGCCTTTTTTAGTATAACAATATCCAAGTTGATTATATACCATTAAAGCAGATTCGGGAAGATTAAGCATAGGTGACAAAGCTATTTCTTTCGCTTTTTCCAAATCGGAAATTGCATTTTTGAGTGCTGTTTCACCTTTTCTTAAATAATTAATAATACCTCTATGATAGTATAAATCAACTAATGTTCTTTCTTTTCCGTCAAAGTAACTGTTATTAAGTACTTTTTCAAAGTCCATCAAATTATTATGCGCCTGTTCTAAATCATCTTCACTCTTATTACGAAGAATATAGGAAATATTATAAATGAGACTTGAATATAATTTCAAATGCTGTTCAAGAAAAGATTTATTTTCTTTTTTTATCTTGTTCAGTAAATTAAGCGCATCATCATATTTTGATTCAAGTATCATCAACTCGGCATAATCAAGTTTTGTTTTAATATACACCTCAAATGAAGTTTCTTTTTCCGCTTCGGACAAAACACTCTCATACGAATTTTTTATATCGTTATAGATATTTTCCGCAATAGAAATTTTAGTGTTTTTATAAGCTTCGTAAAAAACACTGTACATAAAGTTTATATTTTTTTTGAGTTTTAATTTGAGTTTTGAGTTTCCGTAGCGATATGTTCGGTCATAAACATATTGTAAAAGATTATAATTGTACTTATAGTCTTCTTCATCTATAATTTTATCACAAAACTCAAGTATTTTAGAAACAGCAACATCTTCATCAACTGCAAATTCTCCGCAAAGAGAATAATCTTTGAGCCAGTCACCTATTGTTTTATGACAAAAAGTCAAAATATTTGTGTTATCGTTTTGTATTTCAACTACAAAAGATTTCATTTTCATCTTAAAAGTTGCGTATTCACCGTTCGTCCAAGATATAACACAGCGAAAAACCAAGGAATCAATGCTGCCATTTTCAAGAGAAAGAACAGACAAAGGCACTAAAAAGTTCCTCTTATAATCTTCATCATTCGGAAATGCCCTGCAAAAATATTCATAATAAAGACCTGCAATGTTATTAGGAATAATATCAATATTGCTTAAATCAATCAAACCGTCTTCATATGCATCACAAAGTTTTTGCACATATATATAAGTCTGCTCTGTTTTTGATACGATTTCTTTAATATTATCATGCGATATCTTTCCTTCTTGAATATATTTTGAAAGTCGCTTGTTTAAATAGTTTTTTATATCATTGGAAATACATCCATCATCTAAGTTTAAATATTCAATATCAAGTTTATTTAAACGAAGCCTGATAGATTCCTCATTTCTTGTAGTTATAACAAACTTTATCCATTTTGGCAATCTGTTAATAACACTGTTTGAAAGAAGTTCAATAAGTTTATTTTTGCTATTATATTCTGCCTCATCAAGTGCATCTATTACGATGAGATTAACGCTTGAAAATCCGTCAATATCTGCCGATAAAGGTTCTGAAATAAGCATTTCAAAAAGTTCAACATCTTTTAAAGAAGAAAAATATTCATTAACTTTGTTTAATGTTTTTTTATCAGTGTCATAAAGACCTTTAATCCTCAATATTTCTATAAGAATTTTTCTGTAACTCGGACTCTTTGAAGCAATTTGAAATGCTATTGACTTAACAATTTCCTGCACGGTATTAGCCTTAGCTTTACTCCAATCGCAAAACCAACCCGCTATTACTTGAGAGTCAAAATGGATTTGATTTGCTATAAAACAACTTTTGCCAAAACCGGGACCGCCCATTATACAAAAGAACCGTTTTGAATTATAGTCCGATTCAAATTTTTTCAGTTCATTTGACATCCAATCTCTCTTAATA
>CAVKLC010000034.1:0-2260 GCA_963657005.1 bacterium | reverse complement strand
TTATTTTCAACATTAAGAAGTTCATAAAATTTGCCTTTAAAAGTATTAGGCATAAGTATTTTTAACAGATTATCAATTTCGCCCTGAAATACTTGATTTTCAGGATTTTTTATAATCTTTAAAATTTGAGCCATTTTTGCATTAAAATATTCTTCCCACTCGTTAGTACCGAAATATTTTTTCCAATCGCTCATATCAAGCCACTGTTCTCGTAAAACAGTAGTAGGAAAATCAACTTTATTCTCGTCATCAATCAAAACCGTCATTACAATCTTACCGGGAATACCGACAGAAATACTGAGTTCGTCAAGGCAAACTCCTCTTTCTCTTGTAGAATACTCCGACAAAAATGCAAGTGTTCCATCGCTTTTTAAAACAGCGTCAATTATACTTCTTTTCCAATCGTCATATACATCAATTTCCCTCTTGTCAATCCAAACATCAATATTTTGATTGCATAAAAAATCTTCAACTGATTTAATCAAGTCAGTTTTATCGTTTTCATGACCATAGCTGATAAACACTCTTGTATTTTCCATAATAATTCCCATAGCCTTTCAGGCTACAAATAGTCCATTAAAAATCATCCACACGCCTCTCTGTAGCCAGACAAGGCATATAGTGGGAATTTAGCCATCTCAAAATTATGCCGCAGGCAAATTTTGAGGGCAATATAATCGGAATAGTGTGATTTTTCACACTATTTCCTCATTTCTTTAATTCATATTAATAATAACATTGAAAATAAATTAAGTCAACAAACAACAAAAAAGACAGAGTTACCGGTCAAACTCTGCCTTGTAAACTGCTACATAACCACTACCCGGTTATATAATCTTCTATTGAATACAACTATAAAAGCTGTTTATCTAACTTTACAGATTTTTTGTAAACAAAATATGAAATGACAGCGGTAATAAATTCTGCCACCCAAAAAGCATGCCAAACACCTACAGCACCGAAAATACGACTTAAAATAAATGCGGCAGGAATGATTGCGACAATATATCTGCAAAGAGAAATAACAAGTGACGCAACGCCCTTACTAAGTCCTTCAAGTGCACCGCAGGAAGTGACAGACACACTTGACACAATGAAGCCCACACTGATAATTCTAAGAGCCGTTGCACCGGCTTCAATGGTTTCAGGGGTGTTTGTAAAGAGCGAAATAATGTTAGTCGGAATTGCTAAGCAAAGAACAGTACCCAATGCCATAATTGCCGCAATCATAATGAGCACATAATTATAAATCTGCTTTACTCTTTTATATTCGCATGCGCCGTAATTATATGCAATAATCGGTCGCATACCCTGAACGATACCGTTAGCGGTAAGATAAAGGAAAGTTTGGAGTTTGTAGTAAACGCCGAGGACAAGCACATAAACTTGTGAAAACGCGGTAAGAATTGCGTTGAGCGATGAAATAAGAAGCGATGGCAAAGCAAGGTTAAGAATAGCAGGGATACCTATTGAATAAAGCTTTGATACCATATGTTTTGTAAGTTTTATATATTTTCTATCAACTTTAACACTTGACGGTTTTGCAATATAGTAAATCACATAAATCAAAAATGTTACACACTGACCAAGACCTGTAGCAAGTGCCGCACCTTTAATACCCATTTTCGGCATAAACAGTAAGCCGAAAATCATAATCGGGTCAAGTATAATATTTGTTATACAACCGACCATTAAACCAATCATGGTGATTTTCATATTGCCTACTGCCTGAAATAGTTTTTCAAAAAAGAGATTCAAGCTGTTAATAATTGTAAACAAAAATACAATGTTGCAATACTGCACGCCAAATGAAATAACAGTCTCGTCCTTAGTAAAAGCAGTTAAAAAAGCACGCATAATAAGAATCGGAATAACTGTTAATACTACGCCGTGAATTAGGGATAAAACAAGACCCTGAGTAGCGGCAGAGTCGGCTTTTTCCTTATCTTTTGCGCCGAGGTGAAAAGCTATAACCGCATTAATACCGACACCAAAACCGATAGCAACAGCATTGATAAAGTTTTGGACGGGATATATCAGCGACAAAGATGTCATTGCATCTTCGCTGATTTTAGCTACAAAGAAGCTGTCAACAATATTGTAAAGCGAATTTACGCACATAGAAATAACCATAGGAAGCGCCATTGAAATAATGAGCGGTAAAACTGGTTTTTCTTTCATAAAAGTTTCGTTTTTCATAATTTCCTTGTATGATATAGTCAGAAACTAAATCATACCCTTTCATTTATTTACGCTTAAC
>CAVKLC010000033.1:0-26984 GCA_963657005.1 bacterium | reverse complement strand
ATCTCCTTTTGGAGTTCTTGCAGTCATCTTTTTTTCAGACTGTTTTTTTACAGCCTCACGATTTGAGCCGTTTATGCAGGGATATTTCGTTTCACTTCGCTCCACTTCATATCCCTGCATAATCTTGAATTTATAACTTTTCAAAAAACTTACACACTTTTATTGACAAAGCCCATAGTTTTTTAATCTTTAAATCTGTATCCTGCGCACCAAACCGTTTGTATATGCTTTGGTTTTGATGGGTCGTCCTCAAGTTTTTCGCGAAGTCTGTTAATATGAACAGCAACAGTTGCAGTGTCGCCGAGAGAATCAAGACCCCAAATTTTTTCATATAGTGTTTCTTTATCAAATACTATATCTGCATTCATAACAAGAAATAAAAACAACTCATATTCTTTATTTTTTAGGTCTACCTCTGACCCGTGTTTGTATACTCTGTGTGAAGAAGTATTGATTTTGTAATCACCTATGTCAATAATACTTTCTTTTTTATCGTCACTCTTTTTTAGCCTGTCATATTGCGCCAAATTTGCTTTAACTCTTGCTACAAGTACATTAGGAGAAAACGGTTTTTCAATATAATCATCTGCACCTAAGCCAAGACCTCTTATTTTATCAATATCTTCTTTGCGAGCCGTTACCATTAAAATAGGAATATCCGTTATTTCACGAAGCTTTTTGCAAACCGAAAAACCATCAAGACCGGGAAGCATTAAGTCAAGCAAAACAAGGTTATATTCATTTTGTTTAACTCTGTCTATTCCGGTAATTCCGTTGTCAGCAATATCGGCTTCAAAACCGTTTATTACCAAATAGTCACGCTCAACCTCTGCTATGTCTCTATCGTCTTCAATAATTAAAATTTTATTCATTTTCACACCTCAAATAAATAAGAATTGAAAGTCCGCCGTATTTATTGTTTTCAGCTTCTACTTTGCCGCCCATAGACAATACGGCTTTTTTAACAAACGCAAGACCTATGCCGCTTCCGTTTCCGGTATTTGAACGAGCCTTATCGGTTCTGTAAAATACTTCAAAAAGCTTATCAAGGCTGCTTTCGTCAACACCCGGTCCGTTGTCGGCAAATTCTATTCTTGCAAAATCTTCTTCTTTTGTAATATTAATTTCGCATTTGGCCTTTTCTTTGTTGCAATATTTTAATGAATTATCAAGGACATTTGACATCACACGGATTAATAGTTCTTTGTCAACAATACTATTAATCATTATGTTTGTGCTTATCTTAATCTCAAGACCTTTATCACTATATTCGTCCTCTACTCCTGTAATTACATTTTCAATAAAATCGGGCAAAGTAACATTTTCTTCATTAAGCGTAAACTCTTCCATATCAAGTTTAGAGTATGCAAATAGGGAAGAAACCATTTTTTCAATATCAATAGTTTTCCTCTTAATGGTTTGAAGATACTTATCCCTCATTTGCGGAGAATCGGCAACGCCGTCAATAAGCCCCTCAACATAAGCCTGAATTGATGTGAGCGGACTTCTTAAATCGTGCGATATGTCAAGCAAAAGTTCTTTTCTGTTTTCTTCATTCTTTTGAATGAGTTCAATAGATTTTTTAAGTCTGCCCGCCATATCGTTAAATGCATTGCAAACAGGCAAAAATTCATCATTTTTATGATAATTTAATCTATAGTCAAGATTACCGTCGGCAAGTTCTTCAACACCTTTTGATAAAATATCTATCGGTTCTTCAATCTTTTTAAACACAAAGCGAGTTAAAAATTTATTTGTAAATGCAATAGAAAATAATATTGCGGCTATAACCAATATAACTGAAACAATAAAAACATTTTTTACTTTTGCATTATCTTGGTGATTATTGTCAGAAAACAAAAATAATTCGTAATTTTTATCACCCGATGTTTCTTTATAATAATAAAGCTCGTGCTTATCATTTGAAACAAAAGCATTATTGCCTATATTTTCGGCTGATGACATCAAGGCTTTGTCGGCTATATTTTCATTACCTGCTTTATAAAAATCATTTCCGTTTTCATAAACCTGAACGAAAGTGGTGTTTTTATCAATTATATTTCCTATTGCTTCAAGCTTTAATTTTGTATCTTCGCTTCCGTTCTCAAATATCTCGTACATTTTACTCGAAACAGCTTGGCTCGTATCGTAAAATTCGCCGCCCGATTCAAAACCGAAGCCGTTTGAATTATGAAGCGTAATGTAAATTCCGCCAAGGCATATTACGCCTACCAAAAGAGTAATTAAAACCGGAATTACTATCATTATAATGTTAGATATAGCCAGTCGTTTTTTTACAGTCATATTTCTTCACCCAATTACATATTATATTAATTATTTATTATTGTAAAGGACAAATATAAACTGTTTTTAAACAGAAGAAAAAACACCTACAACAAATTGCTGTAGGTGAAAAAGTTTTATTTATTAACTACATTTTGAGGATGACCGTCAATATATGCTTTAAGGTTATCCTCAAGAATACCCAAAAGCCTTGCTCGCGTTTCTTTAGCCGCCCAGGCGATATGAGGGGTAATGTAGCAGTTTTTAGCTTTAAGAAGCGGGTTATCTACTTTAGCCGGTTCGACACTTAATACATCAAGACCTGCCGCTTGAATCATTCCGTTATTAAGTGCATTTGCAAGCGCATTTTCATTTACTACCGGTCCGCGGGAAGTGTTGATAAATATAGCACTCTTTTTCATTTTTGAAATAGTATTTTCATTAATAAGATTTTCGGTTTCAGGGATAAGAGGGCAGTGGCAGGTGATAATATCGCTGTTTGCAAGGAGCTCGTCAAGAGATACAAATTCAACAGTTTTAAGTTCGCCCTTATCTTTAGGCCGTGGAGCATATGCAAGAACGGACATACCAAATGCCTCCGCTATTTCAGCAACTTTTCTTCCTATTGCGCCAAAACCGATAATACCGATTTTTTTGCCTGCAAGTTCCGTAAGCGGTGCTTTCCAAAAGCAAAAATCAGGGCAGGAACACCATTCGCCGTCATAAACAGCTTTTGAATGAAGTGATACTTTATTTGTAATTTGCAAAATAAAAGCGAACACGAGCTGTGCCACAGCATTGGTTGAATATGACGGAATATTGCAAACTGTTATTCCAAGTTCTTTTGCGGCATCGCAGTCAATTACATTATATCCGGTTGACTGAAGACCGACATATTCAAGCTCAGGCTTAAGCTGTTCAAGAATCTCCTTTGTTACAATAGTTTTATTAATAATGAGTGCATTTGCACCTTTTGCTCGTTCAATTATTTGGTCAGGCTCTGTTCTGTCGTAAACAATAAAATCGCCGAGTTTTTCAAATGGTTCCCAGGTTAAATCACCCGGGTTGGTAGTCACACCGTCTAAATTAACTATTTTCATAAGTATTACCTCCATATTACTGTACTAATTATATCCCTATAGATTTCAAATTGCAATATCGCTTGATAACTTTGTAATATTATAGTATAATTATTTCATATTATTAACGGTGATAAAAATGAAAAATGGCACTGTAATAATATTAACTGTTATCTTTACTTTCTGCTCTTGTTTAGGTATTAACTCTGCACTTAGGCACAAAAAAACGGTCGACAATCGGCAAAACCTTAGTCGTATTAATCTTGTTATTGACGCAGGGCACGGCGGAATTGATGCTGGCACAATAGGTATTGACGGCACTAAGGAAAAAGATATTAATTTAAGTATAGCACTTAAATTATATGATTTTGCCAGAGTTTCCGGCGTAAATGCAACGCTTATACGAAACGGCGACTATGAATATTACAGAAATGGAGACGACAGGAAAAGGTCCGATTTATATAACAGAATGGACTATATAAATTCTGTTCATAACAGTACGCTTATTTCTATTCATCAAAATCATTTTGAAAATGAAAAAGAGCAAGGTATGCAAATTTGGTATTCGCCAAATGATGATAAAAGTCCGATTCTTGCCGATTCCATTCTTAATGTAACAAAAAAGTTTTTACAGCCTGATAATGAAAGGCAAAATAAAAAAAGCGACAGTGCATACTACTTGCTTCACAAAGCTAAAGTTCCGTCGGTTATGGTGGAATGCGGTTTTATGAGCAATACAAAAGAAAACAGTGATTTACAAAATAACGATTATCAAAATAAGCTCGCATATTTAATTATGCTCGGTCTTAATATTTACATAACAGAGGAATTATAAATGCCAAAGATTAAATCGATTTATGTTTGCAGTGAATGTGGTTACGAATCACCGAAATGGTACGGAAAATGTCCCGGTTGCGGCGAATGGAACACACTTAATGAAGAATTACCTGCTGTATCTGTTAAGCAAAATTTAAAAAATTCAATGACAAGCGTTAACCAAATAATGGCGCTTAATGATATTGTAGGCGACGAGGAAGAAAGAATTTCAACCGGTATCAAAGAATTTGACAGAGTTCTCGGCGGCGGTATTGTAATCGGCAGCTTAGTACTTATCAGCGGTGACCCCGGTATCGGTAAATCTACAATTTTGCTTCAAATTTGCCAGCACCTCGGCCAAAGCAAAAAAGTGCTTTATGTAAGCGGTGAAGAATCTGTAAATCAGATTAAACTTAGAGCTAACAGGCTTGGAGTTACTACCGATAATCTTTATATCTTGTCTCAAACGGATGTTGCAACCATAGTTGAATGTATTAAAGAAGAAAAACCTGATATTGTAATTATCGACTCGATTCAAACTATGGTATATGAAGAAATATCTTCATCCGCCGGCTCTGTAACTCAGGTTAGGGAATGTACAAATATTTTTATGCACACTGCTAAAGGTTTGGGTATTCCTATTTTCGTTGTGGGTCATGTTAACAAAGACGGCGCTATTGCAGGTCCTAAAGTACTTGAACATATTGTTGATACGGTTCTGTATTTTGAAGGTGAAAGAAACTACTCGTACAGAATTTTGAGAGGCGCTAAAAACAGATTCGGCTCAACTAATGAGATAGGAGTATTTGAAATGACCGGCGACGGCTTGAAAGAAGTTTTAAACCCGTCACTTATTATGATTTCTGGCAGACCTAAAAACACATCGGGCACTTGCGTTGCTTGTGTTATGGAGGGTTCAAGACCTATTTTAGCTGAAGTTCAGGGTCTTGTTTGCGCAACAGGTTTTGGTACGCCAAGACGAATGAGTACCGGTTTTGATTATAACAGAATGAGTATGCTTTTGGCTGTCCTTGAAAAAAGGGCAGGGTACTTTTTTAATAATATGGATGCATATGTCAATGTTATCGGAGGTTTAAAACTTGATGAACCTGCCGCTGATTTAACGGTTGCACTTGCACTTGTATCTTCACTTAAAGATAAAGCTGTGGACGATAATGTGCTTGCATTCGGCGAAGTCGGGCTTGCAGGTGAAATAAGAGCGGTTAATCATTGCGAACAAAGGATAACAGAAGCTCATAGACTCGGTTTTGAAAAATGCATTATTCCTTTTCATAACTATAAAAGCTTACCTAAGAACTTAAAAACAAGTATCGACATAGTTCCCGTAAGAAATATAAGAGAAGCATTTTCAGCACTTGTTGAAGAATAAAGAAATTTTGAACCTATCCTTTTCGGGTAGGTTCTTTTTATATTATGAACAAAATAACACCTTTGTCTGTTGAAAAAAATGTATAATTGTGTTAATATAATATTATTGACCAATGCGCACATAAACAGATAATTGAGGGATTATGTATGAGTAAAGGAAAATTTAAGGCAGGGGTTCACCCATATGAGGGCAAAGAATTCGCTGCCGAAAAAGAGATTAAACAGCTTGGCTCGGAAGAAATTATGGTATTTCCTATGAGCCAGCATATCGGCGCACCTGCTACTCCTTGCGTAAAGGTCGGCGACAGGGTGCTTAAAGGAATGAAAATAGGGGAAGCAATTTCTTTTGTTTCATCACCCGTTTATTCTTCCGTTTCAGGTAAAGTTAAAGCTATTGAAGACAGATTTATGCAAAACGGAAAAACTTCAAAATGCATAGTAATTACTAACGATTTTGAAGATGAATGTGTTGATACATTCGGAGTAGAAAGGGATATCAATTCGCTTTCTAACGAGGAAATTATAAAGATTATTACAGACAGCGGCATTGTCGGTATGGGCGGCGCAGGTTTCCCGACCGGTGTTAAGCTTTCTCCTAAAAATCAAAATATTGATTACATTGTTATTAACGGTTCGGAATGCGAACCTTATCTTACATCCGACTACAGATTAATGGTTGAAAAAAGCAAAGAAATTATTGAGGGAATCTCAATAGTACTTCGTCTTTTTGAAAAAGCAGATGCTATTATCGGCATAGAAGATAATAAACCAAAAGCTATTGACGCTCTTTCATATGAATGTGATGGTAATAAGAGAATTAATGTTATGCCACTTTCAACCCGCTATCCGCAAGGTGGTGAAAGAAGACTAATTTCATCTGTCACCGGCAGGCAGATTAACTCGCACATTCTTCCTGCTGATGCCGGTGTAATTGTGCTTAACATTGCTACTGTTATTGCTATTTACGAAACGGTTAAAATGAATATGCCGCTTATTCACAGAATTGTAACACTCACCGGTGACGGAATGAATGAACCGGGTAATGTTGATGTACCTCTCGGCATTTCCCATAAATTCTTGGCAGATGAATGCGGAGGACTTAAAGATAATACGGTTAAAATCATTTCAGGCGGTCCTATGATGGGTATGGCAATGGATACGCTTGATTATCCGATTACGAAAACTTCTTCTTCAATTTTAGCTATAACCAAAGACGATGTTGAGAAGATGGAGACAACTGCTTGTATTCGTTGCGGAAGATGCGTAAATGCCTGCCCTGAAACGCTTGTACCTCAGCTTATGGCTCAGGCGGCTTTAAGCAAAAACTATGAGCAGTTTGAAAAGCTTTACGGTATGGAATGTATTGAATGCGGTTGCTGTACATATGTATGTCCTGCAAAGCGACCGCTTACTCAAACATTTAAGCTTGCTAAAATCCAAGTTCGTGAAAGTAAAACTGCAAAGTAGGGAGAGTTAATTATGTATAATGTTTCGGTTTCACCGCATATAAGAGATAAGAGTTCCACTCAAAAAATAATGATTGATGTTTGCATCGCACTTGTTCCGACCCTTGCTTTCGGCGTTTGGCATTTTGGCGCAAATGCATTATTAGTAATAATTTCATCTGTTGCAAGCTGTGTTCTCAGCGAGCTGATATTTGAACTGATTTATCAAAAACCGATTACGGTATTTGATTTCACTGCAGTAGTTACCGGCTTGATTATTGCGCTTAATATGCCACCGCAAGTTAAATGGTGGGTTCCTGCCGTCGGCGGTGTGTTTGCTATTATTGTTGTAAAAATGCTTTTTGGCGGAATAGGTCAAAATATTATGAACCCTGCTCTTGCCGCAAGGTGCTTTTTGCTCATTTCATTTACTTCACGTATGACTGATTTTTCAACTGCAGACGGAGTTTCTTCAGCTACTCCGCTTGCTCAAATAAAAGCAGGTGAAACAATTAATTTGAAGGACGCTTTTTTTGGACTTCAAAGCGGTTGTATCGGTGAAGTTTGTATTCTTGCGATATTAATAGGCTTTGTTTATTTACTTATAAGAAAAGTAATTTCACCTAGGATTCCGTTAATTCATGTAGGTTCGACGCTTATTTTTGCACTCGTTTTTGCGGCAATTAAAGGTAGGCATATAGGTTTTGATTATGAAACTCTTAATTTTGTACTCGGCAATTTATTTACCGGCGGTTTAGTCAGCGGTGCCGTATTTATGGCAACTGACTATACAACAAGCCCTATTACAAAATCAGGTCAGGTAATTTATGCACTTTTAATCGGTTTCTTAACCGCAACCTTCCGTGTTCTCGGTTCAAGTGCAGAGGGCGTATCATACGCTATTATCATCTCGAATCTCGTTGTGCCGCTTATTGAAAAAGTAACTGTTCCAAAAGCTTTTGGTATGCGTAAGAAAGAGGAGGTATAAGCGATGAAAAATAAATTTTTAAAAAACTGCCTTGCACTCTTTCTTATAACTCTTGTTGCAGGTGTATCGCTTGCATTCGTTAATGAAATTACAAAAGAGCCAATCGCTCAGGCGCAGGATAAAGCAAGACTTGAAGCATACGAAGTTGTTTACCCAAACGCTAAATTTGAAACGCTCGATAACACGGACGAAATACTCAAAAATTCATCAGCTTCATTAAAGAAAGAAAACCTTTCGCAGTGCACCGTTGACGATGTACTCAAAGCAACTGACGATAGCGGTAACACAATAGGATATGTCTTTTCAGCTATTTCTCCGTCAGGCTACGGCGGCGATGTTAAAATAGCGGTCGGAGTATCAAGTAAAGATAATTCTATTACAGGCTTTACTGTTTTATCGCATAGTGAAACTGCGGGTCTTGGTGCAAAGGCAACAGAGGACGAGTTTAAATCTCAATTTATAGGCAAATCTGCAAACGGTATAAATTATACAAAGACCGGTGCTTCTTCCGACAGTGAAATTGACGCACTCAGCGGCGCCACAATCACTTCAAATGCTGTATGCGAAGCAGTTGACAGCGCGCTTGCTGTTTATAACAATCAGTTAAAGGAGGTTGATTAATTTGAAAACACCGATAGAAAGACTTTATAATGGTATTGTTAAAGAAAACCCAACCTTCATCCTTATGCTCGGTATGTGCCCAACCCTTGCCGTTACAACTTCTGCAGTAAACGGTCTTGGTATGGGTCTTGCAACTACTGTTGTTCTTGTTATGAGTAATATGCTCATTTCGCTTTTAAGGAAAGTAATTCCCGACGGTGTCCGTATGCCGGCTTATATTGTAATTGTAGCTTCATTTGTAACTATTGTTCAAATGGTGCTTCAGGCTTATGTAACTACGCTTTATGACGCTTTGGGACTTTATATTCCGCTTATTGTAGTTAACTGTATTATCCTAGGCAGAGCTGAAAGTTATGCTTCCAAAAACAAGGTTATTCCGTCTATTTTTGACGGTCTCGGAATGGGTTTAGGTTTTACACTTGGCTTAACTTCAATCGGTATTGTTCGTGAACTTATCGGTACAGGTAAGATTTTCAATCTTCAAATACTTCCAAAATCATATGAAGGTGTATCAATCTTCATTTTAGCACCGGGTGCATTTCTTGTTCTTGCATTTCTCTGTGCGCTTCAAAACAAGTTCCGTGCTAAAGGTGCAAACAGACATGTGAATAGTGAAACTGCCTGCGGCGCTGACTGTGCACACTGTCAATCATTGTGCAAGGAAAGTGAAAATAAGGAGGTAACTAAATAATGTTAAAAACCTTATTTCTTGTTTTAATGACTACTGCGCTTATAAATAATGTCGTGCTCAGTCAGTTCCTCGGCATTTGTCCGTTTTTGGGTGTATCTAAAAATGTTAAAACTGCTGCAGGTATGGGCGGCGCTGTAATATTTGTTATTACAATCGCAAGTGCAGTTACCAATTTGCTTTATACATTTGTAATTAAAAAGTTTAATATTACATATCTTAATACAATTATATTCATCCTTGTAATTGCTGCTCTTGTTCAGCTTATCGAATTATTCCTCAAAAAGTATGTTCCTAAGCTTTATCAGGCGCTTGGTGTATATCTACCGCTTATCACAACCAACTGTGCTGTACTCGGTGTAGCGCTTACAAATGTTCAGGAGAATAACAATTTTATAACATCAGTAATTACAGGTTTTGGCACTGCCGTTGGTTTTGCGATTGCAATTATAATTATTGCAGGACTTAGAGAGAGAACCGAAAGCAACGATTTTCCAAAGGCATTTAAAGGCACGCCTGCCGTTCTTTTAACAGCTTGTCTTATGGCAATTGCTTTTTATGGCTTTGGTTCGCTTAAATAACGGAGGTAGTATATGAATTTTAAAAGTATAATCATTGCTGCCTGTGTAGTAGCAATCGTAGGTTTAATTATTGCAATTCTTTTAAGTATTGCAGAAAAAGTTTTTCATGTTGAAGTTGACGAAAAAGAAATTAAAGTACGACAGGCTCTCGCAGGTAATAACTGCGGCGCTTGCGGATATGCAGGATGTGACGCTCTTGCTAAGGCTATTGCTAAAGGTGAAGCGCCGATAAATGCTTGCCCACCAGCAGGTAAAAACGGCGCAGATAAAATAGCGGAGATAATGGGCACCACAGCGGGTGAATTTGTCAGGCAAACCGCCTTTGTAAAATGTTCAGGTACTTGCGAAGTAAGGCATCAAAAATACAATTATTACGGAACAAGGACTTGTACTTCTGCTTCGGTTACTCCGAGCGGTAATGAGCGCAGTTGTCAATACGGTTGTATGGGCTACGGCTCTTGTGCAGATGTTTGCGACAACCAGGCAATACGAATTATTAACGGCAAGGCAGTTGTTGATAAAGAACTTTGTATCGCTTGCAGCAAATGTGTAAAGGCTTGTCCGCTTAATCTTATTGAAATTGTACCATATGATTCAAAATATAGAGTACAATGTTCAAATAAGCAAAGGGGTAAAATAGTTAAGGACAACTGCCAAGCAGGTTGTATAGGTTGCGGTATGTGCCAGCGAAATTGCCCTAACGAAGCAGTAAAAGTAGTTGATAATATTGCAAAAATAGATTACAATAAATGTACTGAGTGTGGACTTTGCGCCGAAAAATGTCCGACAAAGGTAATAAAAGAATTCTTAAATTAAAGAGAGGAGGGGACTTATGAAAAAGATTGTTTCGTTAGTCCTCTCTTTTATTTTATTATTCACCCTTTTCGGTTGCACTAATAACAAGTATACAAAATATTCAAAAAGCTTTTTAGAACTGTTTGACACCGCATCAAATATAACGGCTTATGACACTTCGCAGGAAAACTTTGATAAAAAATATAATGAACTTTATAAAATAATTAAAAATTATTCCGAACTTTTTGATATATATATAAGCTATGATAATGTTATTAATGTAAAATATCTGAATGACAATGCATATAAAAAGCCTATAAAAGTCAATAAAGAAATTATCGATTTACTTGTTTTTTCAAGACAAGCCTATGCTGACACAAACGGCAAAGTTAACATAGCTATGGGAAGTGTCCTGTCAATTTGGCACGATTATAGGGAAGAGGGTAAAACTTTACCGCCAAAGTCAAAACTGATTGAAGCTAATAAGCACACAAATATTGACGATTTAATTATTGACAATAAAAATTCAACAGTATTTTTTAAAGACAAAAAATTAAAACTTGATGTCGGCGCAGTTGCGAAAGGTTATGTTTGCAATAAAATTTACGAGTATATAACCCAAAATAATTTATGGCAAAACGCCGTTATTTCTCTCGGCGGTAACATAATTACTGTCGGAAGTAAACCCGACAGCAACGATTTTGTTATCGGTATTGAAAACCCTAATTCAAATGATTACTTAATGAAGGTAAATGCAAAAAATAATACAAGCGTAGTCACAAGCGGCTCGTATCAGCGTTATTACACCGTTAACGGCAAAAACTACAGCCATATCATTAATCCTGACACTCTTTACCCGGCTGAATATTTCACCTCCGTTACGGTTATTTCATCCGACAGTGCACTTGCCGATGCTTTTTCAACTGCACTGTTTTGTATGAGTTATGAGGACGGTAAAAAGCTTGTGGAAAATAACGATAATATAGAAGCAATTTGGCTTGACAACAGCGGCAAAACTTATCAATCAAGCGGTATAAAGGCAATTATAAATGAAAAATAAGAAAATCAGAAACGATATAATTTTAATATGCTCAGTGATTGTTTTTACTCTAATTATTCTTGTTGCAATTACCTTGATAAATAAAACAGGCTGTGAAGTAATTATTGAGCAAAACAGTAAGCAAGTGGCGGTATTAGACCTTAAAAATAACCAAGAATATAATCTTTATAACGGTGATAAAATCTGCAACACAGTCGTTATAAAAGACGGTGAAGCATATATGTCCTATGCCGATTGCAAGGATAAAATTTGCGTAAATCATAAAAAAATAAGCAAAAACAATGAATCAATTATTTGTTTGCCAAACAAAGTTATCGTAACAGTTACTAATTCAAAAAATAATGAAGTGGACGGGGTGGCAAAGTGAAAAAAGTTAATGTTGAACACCTTTGTACCCTTGCTCTTATGATAGCTTTGGCTTTCGCATTTTCATATTTAGAATCTCTGATTCCGTTTAATTTCGGAGTACCCGGTATAAAGCTCGGCTTGTCTAATTTAGTCGTGTTGACAGCACTTTATACTATGAATACAAGCGATGCTTTTATCATTTCAATAGTTCGTATAATTCTTTCGGGTTTTCTTTTCAGCGGTACATTTGCAATGATTTACAGCTTGGTAGGCGGTCTGCTATCCTTTGCCGTTATGTATATTCTTAAAAAGACTGACAAATTTACACCTGTCGGTGTATCCGCAGTAGGTGGCACGGTTCATAACCTCGGTCAAATTATCGTTGCAGGCTTTGTTATGAATACATATCGAATTGTTTATTATTTTCCCGTTCTTATGTTTTCAGGTTTAATAACGGGAATCATCAACGGAATCATTGCAAGTATTATTATCAACAGACTAAGTAAAATAGGAGAAATCGAATGTCAATAGGATTAAAAAGGGGAGAAGTAGCAGTTGAAAATCACCAAAATGAATGGGAAATATCTGCTAAGAAGATAATTAATTTGCTCAAAGCTACATTAAAAGATGACATTGTTGACGCTCAACATATCGGCAGTACTGCGATAAAAAATATTTGTGCTAAACCGATTATCGATATAGTTGTCGGAGCTAATGATTTCAAAGATATTTTTAAGCATAATGAAGAACTTGAAAAGTTAGGCATAATTTATAGGCGAGAAGACCACGAAAATCAACACTTGTATGTTTGCGCCGATTTGCAAAATAGTATTCAAACGCATTATATACATGTAGTAATTTTTAACAGTAAAGAGTGGAACGATTATATAAATATGCGTGATTACTTAAATGCAAATGAAGAAAAAGCATTAGAATATTCTAACCTTAAAGAACATCTCGCAGTAAAATACCCAAACGACAGAATTGCCTATACTAACGGCAAAAGTAAGCTCATTGAAGAAATATTAAAAAATAATTGGAGAAAAACAAATGATTAATTGTGATATTTTCCAAGATTATCAACTGAATTAAAAGAGGATAAAAAATATGAAAAAGGACAGCAAATATGTTATATTACGAGATGCTAAACTCAAAACAAGAATATTAATCGCAACTGATAACAACATAAAAGACATTATAAATTGAGAAGTTAGCAATTTTGTGCAATTACATAGCAGGGTTGAAAGTGTTGACATAGCTTAAAAATCGTGTTATAATTGCACAAAATTAATCTTTTGTGCAATTAAGGGGAGTTTAAAATCAAATTTTTTGTTTTATTAAAAATAAAAGATTATTTAACTTATTACACTGATAATATCAACAAAGCAACAATTAAAACCTTTCATTTGTAGCCATTCAGTTATTTTGAAACAATAACTACATTGTTTAGATAATTTTTATCGGACGAATAATTTACAATAATCATATACGGCTTATAACTACACATTAAATTGCCAAAATATTTACAAATTTTCAAGGAGTTAATCAAATTATGCGTAAAGAAGAATTTGTTACATTGCCGAAGCTTGTACAACAATATCTTGTTTATATTGAAGCAATCAAAGGACACAGTGAAAAATCTGTGCTTGAATATGCGTCAGATTTGCGTACCTTTTTTAGATATATGGTAAAGCTTAAAGGTTTATACAGTTTTGACACAAAAGATGAAAAAATTGATTTGTCCCCTATTGATTTAAACTTTATACAGAGCGTAAAACTTGAAGACGCATATCAATTTATGATTTATTGCAAAAATGTGCGCCAAAACAATGAAACAACACGAGCAAGACGAGTAATCAGTATTAGACGATTTTATACATATCTGACAGATAATTTAGGCTTACTTGAAAAGAACCCTATGAAAAATCTTGATACACCTAAGACAAAAAAATCGCTTCCGAAATACTTAACTCTTGAAGAATCGGAAAAGCTTTTATCGGTTATCGACGGCAAGTTTAAAGAGCGAGATTACGCAATGATAACGCTGTTTTTAAACTGCGGTATGCGTTTAAGTGAACTTGTATCAATAGATTATAATGACATAAAAAGTGACGGAACTATTGTTATAACCGGTAAAGGAAATAAAGAAAGAACGATTTATTTAAACCAGGCGTGCATAAATGCCATTGCCGATTATATGGTGGTAAGACCACACGACGGAGTTAAAGACCGAGCATTATTTTTAAGCGCGAGAAACCAAAGGATAAGCAACCGAAGTGTTCAGCATATAGTTGAAATGTATCTTGAAAAAGCCGGTCTTGGCGACCGCGGTTTATCGGTTCATAAACTCAGGCATACTGCGGCAACACTTATGTATCAGCACGGTTATGTTGATGTGCTTTTGCTTAAAGAAATACTCGGTCACGAAAACCTCAGTACAACTGAAATTTATACTCATATAAGTAATGATGCAACTAAAAAAGCAGTTGATTCAAACCCGCTTGCCGGTGAAAAACCTAAATGGTAACAACGCTCCTCAGCAGTGTTTCAAGCAGTGCAGATACGGCAGAGGCTACGATTAAAACAATTCCGTAAATTAAAAATTTCTTCATAGTCGGTTTAATATCAAGCTTATAATTTTCCTGATTTTTTGTTAGCTTAACAATCTGTTTTGACATATCCGAGCCTGTGTTTATAGTAAATATGAGAACGGTTAAAAATGCGGCAGCAAACGGAGCAATCATAAGTATTGCATAGCCAATACCTTTTGCTTGAAAATTGATATAGAGATACGCTATTTGCATACCGATTTGAAAGCCGACAAGACAAGGAATTATATTAATTATTCCGTAACCGATAAGGCAAAATGACAGAAAAACCGTTATCAAAAACAGTGACATATAATTGCAAATATGTTCGCCAAATAGCTTGGAAATGTTTTCATTTCCGGGTTTTAAAAGTGAATCAAGCGCACTGCTTTTGAGTAACCTGTAAAACACCGTTCCGATTGCAAGAAAACATGAATAGAAAATAAGGCTGTAAATCACGGTTTTGTTTTCTAAAAATATCTGTTCAAAATCAATCTTTTTTTCTTCCTTATCATCTAAATTGAATTCTTTTTTAAGTTCAACAGGTATATTGCTCATTTTTTATCTCCTCTTCCCTGCCGATAATACTCCTGTTAAGAACGAAACCGTAATAATTATTGCTAAAGATATGAAAAATTGAACAAAATCTTTGTTAAAAACAAGGAAATTAATGAACGATAATAATACTAATGGTATAATTGATATAAAAGATAAGATCGAAATATTATTTTTAAATGATTTCAAGCAAAAATGCGCAACTATAAAAGATGCTGCACCGCCAATCATATATCCGCAGTATTTTATATAATCTAAATCTAAATCAATTTTCAAACATATAAATGAGAATAAAGCAGAAAACAAAACCGTTGTAAATGCCGTTAATAGAATTGATTTAATTATAAATTTAATAATTACGCTTTTTGCATTTAAACTACTGATTTTAGGCATAAATAAAACCCCCTGAATATAATTATTCAAGGGGTAATTTTTTTAGAACTTAAATTATTTAGATTCTTTCTTGTCTGAATCGTCCTTATTCTTCTTAGCTGCTTTCTTTTCCTTAGCAGCTTCTCTTGCAGCTTCAACTTCCTTTTGATGCTGTTCGTTCTTAGTCTTATTAGTATTGATTGCCCAGCGCTCAATTTTCATCTTATTTCTGTCAGCGCCGGTTTCAATGATAAGGTCGTTTTCACGAATTGTAACAACTCTGCCAACGATACCGCCGATTGTAACAATCTCATCGCCGATTTCAAGAGCATTTCTCATTTCTTGTTCTTCTTTTTGGCGCTTCTTTTGCGGACGAATCATAAGAAAATACATAAGTGCAAACAAAACAACCATAAGTACAATCATTTGAATACTGCTTGACTTTTGGTCAGCACCTGATGCTGTTTGAGCAAATAATAAAATAGATTCCATAAATTTAATTTCCTCCAATGATGTGATAAAAAGTATTATAAATTAAAACTATACATTTTGCAAGACTTTTCTAAATTCTCGTATCAAGTTTAACACAAAATTCATTTTTATAGTCTGTAAATGTACCGTTGTCTAAGTTTTTTCTTATTTCAACCATAAGATTATTGTAGAAATAAAGATTATGAATTACTGCAAGGCGCATACCGAGTATTTCGTTGCTCTTAAACAAATGGCGAACATATGCTCTTGAATGTTTCTGACAAGTTGGACAATTACATTCCTCATCAATAGGCTTGTCATCCCTATCATATTTGGCATTGTTAATATTAATTATTCCTTTTTTAGTAAATAAGTGTCCGTGCCTTGCATTTCTCGATGGCATTACGCAGTCAAAAAGGTCAACACCTCTGCTTACACCCTCAAGAATATTGCCCGGAGTGCCGACGCCCATAAGATACCTTGGCTTATCCTTTGGTGCATACGGTTCAACTGCGGAAATAATTCTATACATATCTTCCTTTGGTTCGCCTACTGCTAAACCGCCGATAGCATAACCGTCAAGGTCAATTTTAGCAATTTCTTTCATATGCCAAATGCGAAGGTCATCGTAAACGCAACCCTGGTTAATACCGAAAAGAAGCTGATTTTTATTAATCGTTGTTTCCAAACTGTTGAGCCTATCCATTTCAGCCTTACAGCGCTCAAGCCAGCGAAGTGTACGCTCACAGGCTTCCTTAGCATATTTAAGAGTTGCCGGGTTCTTAACGCACTCGTCAAATGCCATTGCAATAGTTGAGCCGAGATGTGACTGAATCTGCATACTTTCCTCAGGTCCCATAAAAATTTTTTTACCGTCAATATGAGAATTGAAAGTAACACCGTCCTCTGTTATTTTGTTAAGCTTGGCAAGGCTGAAAACCTGAAAACCGCCACTGTCGGTTAAAATAGGTCTGTCCCAATTAGTGAATTTATGAAGACCTCCCATATCATAAACCAAGTCGTCGCCCGGTCTTACATGAAGATGATATGTATTGCAAAGCATAACCTGGCAACCGATATTTTTTAAATCGTCAGTTGAAAGTCCGCCTTTAATTGCGGCAGATGTAGCAACGTTCATAAAAGCAGGCGTTTGAACAGTACCGTGAACCGTTTCAAACTGACCTCTCCTTGCCGCACCCTCTTGTTTAAATAATGTATATTTAGCCATAATTACCTCATTAGTATTGTATTTTAATAAATAAACATCGCATCGCCGAATGAGAAAAATCTATAACGCTCATCAACTGCTATTTTGTACGCATTCATAACATGGTTATATCCGGCAAAAGCAGAAATAAGCATTATAAGCGTACTTTCCGGCAAATGGAAGTTTGTTACAAGTGCATCAATACACTTAAATTTATAACCTGGATAAATAAAAATGCTTGTGTCACCCTCATCGGCACAAATGCAACCGTTTTTAGTCGCAACAGATTCAAGTGTTCTGCAACTTGTTGTGCCGACTGAAATGACTCTTTTTCCGTTTTTCTTTGTTTCATTAATCAAATCTGCCGTTTCCTGTGGCATAACATAATGCTCGGTGTGCATAGTATGTTTTGTAACATCATCAACCTTAACCGGTCTAAAAGTACCTAAGCCTACATGAAGTGTAACATAACCGATATTAACACCTTTTGCCTTAATTTCCTCAAGCATTTCCTTAGTAAAATGAAGACCTGCAGTCGGGGCAGCAGCAGAACCTAAATGCTCACTGTAAACAGTTTGATATCTCTCTTTATCCTTAAGCTTTTCCTTAATATATGGTGGAAGCGGCATTTGACCTATTTCATCAAGCACTGCATAAATATTAGCGTCACAGTCAAATTTAATAATTCTGTTGCCGTCTTCAAGAACATCAATTACTTCACATTCAAGCTTCCCGTCACCAAAATCAAATTTAGTGCCGACTTTGGCTTTTTTACCCGGCTTGCAAAGACATTCCCACACAAGTGTTTCCTTTTGTTTTAAAAGTAAGAATTCAACAACTGCACCAGTTTCTTTTTTAACACCGAAAATACGGGCAGGAATTACTCTTGTATCATTTAAAATCAGACAATCGCCGGGATTAAGATAATCAGTCAAATCTTTAAAAATTTTATGTTCAACTTCGCCTGTTTCCTTATTAAAAAGCATAAGCCTTGAAGCATTTCTCGGCTCAATAGGTGTTTGAGCAATAAGTTCTTCAGGCAAATCATAATAAAAGTCAGAAGTTTTCATTCATAAATCTCCATATCTATGTAAATTTTGATTGACATATATATATAATAAGTGCTATTATAACAAATAAGTACGGAGGCAAACAAAAGCTCAGGTGTTTGCAAACCGTCAACAAGTATTATATTGCATATTAACTTGTTTTACAAGTTTTTTTTAAGGAGATTACAGACTATGAGTAAAAAGTACAATGTCGGCATTGTCGGCGCAACAGGTATGGTAGGTCAGAGATTTGCGACCTTACTTGAAAATCACCCTTGGTTCAATGTAGTTTGCCTTGCAGCTTCATCAAGAAGTGCAGGTAAAACTTACGAAGAAGCAGTAGGTAAAAAATGGTGTATGGACACACCTATTCCTGAAAAAATGAAAAACATTGTTGTTATGGACGCAACAAATGATATCGATAAAATCACTGCTCAGGTAGATTTTGTTTTCTGCGCAGTTGATATGAAGAAAGACGAAATCAAAGCACTTGAAGAAGAATATGCTAGGCACGAATGCCCTGTAGTATCAAACAACAGTGCAAACAGATTTACACCTGATGTTCCTATGGTAGTTCCTGAGCTTAACGCTGAACATATTAACATCATCCCTGCTCAGAGAAAAAGACTTGGTACAAAGCGTGGCTTTATTGCGGTTAAGTCAAACTGCTCACTCCAGTCATATGTACCTGCCCTCTTCCCTCTTCAAGATAAGTACCCTATCAAAAAAGTTCTTGTTTGTACTTATCAGGCTATTTCAGGCGCAGGTAAAACATTTGAAACATGGCCTGAAATGATTGACAATGTTATCCCATACATCGGCGGCGAGGAAGAAAAGAGTGAAAAAGAACCTCTCAAGCTTATGGGTCATATTGAAGGTGATGAAATCGTTTCAGCCGCTTCACCTGCTTTCACAGCTCAGTGTATCCGTGTTCCTGTATCAAACGGTCACCTCGGTGCAGTATTTGTTGAATTTGAAGACAAGAAGCCTACTAAGGAAGAAATGATTAACATTTGGGAAAACTTCTCAGGCAGAGCGCAAGAGCTTAACCTTCCATCTGCTCCAAAGCAGTTCCTCCATTATTTTACTGAACCTGACAGACCTCAGATTCATTCTGAAAGAATGCTTGAAAACGGTATGGCTGTTTCAATCGGCAGACTTAGAGAAGATACACAGTACGACTACAAGTTTGTTTGCCTTTCACATAACACACTTCGCGGTGCAGCAGGCGGTGCTGTTCTTCTTGGTGAACTTCTTGCAGCAGAAGGTTATTTTGACTAATTAATATACATTATATTTTAAGGAGATAATCATTATGAAAGAACCTATTTTTACAGGTGCGGCAGTTGCTATCATCACTCCTATGAATGAAGACGGCTCTGTTAATTATGATGAATTTGCTAAGTTTATTGACTTTCAGATTGAAAACGGTACCGACGCTATCGTAGTTTGCGGTACTACAGGTGAAAGTTCTACTCTTAAAGTTGTTGAACATAATGAGTGCATCAGATGGTGCGTTGAATATGTTAACCATAGAGTTCCTGTTATTGCAGGTACAGGCTCAAACAGCACTGCTTGTGCTATCGAAATCAGCCAGGAAGCTTGCAAAAACGGTGCTGACGCACTTTTACTTGTAACACCTTACTATAACAAAACAAGCCAAAGAGGTCTTATTGCTCACTATACAGCAATTCACGACGCTACCGACCTTCCTATCATTCTTTACAATGTTCCGTCAAGAACAGGTGTAAACATTAAACCTGAAACTGCAGCTGAACTTGCTAAGCTTCCAAGAGTTAACGGCATCAAGGAAGCTTCGGGTGACCTTGACCAAGTTGCTAAGGTTCACGAGCTTTGCGGCGACGAACTTAATATTTGGAGCGGTAACGACGACCAAATTTATGACATTCTCGAGCGCGGCGGTAAAGGTGTTATCAGCGTACTTTCAAACATTGCACCAAAGGAAACACACGAAATCGTTGCTTCATACTTAGACGGCGACAAAGCTAAATCAAAAGAACTTATGGATAAGTATACTAAGCTTGCAAAGGCTATGTTTGTTGATGTTAACCCTATCCCGGTTAAAGAAGCTGTAAGCCTTATCGGTTTTAATGCTGGTCCGTTAAGACTGCCTCTTATTGAGATGGACGATGAAAACAAGGCTTATGTAAAAGCCACTATGGAAGAATACGGTTTAGTAAAATAAAGATTAATAAGGAATTTTAAAATGACTGATTTAATTATTACCGGTGCTAACGGAAAAATGGGTAAAGTTATCCAAAGTATTGTAGCAAACCGTGACGATTGCAAAATTGTTGCAGGTGTTGACCTTAATACCGAAGATAACAGTCAATTCCCTATTTATTCTTCAATTTTTGATGTTAAGGAAAAAGTTGACGCTATAATCGACTTTTCAAACCCGGTTCTTCTTAACGATTTACTTAGTTATTCAGAAAAGAACGGTACTCCTCTTGTTATTGCAACGACGGGTTACAGTGATGAGCAGAAAAAGCAAATTGAAGAAGCATCGAAGAAATCACCTGTTTTCTTTACTTACAATATGAGTATGGGTATTAACTTGCTTGCAAATCTTGCAAAAAAAGCTGTTGAAGTTTTGGGTGATGATTTTGACATTGAAATTGTTGAAAAGCACCATAATCAAAAGATTGACGCTCCGAGCGGCACTGCTCTTATGCTTGCAGATGCAATGTGTGAAGAAATTGACAAGCCGATGAAATATGAATATGACCGTCATTCTAAGCGTGAAAAGCGCACAAAGAATGAAATTGGTATTCATGCGGTTCGAGGCGGTACAATCGTCGGTGAACACGAAATCATTTTTGCAGGCAGAGATGAAATAATCACTCTTTCACATTCGGCAAGAAGCAAGGAAATTTTTGCTGTAGGCGCTGTTAACGCGGCCGTTTATATGGACGGTAAAGACGCCGGTTTATATGATATGAAAGAATTAATCGAATGATTAATGACAAGACAAACTTTTATAGTTTGTCTTGTTTTTTTTATATAAATATGTTTTAATATATAATATATTATTACTTATATTCGTGGTGAGTTTATGAATATTCAGCAATTAAGATGTATAGTTGAAATAGCAAGAGTTGGTTCAATTACAAAAGCGGCAGAAAACTTATATATGAACCAGCCGAATTTGAGCCGAACAGTTATCGAATTTGAAAAAGAATACGGCGTTACGCTTTTTATAAGAAATTCACAAGGTGTAATTTTGACCGACAGCGGCAAAAAAGTAGTTGAAAAAGCGGAAGAAATTATTAAGAAAACCAACGACTTAAATCGTTTTTTATATAATAATGATAAAGAAACTATTAATGTTAAACTTGCTGTTCCCCGTTCTTCTTATATCAGCGTAGCATTTTGCAATACAGTTGAAGCTTTTGAAAATAACAAATTTAATATTTCCTTTAAAGAATGTAACAATATTGATGTATTAAACGATGTTATGATTAACGGATACAATATCGGCATTATCAGAATTCCAACAGAACTTGAAGCGAAATATAAAAAGATGATTACTTCAAAGCAAATGCAGTTTCAGGAAATTTGGAATTTCAAATATAAAATTCTTTTTTCGCAAAATCACCCACTTGCAACTAAGGCTAAGCTTTGTTTTAATGATTTAAAAGATTATTCAGTTCTTCTTCACGACGATGAGTATATACCGTTTGTTTCTAAAGAGGAAGTTAAAAAATTTACCCCATCTCACGACTCTCAAAGTAAAATTTTAATTCAGGAGCGCGGCAGTCAGTTTGATATTCTTTCAAATCTTCCAAACACATATATGTGGACTACTCCTATACCGAAAAGTCTTCTTGATAATCATAAGCTTGTTACAAAAAAATGCATCGACAACAGACAATCATATTCCGATATTTTGATTTATCCGAAAAACTATTCTTTAACCGACTTTGAAAAATTATTTATTGAAAATGTATTTGAAATAAAATATGAACTTGAAAACGGTGAAAATGCAGTTTAAAATCTGTATTTTTACCGTTTTTTAACAATTTTAATTATGAATAATTTGTAAATAATTAATCGGCATATATACATTATTTCGTTTATTGTAAGAAAATATACCAAATATAATGAGAAATTAACAAATATACGATACAAATTTAACATTCGCGTCCATTAATGACATATGTCATTAATGGTATATCAAAATTGATATGTAGTATATTGTTTTTTATATTACTCATATTACCTTTTTTATGTTAAAATTCATAAACGGAAAGAGAAAATCCATATATTAAATAAATTATTCTATTTAAGGAGGAATAATCACATGGTAGATTTCGAACAATGGGAAGGCTTTGAAGGCTCTCTCTGGAAAGAAGAAGTTAATGTTCGTGACTTCATCCAGAAGAACTACACAGTCTATAACGGCGACGAATCATTCCTTGCAGAACCTACAGATGCAACTAACAAACTTTGGGGTATTCTTCAGGGACTTCAGAAGGAAGAACGCGCTAAGGGCGGCGTACTTGATATGGAAACAAAAGTTGTTTCAGGTATCACAGCTTACGGTCCAGGTTACATCAGCGAAGCAAACAAAGACTTAGAAAAAGTTGTCGGTTTACAGACAGACAAGCCACTCAAGAGAGCATTTATGCCTTTCGGTGGTATCAAGATGGCAGAGCAGGCTTGCTCAACATACGGTTATGAGCCGGATCCTGAACTCCATAAGATTTTCACAGAATATTGCAAAACTCACAACCAGGGTGTATTTGACGCTTACACTCCTGAAATGCTTAAAGCTCGTCACAACAAGATTATCACAGGTCTTCCTGATACTTACGGTCGTGGCCGTATCGTTGGTGACTACAGAAGAGTTGCTCTTTACGGTATTGACTTCCTTATGGAAGAAAAGAAGCATGACTTCACTAACTGTGGCAACGGTACAATGACAGACGATGTTATCCGTCTTAGAGAAGAAATCACAATGCAGTACAAAGCGCTCGGTCAAATGAAGAAGATGGCTGAAAGCTATGGCTTTGATATTTCTAAGCCTGCTAAGAATGCTAAGGAAGCTGTACAGTGGTTATACTTCGGTTACCTTGCTGCTATCAAAACTCAGAACGGTGCTGCAATGAGTGTCGGCAGAATTTCAACATTCCTCGACATTTATATTGAAAGAGACCTCAAAGCTGGTAAACTTACTGAATCTGAGGCTCAGGAACTTATCGACCATCTTGTAATGAAATTCAGAATGGTTAAGTTTGCAAGAATTCCATCATACAATCAGCTCTTCTCAGGTGACCCTGTATGGGCTACTCTTGAAGTTGCAGGTATCGGCGTTGACGGTCGTTCAATGGTAACAAAGAATGACTTCCGTTTTCTCCATACTCTTGAAAATATGGGTCCTTCACCTGAACCGAACCTTACAGTTCTCTATTCTTCACATCTTCCTGAAACATTCAAGAAGTATGCTGCTGATATTTCTATCAGAACAAGCTCAATTCAGTATGAGAACGATGATGTTATGAAGCCGGTATGGGGCGATGACTATTCAATCTGCTGCTGCGTATCTGCTACACAGACAGGTAAGGAAATGCAGTTCTTCGGCGCTAGAGCTAACCTCGCTAAGTGCCTTCTTTACGCTATCAACGGCGGTATTGATGCAAAGACATTTGAACAGGTTGGTCCTAAATATAGACCTATCACTTCAGAATATCTTGACTATGATGAAGTTATTGAGGCTTATGACAGAATGATGGATTGGCTTGCAGGTCTTTATGTTAATATTCTTAACCTCATTCAGTTTATGCACGACAAGTATTATTATGAAGCTGCTGAAATGGCACTTATCGATACAGATGTAAGAAGAACATTTGCAACAGGTATTGCCGGTTTCTCACATGTTGTTGACTCACTCAGTGCTATCAAGTATGCTAAGGTTAAGACAGTTAGAAATGAAGACGGCGTTGTTGTTGACTATAAAACCGAAGGTGATTTTCCTCGTTACGGCAACGATGATGACAGAGCTGATGAAATCGCTGTATGGCTTCTTAAGACATTCCTTGATAAGATTAAGAAACACCACACATATCGTGATTCGGAGCCTACAACTTCTATTCTTACAATCACTTCAAATGTAGTTTACGGTAAGGCTACAGGTACTATGCCGGATGGTCGTAAGGCCGGCGCTCCACTTTCACCTGGCGCAAACCCATCATACGGTGCAGAGCAGAGCGGTCTTCTTGCTTCTCTTAACTCTGTTGCTAAGCTTCCATATGAATGGGCTCTTGACGGTATTTCAAATACTCAGACAATCAACCCTGGTGCTCTTGGACACGACGAAGAAGAAAAGAAGAACAATCTCGTTCAGGTTATGGACGGTTACTTTGATCAGGGCGCTCATCATCTTAATGTTAATGTATTCGGTACTGAAAAGCTTCTCGATGCTATGGAACATCCTGAAAAAGAAGAATATCAGAACTTCACAATTCGTGTATCAGGTTATGCTGTTAAGTTCATCGACCTTACTAAGGAACAGCAGATGGATGTTATCTCAAGAACCTGCCACGACAGAATGTAATTTATATTAAAAGGATTTGTTGAAATGGACGGTAAAATTCACAGCATTGAAACATTTGGTCTTGTTGACGGACCGGGTGTTAGGTATGTACTCTTTTTACAAGGTTGCAATATGCGTTGTAAATTCTGTCACAACCCTGAAACTTGGAGTTTTGATGATGCGAAATTTACCGTTTCGGCAAAGGATGCATTCAACAAAGCTTACAAATATAAAAATTATTGGGTTAAAAACGGAAAGCCTAACGGCGGTATCACAGTAAGCGGCGGCGAGCCACTGCTTCAAATTGATTTTGTTATTGAATTCTTTAAGCTTGCCAAAGCCAAAGGTGTTCACACGACACTTGATACTTCCGGCTCTGCTTTCACGAGAGAAGAACCTTTCTTTTCAAAGTTCAACGAACTTATGAAGTATACTGACCTTGTTATGCTCGATATTAAACAAACAGATACCGAAAAGCATAAGGACATTACAGGCAGAACTAATGAGAACATACTTGATATGGCACATTATTTATCTGACATCGGCAAGGATATGTGGATAAGGAGGGTGTTGGTTCCTAATTTAACTAATGACGACAATGAGCTTAACAATTTGTACGAGATTATTGAATCACTCAAAACAGTTAAAAAGGTTGAAATACTTCCCTATCATACGCTCGGCATCTTTAAATGGAACAATCTTGGAATCGATTACCCACTTAAAGATTACAAGGTTCCTACTAATAAGGAAATTGACAAAGCCGAAAAAATACTTCATATAGAAAAGTAAATATAAGCCTCCTGTTAATTGAACTGCCCCAGATTGTGCAGACAGTTCAAAAAAGGAAGCCTAAAGTAGAATAATGAAATTTTAAGCAACAAACTGATTTCGCTTTTAAAGCGGAGTCAGTTTTGTTTTTGTTTGAATACGGTAATTATTGTAGAAGTTGATGTATTCAGATATGATGAGGCGAACCTCATCATATCCGAAAAGCTTTACTCTGTGTATATATTCTGTTTTGAGAATTCTGTAATTTCACAATCTTTTGGCGGTCTGCCTTTTGCTTTGAGCGCAACGCCTGCCTTTAGCTTTCGTTGCTTTTCGTTATATCGTGTAATGAAATTATGTACTTGCTTTTCAGTGAAGTCAAATTTTGCACCTATTTCTCTCAAAGTAAATCTTTTTGATTTGAATTCTAATATTTCTTTTTCGTGTTTACTTATATGTTGTTAACTTCTTGGCATTAAAAATCCCTCCTGATGTATATTCTACATCAAGAGGGCTCTTTTTTCTATTGTACGAACTTGTTCACAAATTACTTAGGCTCTTATTTTTTTATTGCAACTAATACCATTTCTCTACCCAACCTTCTTTATCGGTGGCTGAGGATGTATTCTTTTTAGTTGTTGAAATTGTTGTACTTTCAGTTGTAGATTTTGTTGTTTCAACAGTAGAAGTTTTGGCAGTAATTGTGTTACTACTGTTTGCTGTAGTTGAAGGTTTGTTAGTTGTAATTTCGGTTTTACTGATATTACTGCTTCCGCTATCAGAGGTTGAATTCTTTTTAGCAGTCGATGTCACTCGCTTAGTTGTAGGTTTCGTGCTTTGAATAGATGAACTTTTAGCAGTAGTTATTTTGCTTATTGTGGTACTTGCTTTAGAAGTTGTAGTATTTGATGATGTTTCAAATTTGATAATGTTGTCGCTTCTGTTTGCAGTAGCTGAATACGATTGCTCGGTTGTCGATTTTGCGAACTGAGTAGTAGAAGTTTTGATAGTATTTACATTACTACTGCTTACTTTAATTGAAACATCTGTAGTTGTGATTTCAGTTTTGCTGATATTATAGCTTTCTCTTTCGGTAGCTGAATTACTTCTTTTATTTTTACTGTTTGAAAAAACATTCTTTGTTCTATCGGTTGATACTTTAGTTGTTGATTTATCTGTTATAGCTTTTTCTTTTTTATTCGTTGTATCATTATAATATGTAATACTATTATCAATAACAGCAGTAGTGGAATTTGTGCCGCTACTGCTATTATTTGTGCAAGCAACAAACGAACAAATTATAACTATAACGGAAATTACAATTA
>CAVKLC010000032.1:0-27008 GCA_963657005.1 bacterium | reverse complement strand
TTAAAATTTAATTATTCTACCTTAGGCTCCCTTTTTTGTACTGTCTGCACAATCCGGGGCGGTTCATTTTTCTGTTTCCCTTTTATTCAGCCTATAATTTCCTGTTCAACAAACACTTTATAAATCTTATTAACAATCAAAAACAAAGTGTAGCCGATAAGCATTGCGCCGACAACATCGCTGAGATAATGAGCGCCTGCAACCATTCTTGTGTAACCGACAACGCCGACAAACACCACGCTCACGCAAAACATAAACGGCGCAAGTTTTTTAAGCTTATCAAACGCATTGCAAAACACTACGCTCAAAAACATCATAACCGAATAAGTTGTGTGACCGCTCGGAAACGAATCGGTACGGCTGAAAAGATGATAATCGTAGGCGCCGTTTGAAACACTCTTTTGATACCAAGGGGTGAATGCGCCGAAATCGGTATAATTTACCATTTGGCGAGTAAGCGGAGAATATTTACCCTCGCTCAAACCGTCCTCATCAAAAAAGCCGTTTGAATAAGCCACCATTTCCCTAAACCTTACACGATGGGTAATGGTTTTACATTCCTCAACTATTTTGTAAAAAATGCCAAGGAGCACACCTGCAAGCGCAAGCGCTTCAAGCTTTTTAAGCTTAGCCTTATCAACTTTTGACAAAAGAAGAATTGAAACGACCGCAACAGCAAAGCTAATTGCAAAATAAATACCTTGGCTCAAATTATCCCTGTCGAGTTCGTAAAGAACATTTTTAGTCACATTTTCAATAAGCTTTTTCCAGCCGATACCGCAAAGAGCGAAGAAGCCGACAACCTCAATCGCCTGCAATATAAAATTTAAGAATTTATAAGCCTTTGACTGCTCGTTTTTGACCGGTTTAACAAAAGGATGAAGTTTACCCAAAACATTCAAAATACCGTTTAAATCGCGCTTACAAAGTAGAATAATTGCAAACGCAGGACCCCACATACCCCAATAAACGAATTGACCGAAATGCTCAACAAGTTTTGGGAAAGTGAACTCAGGGTTATAAAGCTTAATATCCAAATTCAAATCGTTTGCGCCGCCGTTGACGCTTGCGAAAATCATCAGCGAAAACAAAACGGCATAAATAATTACCGAACTTATTAAAAGTTTTTTATCAATACCCTTTTTCATATCCTAACTCCTTAAATATGATATTTTTAGCTTAACATAGATTTAACATAATTACAACATTTTTCTAAATTTAGGCATAAAAAAACACGAACCGGTATGATGTAGGTGGTTGAGGGATGGTCCGTGTTCTTTTATTAACTTAAGGAGTAATAGTTAGTCTTTACTAACCGACTATAGGTTAGCATAATCTAACTCGTTTGTCAAGTACTTTTCTTCATATTTTTAAATTAATTTTTGCAAATACTGTTTGCAACTGCGATTAAAATAATAGGGATAACAAAAAGGACCGCCAAAAGGCAGTCCTTAAAATTTTTTTACTACTGGAAGTCGAAAACATTAACCCAAGAGTCAAGAAGTTCCTTTTCACCCGAAATGTTCTTAACGCTTTCACTGCAGGCAACAATAGGCATCCACTGCTGAACGAGTTGCTTAGGAATGTCAGTCTTTTTGCAAATAAGGTTAAGATACTTTTCAGCAAATTCCTTTTGACCGTCAAGGTTAAATACAAGATAAGTTCTTGCGATATCTTCGGAAGCGTTACCCTGAGTAGCGTGTGCCCAGTCGATGATATAATACTCACCGTCAGGAGTAACGATTACATTTGACGGGTTAAAATCGCCGTGAAGAACCTTTGTATGAGGCTTCATACCCTCAAGACGGTTATGAAGATCATATCTGAGAGTTGCTTCATAAGAAGAAGCGCTGATTTTTGCGTGCATTTTATCCTTAATTTTATTAAGCAAAGGGCACTTTTTAGCGTGAATTTCCATTTGAAGGTCAACGAACTTTTCAAGATATTCGTCTTCCTTTTCAGGGTTTTCAGCCATAATCTCAGCAAGACTCTTACCCTCAATATATTCTCTTGTGATAGCCCAACCACCGTCAACTTTGCTTACATCAAGAAGCTTAGGAATTTTAAGACCTGTTTCTTCAACTCTGGCTGTGTTGAGCGCTTCGTTGAGAACCTGAGCCTTTGTGTATGCTTTTTCGTCAAACACCTTAACAAGCTTGTCGCCGTCACGGTAGATTTCTTTATTTTCTCTATTAACAATAGTTGTCATAAAAGACACCCCCTATTTATTATACAAAACAGAAATTTAACAGTCAAGATTATTATTTGCCGTAGTATGCCTTGAGGTACATATCCTTAATTTCAGACATAAGCGGAAGCCTTGGGTTTGCACCTGTACACTGGTCGTCGAATGCGTCCTCTGTCATTTGGTCGAGAGTATCAAGGAAATACTTTTCGTCAACGCCGTACTCTTTAATAGTCTTCTTAATGCCTACATATTCTTTAAGGTCGTCAATCTTCTTAATAAGACCTTTAAGCTTAGCTTCGTCATTTCTGCCGCTTACACCGAGAGCTTCGGCAACTTCGGCATAACGACGAAGTGTCTTTGGATAATCATACTGGCTGAAGGTACCCATCTTTGCAGGAACTTCTGCTGCATTGAATTCGAGAACATAGTCAATCATAAGTGCGTTTGCAACACCGTGTGGAAGGTGATGATAAGCGCCGAGTTTATGAGCCATTGAGTGGCAAACACCAAGGAATGCGTTAGCAAATGCCATACCTGCCATAGTTGCTGCGTTAGCCATCTTTTCTCTTGCTACAGGGTCGTTTTGACCGTTGTCGTATGCTCTTGGGAGATATTCTAAAATATTCTTGAGCGCTTCAATAGCAAGACCGTCTGTATATTCTGTTGCCATCATTGAGGCATAAGCTTCAAGTGCGTGAGTAACAGCGTCGATACCGGAAGCGGCTGTAAGACCCTTAGGTGCTGTCATATGGAAATCAGCGTCAACGATAGCCATATTAGGCATAAGCTGATAGTCGGCAAGAGGGTACTTTGTGCCTGTTGTTTCATCTGTAATAACTGCGAAAGGAGTAACTTCAGAACCGGTACCTGCTGAAGTAGGAACAGCGATGAAGTAAGCTTTTTCACCCATCTTAGGGAATGTGTAAACTCTCTTACGGATATCCATAAATCTCATTGCGAGGTCATAGAAATCAACTTCAGGGTGCTCATACATAACCCACATAATCTTTGCGGCGTCCATTGCAGAACCACCGCCGAGTGCGATAATTACATCAGGTTCAAATGCTTTCATCTGAGCCCAGCCTTCCTTAGCGCAAGCAAGTGTTGGGTCCGGAGCAACATTGAAGAATGTTGTGTTAACAATACCGAGTTCGTCAAGCTTATCGGTGATAGGCTTTGAATAACCGTTTTTATAAAGGAAAGAGTCAGTTACGATAAATGCTCTCTTTTTGCCCATAACATTGCCAACCTCGTCAAGTGCAACAGGAAGACAACCTTTTTTGATATAAACCTTTTCAGGTGCTCTGAACCAAAGCATATTTTCCCTTCTTTCTGCAACTGTCTTGATATTGATAAGATGCTTTACACCTACATTTTCGCTTACCGAGTTACCGCCCCAAGAGCCGCAACCGAGAGTAAGTGACGGAGCAAGGTCAAAATTGTAAAGGTCACCGATACCGCCGAAAGAAGATGGAGTATTAACAAGAATACGGCAGGTTTTCATACGAGCTTCAAACTCTGCAAGCTTTTCTTTCTCTGTAATCTCGTTAATATAAATTGATGAAGTATGACCGTAACCGCCGTCAGCGATAAGCTGTTCAGCCTTAGCAAGTGCATCCTCAAAGTTTTCACTCTTATACATAGCAAGAACAGGAGAAAGCTTTTCGTGTGCAAATTCCTCGCTGATGTCAACCGATTCAACTTCACCGATAAGAACCTTAGTGTCCTCAGGAATCTTTACACCTGCAAGAGCGGCGATAGTAACCGGCTTTTGACCAACGATTTTAGCATTAAGAGCACCGTTGATGATGATTGTTTTACGAACCTTGTCAAGTTCGTCTTTCTTGAGGAAGTAGCATCCTCTGTATTCAAATTCTTTTTTAACTTCTTTATAGATATTCTTATCAACGATAGTAGACTGCTCAGAAGCACAAATCATACCGTTATCAAAAGTCTTTGAATGGATGATTGAGTTAACAGCCTTAAGAATGTCTGCACTTTCGTCGATGATTGCAGGAGTGTTACCTGCGCCAACACCGAGTGCAGGCTTACCGCTTGAATAAGCAGCCTTAACCATACCGGGACCGCCTGTTGCAAGAATGATATCTGCTTCTTTCATAAGAAGATTTGTCATATCAAGTGACGGAGCGTCAATCCAAGAAATAATATTTTCAGGTGCACCTGCTGCTACTGCTGCGTCAAGAACAATTTTGGCTGCAGCTGCTGTTGACTTCTTAGCTCTCGGGTGAGGAGAAATGATGATACCGTTTCTTGTTTTAAGAGAGATAAGAGTTTTGAAAATAGCTGTTGATGTCGGGTTTGTTGTAGGGATAACTGCGCAAACAACACCGAGAGGCTCTGCGATACGCTTTGTGCCGTATGCCTTGTCTTCGTCAATAACACCGCAGGTCTTTGTGTTCTTATACTTATTATAGATATACTCTGCTGCGTAGTGGTTCTTGATAATCTTATCTTCAACCACACCCATACCTGTTTCTTCAACTGCCATTTTAGCAAGCGGAATTCTTGCCATATTTGCAGCTTTAGCGGCAGCAAGGAAAATCTTGTCTACCTGCTCCTGAGTGTAGGTAGAAAACTTACGCTGAGCTTCACGAACTCTTGCAAGTTCTTCTTCGAGTTTTTCAACACTGTCAATTATTTCTTTTGCCATATTGATTACCTCCAAATAGTATTTAAAAAATGAATTAACTTGTCTTGGTTAATATTGTTAATTAATTAACAATATCATCTTGCATATAATAAGCCATTATTATTAATTTTTCAAGAGCAAATGCATAATTTTAGTGATTTTGATAAACTTGTTATTTTTTTAACAATAAATTTGTGCATATTTTTATACGTTTTTAATCGATTGTTACATTTTTATCAATCTCGTTTAATTTTCTATCATTGTTGTAATTATCGTCGCGAAATGCAAATTTCTCTTGAATTATAAATGTAATATGTTATTATAATATATAATATAAAAATCTAAAGAGGTAAGAAAATGACAGCTTGCAAAGTCAGTATAATTGTTCCGGTATATAACACATCAAAATATCTTTCAAGGTGCATAAATTCACTGCTTTCTCAAACGCTTAAAGAGATTGAAATTATAGTAGTTAACGACGGAAGCACGGACGACAGCCTACAAATACTTCGTAAATATCAGGCGCTAAACCCAAACAAAATATATGTTTACAACACTGAAAACGAGGGTGTAAGCCACGCAAGAAACTACGGTGTAATAAAATCGAGCGGTCAATACCTCTGGTTTGTAGATTCCGACGACTGCGTTGAGCCTAATGCGTGCGAAGTGCTTTTTGAAAAAGCTAATAAGGACAACAACGATTTGGTTTTATTTTCAAGATACGATATCAACGGCGAAACGGGTGAAAAAATCGGCAATCGCACTTTTCATTATAATCAAAATTTCACCATTCGTGAGAAGCCGTATGAGCTTTTGAAACTCTCCCCTTTCCCGTGGAATAAGTTTATTAAAAAAGAACTTTTTGAGGGGATAGAATTTCCCGAAAAGATTAGATTTGAGGACTTGCCTATTTCATTCATTCTTGCAACCAAGGCGAAATCAATCGGCGTTGTTAACGACTTTTTCTACAACTACACGGTTCAGGTCGGCTTTTTGAGCAAGTTTACCGAATCTACGCTCGACATTGCAAAAGCTATTGACTTTTTGATAAATAATTTGAAAGAAAATAAAGTATTCGATACTTACAAAAATGAGATTGAATACATTTGTGTTCGTCATTTTCTTTACCGCTTTGAGCAAATTCTCACTGTAAACGGCGAGGAAAGTTATGAGCTTAAATTGAAGCTTATCAACGCTCTTTTTGATTATCTTGAGGAGAATTTTCCTAATTTTAAAAACAATAAATATATTAAATACAATTTACCTGACAGGCTAAACAAGATTTTTGCTTTTTATTCTTCAAGGCAGGCACTTATTGACTTTGTAGATAAGACAAAAGAAATGAGTGACGAAGAACAGAGCGCTTATATTGAAACTTTTATTAAAGAAAACGAAGTGCCGAAAGCATTTGAATTTAAAACTTTTGACAAAATAAAAGAAGAAAGCAAAGAACTAAGCAAAAAATACAACAAATTCAGGAAAGAAACACCGCTTAAAAATCAGATAATTTATATCACTATGCAAAATCATGCTTTGCCGTCGTCTATGCTTTCGCTTATAAAATATGCAAAAACGGAAAAAAGCGACTTTGAGCAGATTATCGCAGTAAAAAGCGGCAACAAAGCCGACACAAACGAAAGGCTCAAGCGCTACAACCTCGGCGATATTGTTGTTGCTCAAATAGGCAGTGACGAATATTTTGAAGCTTTGGCAAGTGCTAAGTATATTTTCTCAGACTGTGCGCTTGAATACTTCTTTGCAAAGAAAGACGGTCAAAAATACATCAATTTGCAAGTTGACAACATCTCGGCAAATGTAAGCAAAAAAAGAGACGGCGAATGTTTTGAATTTGCGACAGTTCAAAAAAGTTTCATTACTGCAGACGCAAGCGTTTATATAAGTGAAAAAAGCCGTGAATCATTTGAAAAAACTTACAAGTGCAACGCGCTTCCTACAAGTGCGATTATTTGCGACAGTCCTGCGCTTGATTTGGCAGGCGGAACAAGTTTTGCTTCAAACGGCGACAAAATTAAAATTCTTTTTGCTCCTCAATTTAAAGCGGCAGGCGGCAGACTTGCCGTAACAGCTTTCAGGAAGCTAATGACTAACCTTAATGTTATTGACAGCGAGTTAAGCGACAGATATGATATTTTTGTTTGCCTCGACAGTTTTCCTTATGAAGCTGATTTTTCATCATTTCATCATATCAAAAAAATGCCGAGAGAATATGACTTATATGATTTTGCAGCAAGCGCCGACTGCATAATCACCGACTATCACTGCCTTATGAATGTATTTAATAATACCGACAAAAAAATCATACGTTTTATTCTTGACGCTAAAAGATACATTACCGATGAAGAACTCGGAATAAGTGAAGAACGCCACGCTGTTTTCACAACTCCTAACGAGCTTTGCGAAGAAATAAGGAAGCTTGAAAAGAGCAATTTTCAACTTTCAAAATACGAAAATGCGGCATTTCTCTTTAATCAGATTGACAGAGAAGATTATAATATCAACCAAGTTGAAAACACACTTTGCCTTTACTGTATCGGCGGCAAGCTGACAGAAAAAAAGATTAAAAATTTCAGAAAGCTCAGAAAAGAGCAAATATTCAAAACATATTATTTTGCGTTTGACGAGGAATTGAACCCTGACTACAAAGTCGAATTCAAGCAGCTTTTAAAAGGGATAAGAATTATTCCTATGAGGTTTGACAGTTCAAATTTATTTGACGAAAAAATCACAAACACAATAGCTTCAAAAGGAAGATTGCCGCTCGGCTCGTCAAAGAAATTTAAAATTCAGTGTAGCGACGAAAAAAGAAAATATTTTGGAAATATCAGATTTGACGAAGAAATAATACTTTCAACCGGAGCGCTTGTAAGAAATCTTATGCTCATAGGTCTTGCAAAAAATCTAAGCTATGATTTTAACTGGTTTAGCAAGGAAAAATACGAAACTAAAAAAGAATTCAAAGTAAAAATCGATTTTCTTTGCAAAATGCTTGAAAGCGCAGACGAAGTAAAAATCAAAGATGATATGAAAGAACTTAAATGCGTTAAAAATTTAAGAATAGCAAAATAAAAAACCATCCTGCACAATGCGTGTGGGATGGTTTTTGTGTAATAAATTATAGTTTGCTTCGCCACATCGTAGTATAAACAATAATTTACAATGTCTTATAATACACGCAAATATCCTTATACTCGTTATCGGCTTTGAAACCTGACCGAATTGTGCCGAGTAGGTCAAACCCGAGGCGTTCATAAAGGTGGCGAGCGTGAACATTGTCACTTACCACTGCGTTAAACTGCATAATCTTAAAGCCAAGATTTTTTGCATTTTCAAGGCAATCGGTAACAAGCTTTTCACCTATATGAAGTCCACGGCTGTTTTTTGACACGGCAAAGCTTGCGTTTGAAATATGCGCGCACCTACCGACATTGTTTGGGTGAAGAATATACATACCGAGGATATCACCGTTTTCCGTATTTTCTGCAATTCCGCAATAAGACTGAGCGGCGAAAAAGGACTTCGCGCCCTCTTCGTCTAATGTTTCAAGCTGAGGAAAAGCAACGCCGTCAATTACGACTTCGTTCCAAATCTCTCGCATTTTTGATATGTCGTTTTCGTTATATTTTCTTGTTATAATGTTCATAATGCCACCTAAATTGCATACGGGTCGTTGTATATTAAAGTTACCGTAGCGGCGAACAATGTTCGCCAATCTTCCCTACCGACGGCAAAGCCGCCACTTTCCTCATCAGAGGAAAGCAGGCCACAAAACAAAAAGGTGCTGAAAACAGCACCTTTAGGTCTATTAGTCTGAAGTGTATGGGAGAAGAGCTAAGTGCCTTGCTCTCTTAATAGCAGTAGTAAGCTCTCTCTGATGCTTTGCGCATGTGCCTGTTACACGACGAGGAAGAATCTTTGATCTTTCAGAAACAAATCTCTTAAGTCTTGTAACATCCTTGTAGTCGATTTCATCAACTTTTTCTACACAAAAAACGCAAACCTTCTTGCGACCCTTACGAGGGCCACCGGCTCTGTTATATGCCATAATTAGTTTCCTCCTTTAAAATGGTAAGTCGTCGTCATCATCAACAATTTCTTCAAAGTCTGAATTGTCAGCACTTGCATAGCTCGGAGCAGGCTGTGAAAATGCAGGGTTTGTGCCCTGACTTTCTGCCTTTGAGCCGCAGAAAGAAACTTGATTTGCAACAACTTCTACGGATTTTCTCTTATTGCCGTCACGGTCGTTGTAGTTGCCGGTTTGAATTGAACCTTCAACAGCAATCATTGAACCCTTGTGGAAATAACGAGAAATAAATTCAGCAGTTTGACGCCAAGCGATACAATCAATAAAGTCGGCTTGTCTGTCCTGTCCCTGTGACTGATAGTTTCTGTCAACAGCCATTTGGAAACGAAGAACCGATATGCCGCTTGATGTAGTTCTAAGCTCAGGTTCGTAAGTTAATCTACCCATAAGAACAACAGAATTAATCATAAATAATTCCTCCTATTATTCACCTTTAGCAACGATTAAAGAACGAAGTACGCCGTCTGTAATGTTGATAACACGGTCAAGCTCCTGTGGGAATGCTTCATCACTTGTGAAATCGATAACTACATAATAGCCGTCGTTTTCATAGTTGATTGGGTATGCAAGTTTGCGCTTACCCCATTCCTCAACATTGCCAAGAGTGCCATGCTTTTCGATGAGGTCAGTAAACTTCTGCTTTAAAACCTCAACTGCTTCTTCTCCGTTTGAAAGAGAGAAAACCATAACGATTTCATAATTCTTTAATGCCATTCTTCAGCACCTCCTTTTGGTCTTTTGGCCTGTGCCGTTCGCACAAGCAAGGATGCTTTGTTTTCCAAAGCTGTGTTATTATATCAAAAATACTTCGTCGTGTCAAGCACTATTTTAAGCGTTTGCAATTCTCGGCATAGGCATTTTGCGTTCACCTATAACTTTTGTTAAAGCGAAAGACAAAATGTTGATTTTTTCATCAATATAGTCGCTGTCTTTTTGGACATCAACACCGTAAAGAAGAAATCTGTACTCGTCTTTTTCGGCATCAAGTGTTATTGACATACCGTCTTTTTCAAAAGTTTTGCTTGATATATCGTCCATCAAAAGTTCCTGCCTGAGGAGTTTGTACATCAAATCGGCTTTGATATTTTTGTAATGCTCGTCGCGCCAAAGATTATTGTGTTCCTCAGCGTCGTTTTTAATATCGTAAAGTTCACCGTATCGCCTGCCCTCATGGAAAGTGAGCTTGTAATCTTTTTCAATAAAGCTAACCATATGGAGCGTGTGCGCCTCGTGTCTGTTTTCACAAATGGCAAAAGTCCTCATATCATTAATCAAGCCGTTCCAGTTTGCCTTTTCACTCATACCCTGCATATCGCTCGGAATGTCAAGTCCGCAATAGTCAAGCACGGTAGGGGCAATATCAACAAGCGACTGAATAGAATTTGACGAAATGTTTGCCGGAATGTGACCTTTATACTTAACAATAAACAAAACTCTGAGCAAGTCTTCATAGTGAAAAATACACTTGTGAGTAAGTCCGTGCTGACCGAACAAATCGCCGTGGTCGGTTGTGAATATAATCAGTGTATCCTTTTCAAGGTCAAGCTCCTTTAGCTTGTCAAGAATAACTCCGATATATTTGTCTGTAAACGATACCATACCATAAGCCAAAGCAAGCTGCTTTTTAAGCCTTTTTTCGTTATATTCGTGCCGTTCAAAACCATGTATCACCTGACCCGATTCACGATATTCGTTAAGATAAGGGTGCTTTTTTAACACCTCTTTAAAATAAGGCGGGTTTTTGTCATGTTCGTTATATGAAAACTCAGGAAGTTCCATATCATTTGGGTCATACATTTTGCTCCAAGGCTTTGGCACAAGATGAGGATAATGCGGGTCGGGAAAACTCGTCCAAATGAAAAACGGCTTGTCTTCATCCTTGCACTTAATAAGAAGTTCATTCGTTTTTTCCGCAATAAAAGTGTTGTAATGATACTTTTCAGGTATGCTCCAAGTGCCCATATCTTTATAAAACATTTTGCCGCGAGGTCTGAAAAAGTATTTTTTCCAATCTTTGCAACCGCTGTCTTCAAGCCAAGCAACATAATTTTGACCTACCCAGTGCTCTGCCGTATGGTTTCGCAAAAGTTCAATACGGTCAAAGCCGTAAAAATCGCCCTTGAAATTTCGCCAATAGTCGGTATTATACATATACTCCGGCGTTTCAATTGACAAAAATTCCTCGCTCGACTTTGTCGGCTGAAAATGAGCCTTGCCGACAAGCGCAGTTTCGTACCCATTATCCCTCAAGTATCCGCTCAAAGTAGGTACGCTTTCAGGAAGCTTTGTGCCGAGAGAATAGCAGCCGTGCCTTGACGGGTACATACCGGTCAAAATGCTTGCCCTTGACGGCGAACAGGTAGGGTTAGCGCAATAAGCGCGGTTGAACATAGTGCCCTCGCTCACAAGTTTGTCAAGGTTCGGTGTATTTATTAAGCTGTTAACCGCACCGAGCATCGAGTAATGCTGTTGGTCGGTTGTGATAAGTAAAACATTAGGTCTTTTCATTATTCCTCTTAATCATTTAAGTATCGCCGTAACAAGCGACATAGGTTTTACATCAAGTTTCTTAACATTTTTAAATTTGTTTTCTTTAAGTCTATATTCCTGCGTTGTTTCAATAAAAGTGCAGTTTTCAAAAGTTTTGTCAAACTCCGCACATCTTTTAGCATTGCTGTTATTAACCATAACAAGCGCTTTTGATTTATCTTTAAGTTCAAAGGCAAAAACGCTGAAGCCCCTTGAAGTATTAAAGCCGATATCAAGGCTCAGACTGCCTGACTTTATATATTTTGAAAAATGAGCCATTGCATAGTAGCGCATAGCAATATAATAGTCTGACCAATCATCCTTAGCTACAAGGAAACCGTCACTGTAGCACTTGCCGTCACGCACTGAATTATCCCACTGGTTTGCACAAACCCAAGCGCTCCAACTGTCGACACCGGTATAAATCAAATCTTCGCCTATTATCCTCGCCATAATAAGTGATGATTCAATCGACTTTGTGTCGTGTTTACATGGAAGTTCGCACCACTCGCTCATATCAAAGCGCGGAGTTTTGATATTTTCCTTTGCCCAAATGCCAAAATCGACCTTTGTTTTAACATCGTCATCCGAGCCGTAGGAATGGTATGCAAATGCGTCAAGATATTTCATAATAAGCTCATTGCTTGAAAGAAGATCATAATATTCCTTAGTGTGGTCCTTTATATTTCCGCTTTCCGGTCCGTAAAGTTTGAGGGAAGAATTTCTCTTTTCAAGTTCCTTTGCAAATGTCAAATAGCAGTCAAAAACTTCTTCGGGTTCATAATGGCAACCCTCTTGCCAAACAGAGTCGCCGCCCCATTTCCACTGAGGTTCGTTAATCGGGCTGATATATTTAACGGGATAGCCGTCGGCAATAAAATGCTCAGCTATATCTATCATATATTTTGCAAACGCTTCATACTTGTTTTTATCAAGATTTGAAAAATGCTCGGTAAGACCGCCGCTCGTCTGCCCCGTTACAGTTTGAGTAAAATGGGGTGAATTTGCAAAGAAGATAAGCGTGTCAACATTACCGAGTGCAAGCGACTTTTTCATCATATTAACGGCAGATTTATCTTTAGTATAATCATATGTACCGTCAGCGTTCATAAAAGAATCAACATATCGCCAAGGGTTTTCAATTCTCAAATTATTTTTATCGTATCCGCCGCCGACATTGTAGCGATAGATATTCATTTCAAGTCCGCTGTTACCGTAAAGAAGTTCGGCAACTTCGTCTGCGGTTTTTACATCCTTAATTTGCGGTGACCACCAACAGGATGATCCGCCGAAACCTTTAAACATTTTGATTTTTTCAGCATTTGCAAGATTAATTTTCATACTCCTAACCCTTTATCATCTGTTCAAGTTTTTCTATATCCCGTGAGAAGCGGCGCTGGCTTACAAGCACAACAATTTCGTCGCCCTCTTTAATAACCGTATCGCCCTTTGGAGTGATTGAAATGCCGTCACGCTCAATACTTACAATTACGCAATGCTTTCCCCAGTCAATATCTTTAATCTTCTTCTTTGCAACAGTACTGCCGACAGGGATAGTATAAGTTTCGAGCACCTTTTCGTTAGTTTCAAAAAAACGCGGTTTTTCGTGGTTGGTGCTGACAATTCTTTCAAAAAGGAATTCGTAGAACGGAGTGACGCCGATAAAGTTTGCAGTTGCATAACTTATAAGGCTAACTACGGCAAGCGGCAAAATATTGTTCATATTACCCGTAAGCTCAAAAACGAGAACTATACCCGTAATAGGACTTCTTACAATAGAAGCAAAAAGACCTGCCATACCGATAACTACAAACTCCTCCCACATTGCAGGAGTGATTGAATCAAACATATTTACACTGACACTGCCGAAAATAGCACCCATATATGCGCCCAAAATACAAAGCGGATAAAGAGTGCCGCCCGGCGCACCGCTCGCAAAGCAAAGAGCGCCGAAAAGAAACTTAGTAGCAAGCAAAATAAAAAGATACAATACAGACGGATGTTCTTTAAGAAGGATAACTTCCATACTGTGACCGCCACAAAGAATTTGAGGCATAACAAGACCGACAATGCCGCTGAAAACGAAAACGAGCGGCATTTTCATGTAATTTGGCACTTTGATTTTTTTATACAAATCTTGAGCCTTGCCCATAACGACATTATATGCACAGCCGCAAATGCCGAGGAAGAAGCCCATAATAATCAAAAGCCAATAATATTTGAGCGGAAAATTGACCGTATCATAATTAAACACAGTATTTTGACCGAAAAAGAGTTTTGAAATATAGTCCGCAGTGATTGCAGACACAATACCCATACAAAGCAGGCTTTTGTCAAAAGTGTGATGAATTTCCTCAAGCACAAACATAGTGCCTGCAAGAGGTGCGTTAAATGCGGCAGCCATACCTGCACCCGCACCGCAGCTAATCATCCTAAGCTCAGTCGTTTTGTCCGCCTTTGTAAGCCTTGCAACGCCCTTAGCCGCCATACCGCCGAGCTGAACGCTCGGACCCTCTCTGCCGAGTGACAAACCTGAAAAAACGGAAGCTGTACCGCCGATAAGCTTAACAAGAATTACTCGCCACCAACTTGGGTTAATATGGCCCTTGATTTCACCGTTCACCTGCGGAATACCCGAACCGCCGCCCTGCGGTTCCCATTTTACAAGCAGAGTAATCAAATAGCCGATAAGCGCAAGGATAACAAACCAAACAGCAATTTTGACCGGGTTTCCCTTAACAAAAGAAATTACGCCCATCAATTTTTCCTCCGCAAAGGAGAGCAAAAAGCGGTATAATACGGCAATAAGGCCGGACGCAATGCCGACCTCTATGCCTCTGACTAAAAGATAAAAACTTTCTTTTCTGTGAAATTCAATTTTTCTGTAAGTTGACTTATCTTTATTTCTCATATCATTAATATTTCTTTAACTGGTCCTCGTTAACATTTTCAAGAAATTCATCATAAGTTCCCATACGGTCAATAACTCTGTCGCCCGAGATTTCAATAATTCTGTCAGCTACGGTTTGAACAAACTGGTGGTCGTGGGAAGTGAACAAAATCGTTTCAGGATAACGGATAAGACCGTCGTTGAGCGCAGTAATTGACTCAAGGTCAAGGTGGTTGGTAGGCTCATCAAGGATAAGCACATTTGCACCCGAAAGCATCATTTTGCAAAGCATACAACGAACACGCTCGCCACCTGAAAGAACATTCGCCATTTTTAACGCTTCCTCACCGGAAAATAACATTCTGCCGAGCCAGCCGCGGATATCCGCTTCAAGAGTGTAAGAAGTATATTGACGAAGCCAGTCAACAAGAGTAAGCTCAACACCGTCAAAATACTTGCTGTTATCGCTCGGAAAATAGCTTTGAGAAGTGGTTACGCCCCACTTAAAGCTACCCTCGTCAGGCTCAAGCTCGCCCATAATAATTTTAAAAAGAGTTGTTTTTGCAACAACATCCGAGCCGACAAAAGCCACCTTTTCCCTTGGATGAATAACGAAAGAAACATCGTCAAGCACCTTGCGGTCGCCGACTGTTTTTGTTAAATGGTCAACCCTTAAAAGATCGTTGCCGCATTCCCTGTCAGGCTTAAAGTCAACATATGGAAAGCGCCTGCTTGAAACCGGCATATCAATCATTTCAAGAGCGTCAAGCTGCTTTTTACGGCTTGTCGCCTGCTTTGACTTAGCGGCATTTGCGGAGAAACGAGCAATAAATTCCTGAAGTTCTTTAATCTTCTGCTCGTTCTTCTTATTTTGGTCTCTTGCCTGGCGCTGACGCATCTGGGTATATTCGTACCAGAAGTCGTAGTTACCGGTATAAAGCTGAATTTTGCCGAAGTCAACATCGCAAATATGAGTACAAACTTTGTTTAAGAAATGACGGTCGTGAGATACAACAATAACCGTATTTTCAAAGTCCATAAGGAAGTTTTCAAGCCAGCGAATAGCCGAAAGGTCAAGGTGGTTTGTAGGCTCGTCAAGAAGAAGAATATCAGGGTTGCCGAAAAGCGCCTGAGCCAAAAGAACCTTAACTTTCATATCGGACGGAAGTTCCGCCATTTGCATATAGTGGTACTCGTCAGGTACACCGAGTTTATTAAGCATAAATGCAGCGTCACTTTCAGCGTTCCAACCATCCATATCCGCAAACTCAGCTTCAAGCTCGCCTGCTTTAATACCGTCTTCCTCGCTGAAATCTTCTTTCATATAAAGGGCGTCCTTTTCCTCCATAACCTCAATAAGCCTTGGGTTACCCATAAGAACAGTCCTGATTACTTCATATTCGTCATAAGCAAAGTGGTCCTGCTTTAAAACCGAAAGTCTTTCGCCCGGTGTAATAAATACTTCACCCTTTTGAGGTTCAAGTTCACCCGAAAGAACTTTTAAAAATGTTGACTTACCTGCGCCGTTAGCACCGATAATACCGTAGCAGTTGCCCTGTGAAAATGTTACATTAACTCTTTCAAACAATACTCGTCCGCCAAATTGAACGGTAACATTATTAGCCTGAATCATTATTTTTCCTCCAAAAATCTGCCTATTTTTTTAACAAGTTATAATTTTACTGATATATAATACTACATTAAAACTTCAAATACAAGTATTATTTATTTTAAGTTGATTTTATAAAAAAATTAAAGTATAATATATTGTAAATTAAAAAAAGAGGTATAAAAATATGGATATAAAAATTTCACCGTCAATGCTTGCAAGCGACTATGCAAACCTTGAAAGAGAACTTAAAAAATGTGAGGACGGCGGAGCTGATTTGATTCATCTTGATGTTATGGACGGTCACTTTGTGCCTAACATTTCCATAGGTGCACCCGTAATTGCGGCAATGAAACAAGTTTGCAAAATTCCTTTTGATGTGCATCTTATGATTAGCGACCCATATTTTTATATTGACGATTTTGTTAAAGCAGGCGCTGACATTATCACTTTCCATACAGAGTGCGACAGCGATATAAGCAAAACCATTGACAAAATTATTGCAAGCGGTTGCAAAGCTGCCCTTGCAGTTAAGCCGGGTACCGACATTGAGGCGGTTTACCCATACCTTGACAAGCTTTCAATGGTGCTTGTTATGACTGTTGAACCGGGTTTCGGCGGTCAAAGTTTTATGGAAAGCACTATGCCTAAAATTGAAAAGCTCAGAGCGAAGTGCCCGAGCCTTGACATTCAGGTTGACGGCGGAATTAATGCAAACACGGTTAAAATCGCAGGCAAAGCCGGTGCTAATGTTATGGTTGCGGGTTCAGCCGTATTTAACAGCGCCGACCCTAAAGAAGCTATAAAAACCCTCAAGCAAAACGCATTATCATAAAATATAAGCAGGCAACTGATTTATGAAGAAAAAAAGTTTTTACAACAACAAAAAGCGAAACACAAAATGGACTGAAAAAGAAGTAGGTCGAAAAATATCGTTTGCAGACAAATATATTGAAGCGGGTACCGGATCGGACAAGTTTGACAGGAAAAGACCGAAGCAAAAGCAGAAGAAATTTAACAAGGACAAAACGCTTAAAGTTTTTAAAAATGTTTTTATTGTAATTTTCTGCTTCATCTTTTTAAGCGTTGGCTACAGCACAATGGACCTTTACATTGAGCGTAACGCTATGCCCGAAACCGCTGCAAATACCGATTCAAGTGCAAGCTTCAGCGAGGTTGACCTTATGCTTAAAAGCCTTGCGGTGCCGTCGCTTTCACTTGACGCTTCCGTTATGCTCGATTCCGTTATTAAAAGTGCGGAGGATGAAACATACAATGCCATCACATTTGACTTAAAGCGTGACGACGGTACAATCGGATATGAAAGCAAGCTTGTCACGATTATGGCGTACGGCGCAGTTACTTCACCTGCAAGCGAACTTGAAAAATCAATAAAGAAGCTTAACAATGCCGATATTATTCCCGTAGGCAGAATTTCCTGCTACAAGGACAATATCATTACCCGTTCCGACATTGACAGTGCGATAAAAGACGGAAAAAGTATTTACCGTGACAATGAGGGTTACGCTTATCTTAACCCCAACGATGACACGGCGTACAACTATATCAAGAGCATTGTTGAAGAAACAAAGGCTATGGGCATTACCGTTTTTCTACTTGACAACACCACTATTCCTGCAGAAGTAAGCGGAACATATTCCGACGGTTTTACCGACCTTGCCAAGAAATTATATTCAGAATTCGGAACCGACATCAAGCTTATTGAAGCTATTGATGAGGATATTACCGATCCTGAGGTTAAAGTAAGTGAAGCTGTTACAAACGAGGACGGCGAAACAATCAGCACAAGCACAACTTTGAACAGCGAAGAATTTACAAACGGATACGGCGATGTAAGCGAAGAATCGACCACCGAAAAAACGAGCAAGCGAGTACCGCTTACAGACGAAGACGGCGACATTGTTTACGGCAGTGACGGTTACCCGGTTTACAGCACACAGGAGCAAACAACTGAAACTACCGTTTCAAGCGATTCGCTCGAGGGCAAGGTTGACGACAGAATAAGTACAAAATCAAGAGCGAACAAGATGTATTACATTAAAACCAACAATATTCAAAAGCTCAAGAAAATACTCGACAATAAAAAAATTACCAACTATGTTATTGTCAGTGAAAACTAATATACAGGGTGATCAGAATGAAAAAAGCACTTTGCTTTTCTTTAACATTTGCGCTTATTTTCAGCATTTTGTTTACATTCACTGCCGCATTTGCAGATGAAAACAGTGACGAGGGTGACTGCTCGCTCTCATCAATAAGCGTAAACTGCGGCAAGCTTGACCCCGAGTTTACGAGTGATAATACTAAATATACACTTTATATTCCGAGTGATTTGACCCAAATTGTTATCACCCCTACCCCGTCTGATAAAAATGCTGCGAGCAGTAAAATTGATATGACCCTTGCAAAGGAGCAAGAGACGACTATAGCAGTTATTTGTACCGCTCAAAACGGATCAAAAAAGGAATACAAGCTTAAAATTAGGCGAATTGACAAAACGCTCAGTGAAATTCAAAATGAAATTGAGCAAAACGGTTATGCCGTTTATGTTAAAGAAACAAAGTTTTACCAAAACAAAGATGTCATATTTACCGCGTCATTTGTGCTCTTAGGAATAATAATTCTAGTTATTTTGTATTTAATTACGCATAAAAAACTCATAAAGCCTTATGACAAGGGCGAAAAGCCGTTTTATAAAAAGCAATAAATAAAAAGCGAGATGAAACTATGGAGCTTGAAGAATTAACAACAGAAGAACTTGCCGAGCAAATTTCAGCTCTTTGCTACAAAAAAGATTACCGTAAAATTAAAGACATTCTTATTGAAATCAACCCTACCGACATTGCGGCTATTTTTGAAGAATTACCGAGCGAGCAAAGGCTTTTGCTCTTTAGACTGCTCCCGAAAGAAGAAGCAGCCGAAGCATTCGTTGAACTTGACGGCGACACTCAGGAAGCGCTTATTACCGCTTTTTCGGACAGTGAGCTTAAAGAAGTTGTTGACGAACTTTACCTTGACGATACGGTTGATATTATTGAAGAAATGCCTGCTACGGTAGTAAAAAGAATTCTTAAAAATACCGACTCTCAAACAAGAAAATCTATCAACACTTTGCTTAAATATCCGGAGGACAGCGCAGGCTCGATTATGACTCCTGAGTTTGTTGACCTCAAGCGTGACAGCACTGTTGAAGATGCATTTAAAAGAATAAGGCGCACCGGTGTTGACAAGGAAACGATTTACACCTGTTATGTAACGGACGCATCAAGGCACCTTATCGGCGTAACCACCGTTAAAGAGCTTTTGCTCCACAATTACGACGACAAGATTGAAGATTTTATGGAAACAAACATAATCTTCGTTAACACCCACGACGACAAGGAAACTGCCGCCAATCTTTTTGACAAATATAACTTCCTTGCACTCCCCGTTGTTGATATGGAAGAAAGGCTTGTAGGTATCATCACCGTCGATGATGCTATTGATGTTTTGCAGGAAGAAAACACCGAAGATATCCACAAGATGAACGCTATGGTGCGTACGACGGAGAAGCCTTATTTAAAAATCGGAATTTTTGAAACATTCAAATCTCGTATTCCGTGGCTTCTTCTTTTGATGATAAGCGCAACATTTACCGGTATGATTATCACGGCATTTGAGGATAAGCTTTCCGCTTTGATTGTGCTTACCGCATTTATCCCTATGCTTATGGACACGGGCGGTAACTCCGGCGGTCAGGCAAGCGCAACAATTATCCGTGCGCTTTCGCTTAACGAAATCGATTTGAACGATATTTTTAAAATAATTTGGAAAGAAATAAGAGTAGGCTTTGTTTGCGGTGTAACGCTTGCTTTTGTCAACTTCTTTAAAATTCTGCTTATTGACAAGCTTTTGCTCAGCACAAGCGGCATCACTTTTCAAGTTGACCTTGTTATCAGCTTAACATTATTTATTGAAATTATTTTTGCAAAAATGGTCGGCTGTACGCTCCCTATCTTTGCAAAAAAACTTAAATTTGACCCTGCGGTTATGTCGTCACCGTTTATTACAACTATCGTTGATGCTCTCTCGCTTCTTATTTATTTTGGTCTTTCAACCGCAATACTTCATATATAAAATATGTAAAAAAGGTGCTGAAATTCAGCACCTTTTTGTTTTAATCATTATCTAAATTTTCAACGGAATACTTAACTATAGCGCCGGAATTTGCTGAAATTTCATAATCGTAGTCGTTAGTACCGTCGTTAAATTCAATTTCATAAATTTCCTGACCTTTATCGTAGTCAAGCTTTTGAGAAGTGAAAATGATATTAGTATTATTTTGCTGATTGGAATGGCTGAGAGCAATATTTTTAGCCTCGTCAATACTGATATTATTTTCAAGTATTGCGATATTAGACATCGGCCGGGTTTCAAACATTTTGACAGGATGCCTTTGAGAATAAAATGACGCCACTACTGTTACGCTTATAAGAGCAATAATAAAAACAGTAAAAATAGCAAAAACAGATTTTTCTTTTTTAGTCATATCACACCTCCAAAATTTTTTTTGGTTTAATTACTATTACGAGCCAGTAATAAAGCGGAATAGCAATAAGAACGAAGCAGGCATATCCCCACTCGGCAGTGAGAACACCGATTAAAAGGAAAATTGTTACGCAAAGTTCAGGTATCGGTTGCAAAAGCGCAAATACTTTTTTATTATAAGCCTTACAAGAGATAGCGAAACGATAATAAATAGGAATCGTCATAAAGATTATCCAAAGCGGATGCCACATTTCAAATATCATAGAAAATGCAAGATAAATAATTACAATAAGAATCGGAAAAGGAAAAACTCCGAGTGCCTTAGCAACTTTAGGATACATACCAAAATCGTTTGCCTTAGAAAGGAGCGACTTCATTTTACCTTTAAAATCTTTAGGTTTATCGCTCGGGTTTTGAATAATCACCTTATCTTTTTCGGTATCAAGCAAGTCATCAACCGAAATACCGTATATTTTTGAAAGGAGAAGAAGATTATCTATATCGGGTGAAGCCTCGGCTCTTTCCCATTTTGAAACCGACTGACGGCTGACGCCAAGCTTACCCGCCAAAACTTCTTGGCTGTAGCCGTTTGCTTTTCTGAGTTCCTGAAGTCTTGTAGCTGTAATAAGGTTCATAATTTTACCTCCAAAATGTTATTGACCTTTCGTCACTTTAAACTTATCATAAATGGTTGATTTTATCAATACACTTTAATTTACATTTTTTAAAAATTTTTGCAACCATTGGTTGCGAGATAAAAAAAGCTGTTGATTTTTAAACCAACAGCCTTAAATTATTTATTTTTCGTCGTTATCGTCTTTCTTCTTTTTGCTTATAAGCTTATTGAGAAGATATGTTACAAGAACAACAACACCGATTACAATAAAGATACCGAGCATTCCGAAAAGAACAACAGGAAGTGAAGTTTTCCAACTGTCTGCGTGAATGCTTATCTTCATCAAGAAAGTCATAACAGTTACATATAAATTGTACATCATAGTTCAAGCCTCCTCATCAAGATACGAGTGTCAAGATAAGACCGCCTGCAATAACAGAAGCAATCTGACCTGAAACATTTACACTGATTGACTGCATAAGAAGGAAGTTTTGATTATCTTCCTTTAAGCCCATTTGGTTAACAACACGGCCGCTCATAGGGAAAGCAGAAATACCTGCCGCACCAATCATAGGGTTAATCTTCTTATCCTTAGGCAAGAAAAGGTTAAGGAACTTAGCAAATGTAACGCCTCCGACAGTATCAAATACGAATGCAACAAGACCGAGACCGAGAATAAGAAGCGTAGCCGGCTGTACAAATTCTTCATAGTGCATTTGACCTGCAACAGTGATACCGAGAAGAATAGTAAGAATATTTGCAAATGAATTTTGAGCTGTTTCAGAAAGGTTATTAAGCACGCCGCATTCTCTGATAAGGTTACCAAACATAAGGAAACCAACAAGAGCAACTGACTTAGGTGCTACAAGACCTGCAATAACAGTAACAACAATCGGGAAAAGAATTTTTGTTGTTTTTGAAACATCACCAGGGTGATACTTCATTCTGATTAAACGCTCTTTCTTAGTTGTAACAGCCTTAATTACAGGCGGCTGAACGATAGGAACGAGAGCCATATAAGAATATGCGGCAACCATAATAGCACCGATATACTTTGAACCGAGTTCATTTGCAACGAAAATAGATGTAGGACCGTCGGCAGCACCGATAATAGCGATAGAAGCTGCGTCGTTTACATCAAAGAAGAAGCTTGCTACAAAGAAGGTGAAGAAAATACCAAACTGAGCAGCAGCACCGAAAAGCATAAGCCACGGGTTTTTAAGCAGCGGACCGAAGTCAATCATGGCGCCGATACCGATAAACAGCAAGAGTGGGAAAAGCTCGTTTGCTATACCTGCATCATAAAGCACGCTGATAGGTCCTGCTTCAGAACCCGGTTGCGTAATCGCACCCGACCAAGGCAAGTTAACTAAAATTGTACCGAAACCCATCGGTAAAAGAAGTGTTGGTTCCATCTGTTTGCCGATTGCAAGATAAATGAGAAGTCCGCCGACTGCCCACATAAGCACCATCTGCCACTTTGTTTCGCCGATATTGGCAAACAAATTAGCAAATTCCTGCAAAACAGATACTTTTAAAAGTAGTGTTTCCATATTTTTCTCCTTAAAATTAAAAATAAAAATAACGACACCTTTATCGTAAATCGATAAAAGTCTCGTTACAACTGAAAAATGTTCAGCACTGCACAGACCGGGTTTCCCGTCTTGACGACCTGCACAACATTTGCACCGCAAATGTTAACTACTCCCTTTTTTCAATAGGTATTATAATATATAAAATGATAAAAGTCAAATAAATTATAGTTTATACTACAATGTGGCGCCAGCCGTCAACCTTTTTTCAATACAAAATTTGACGCACCACCGTACGACAAATTTTGAAAAGGAGGAGCAACGAAGCGAATGAGGGATGAATTTCAAATTAAATATTAAAGAAATTCGTCACGAACGATACGGAGTTTGTGACGACGTAACAAAACAGGCGAAGCTGAAAGTGCTTCGCCTGTTTTGCTTAGAAGAAATAAAGGAGATATAAAGAAATTAGTTAGAATTCGATTCAGAAATAATTTTTTGAGCAATATGCTCAGGCACTCTTTCATACCTTGCAAATTCGGTAGTAAATGTGCCCCTGCCCTGAGTAATTTGGCGCATTGAGGTTGAGAAAGTACTCATTTCAGCCTCAGGCACTTCCGCAATAATTTCCTGATTAGCGTCACCCGTCGGGTTCATACCGAGCACACGACCGCGCCTGCGGTTTATATCGCCGATAATATCACCCATAGCATCGTCATTAACCACTGCACGAAGTGTAACGATAGGCTCAAGAAGAACAGGAGAAGCGTTAGCTATACCCTCTTTAAACGCAATGGAAGCTGCCATTTTAAAGCTCATTTCGCTGGAGTCAACCGGGTGATAAGAGCCATCATAAAGCGTAGCCTTAACACCAACCATAGGGTAGCCTGCAAGTATACCCTTTTCCATACATTCGTTAAGTCCCTTTTCAACTGCAGGGAAGAAGTTTTTAGGCACTGAACCGCCTACAATTCTTTCTGCAAACAAAAGTTTTTCCGTATCATACGGTTCAAATTCGATAAATACATCGCCAAACTGACCGTGACCGCCGCTCTGCTTCTTGTGTCTGCCCTGAGCGAAAACTTTTTTAGTTATAGTTTCACGGTAAGCAACCTTAGGTGCGTCAAGTTTAGCTTCAACGCTGAATTTATCTTTAAGCCTTGAAACAGCAACATCAATCTGCTGTTCACCGAGACCTGAGAGAATTTGCTGGTGCGTTTCAATATTATTTGTATATGTAAGTGACGGGTCTTCCTCGCAAAGCTTTGCGATAGAAGATGCAATTTTTTCCTCCTCGCCCTTTTTAACAGCGGAAACCGCAACCTTATATGTGGCAGTAGGAACACTTACGCCATCAAGCTTAACAATATTATTTGCCGAGCAAAGCGTATCACCGGTGGAGAAGCCCGAAAGTTTGGTAACCGCACCGATATCGCCCGCAGTAAGTTCGCTCACATCGTTTTGCTTAGCGCCGAAAAGCTTAATAATCTTGCCCATTCTTTCTTCATTGCCGGTATTTGCATTGAAAGCAGGGGTAGACTGATTAAACTTGCCGCTGACAACTTTAAAATATGAAAGCTTGCCGATAAACGGGTCGGCAACAGTCTTGAAGCAAACGGCTGCAAGCGGTCCGTTTTCATCAGGAGTAAGCTCAACAGGTTCGCCGTCCTTATTAATAGCATATTCGCTCTTAGGAGCAGGGCAAACATCTGCAATAAAGTCAAGAAGCATATCGCAGGCAGTACCCGTGATACCTGAAAGTGCAAAAACAGGAATGATAGAACCGTCGGCAACACCGATTTTTAGGCCCTCAATCTTTTCCTCTGCAGTTAATTCGTCGCCTTCAAAATACTTTTCCATAAGGTCTTCATCTGTTGAAGCAACAGCTTCGGCAAAAACAGCCTTAATCGCTTCAAATCGAGCCTCATCATCGTGAGCAAGTGATGATTCCCTGCGTTTCACTCCGTCATACTCATAAGCCTTGTCTTCAATCATATTATAGTAAGCGGCAACCTTACCGTCATTGATAATCGGAACGACAACAGGGCAAACCTGAGTGCCGAACTTGGCAACAATGCCATTAAAGCTCTTATAAAAATCGGCTCTTTCATCTTCCATTTTAGTTGTTACAAAAATGCGGGAAAGACCGTGAGAACCTGCACTCTTAAACGCTTTTTCAGCACCGACTGCAAGACCCGAACGGGCAGAAACAACGATAACAGCCGTATCTGCAGCCCTCATTCCCTCCTGACTGCCCATAGCAAAGTCAAAAAGACCCGGAGTGTCAATCAAATTAATATTATTGCCCTTATATTCAAATGAAGCCACTGCACTGTTGACACTGATTTTCCTCTTTTTTTCTTCAGCATCAAAATCAAGAACAGTATTGCCGTCAAGTGTTTTACCCATTCTTTCCGTAGTGCCGGAAACATTAAGCAAAGCCTCGCAAAGAGTGGTTTTACCCTTTGATGCGTGACCCGCAAATACTATATTTCTTATATTTTCTGATTTTATGCCCATAAAAGTTACCTCTTATTTTTACTATTTGTGCATATTGTATAATAATTTTCAACATTAGTCAATAGGTTAAGGCTATTTTTAACATATTATATATAATATTTTCATATTTTTAGTGCAATATGCCAAGATATTTATATTCATAAAGCAAATCGAATATAACCGTATAAAAATAATCAAAAGATTCGACACACTTTAGCCGTTTTATCAGTATTATATAAAAAAGAAAGAAGCACTCCGAATTAACGAAGCGCTTCTCTCTTTTAAGGGGTAAAATTTATGTGAAAACGTAATTGGTATATATAAAAAGGTTGAGAAAAATTAATTCCTACAACCTTGTTGACTGATTTAAAACTTCAACAGGTGTTGAATCGTTATTAAACTTTGTCCTTTGAGTATGCTTAGGCACCGAATTTTTAACCATTGCGCCTCTAAGCATAAAGAATGCAACATCTTTGCTGAGTTTTTCATAATCAACATTGAATATCTTAGCCGAAACATTCTTGTTAAAAAAATTGATGAGCGGTCCCATACAAAAAGCCGTTATTATCGTGCCTATGCCGATATTTTTAACTTTGGACAAATCGCCTTTAAATATAGCAACAAGCCCGCCGCTGACTACAAGACCTATGAGCACAACCGCTATATCGGTAGCAACTCTCATCCATTTATATTCAAACTTCGTCGAACTTGCAAGCATAAAACTTAATGCATCGTAAGGACCGACTCCGACATTTGCCGTAAAGAATAATGAACAAGCAAAGCAAAGAGTGATTATACCGGCAACGAGAAGGGGTACTCGCAAAGCGTAAGTATAATGCTCACTGACAGTCTTTTGAAACAGGCTTTGGAAGAATTCGCAGGTGTAACCGCAGCCAACCATATTAAACACCGTTCCGACCCCGACAAGACCTCTGTGTGCCACAACAATGACAAAAACCAAAATAACGAGATTTATTATCATTTGATATGTGCCGAAGCCCATGCCGATTGTGCTTGCTACATTCATATTCATCGAAGTGAAAGGGTCAACACCGAAGCCCGACAAGGAAAACATTGAAATTCCAAAACCCATAACTATGATACTGATAAGGGAGAGAACCACTCGTTTCACCATATGGTGCTGGGTAAACATATCTTTTATGTATCCGTATGCCTCGTCTTGAAATCTTTTCATCTGCCTTTTAGCACCTCGTGCGTTTCTTTGTTTTTCCTCTCATTGCCTACATTATAGCTTCATAATTTCAAAAATCAAGACCTTTTTTGCACTTTCTATCTATGTAACACTTTACACAAACATCGCTTGCAATTTTTGTATAAAGTGCACAAACATTTATTCCATCTGTTTGCCTAAAAACGCCGCCGCAACCTGAACCAGTTTAATATCCGTTTCACTCGGCAAAGTGTGATTTTCGTCTTCAATCATACAAACAGCGCCCGACACATCACCGCCGTATATAATAGGATAAACAACATTTGCCTTCCTGTCGTACCCCTCAATCGCATTTATCGCAGGAATTTTGTCGTTTGCAATGTGAATTGCTCGATGCTCCATAATTTCTTCAAGATTTTTTGTGACCCGCCTTTCAAGAATTTCACGCTTGCTTATGCCCGAAACCGCAACAACATGGTCGTTGTCCATAATAGCAATCGGCAAACCGCCGTTTTTGTGGAGCACTTCGGCATATTGGCTTGCAAAATTTGAAAGCTCCCCTATCGGCGAATATTTTTTAAAAATAACCTCCCCCTCGGCATCCGTAAAAATCTCTAATGGGTCACCGTTATTTACAGCGTTGTGACTGTATAATTCGTCTTTATTTACCACAT
>CAVKLC010000031.1:0-27338 GCA_963657005.1 bacterium | reverse complement strand
TAAGCGTAAATAAATGAAAGGGTATGATTTAGTTTCTGACTATATCATACAAGAATATTATGGCTAATTCATCAATCAACAAAACAAGAATGCTTTGCGAAGCAGCAATAATGATTGCTCTTGCAACTGCTCTTTCTTATGTAACAATGTTTAGCTTGCCTCACGGCGGTTCAATCACACTTTTCAGCCAGGTACCTATTATCATTATCGGCTACCGTTACGGCGCAAAATGGGGTTGCACAACAGGTATTATCCACGGCGTGCTTCAAATGCTTTTGCAGGGTCTCGGTAACTTTGCTTATGTTAAGGGCATCGGCGCTTATCTTGTGCTTATCCTTGCAGACTATGTGCTCGCATTTATGTCGCTCGGTCTTGGCGGTGCAATGTTTAAAAAGGTGATTAAAAACCAAAGCGTTGCTCTCGGTCTCGGCGCATTCGTAGGTTCATTCCTTCGTTTCATCTGCCACTTTCTTTCAGGTGTTACAATTTGGGCAGACTATGCAGACGGCTGGAAAGGCGTTTGGGCATACAGCGCAAGCTACAACGGAAGCTATATGGCTGTTGAAGCCGCTATTTCAGTAGTGGCAGTAGTTGCATTGAGCTTTGTTCTTGACTTTAATAAGGAAAACCTTAAAAAGACAAAGAAAGCTTAATTGACAGAATATAAAAATAAAACCCTTTGATTAATTTCAAGGGGTTTTATTTTTTGGAATAATTTGAGCGTTTCGTCTATCATTGTGATTATAGTTGACTTATTTGCCCTTATCTAATATTATGATATATGTATTGTGCACAAATTTTTGTTCGCTTTTGTTATATTTGTGTATAATTAGCATATTATGTGTAATAAGAGAGGGTACAAAATGGAAAAGACTAAAAAGAAAACTCACAAAGGGCGCAATGCGCTTATTATTATTTTATGCATTATTGCAGCAATAGCAATCGTTATGACAGTTGCAGGCAACCACCGTTCCGACCCAAAGGATGTCATCAAGTATAAATCGCAAAATGCTTACATACTTGATGACACGGATACCTCGGGTCACAGAAGCGGCGGCGGTATTCAGCCTGAGGAAACTATGAAAGCGTTTAAAAACTGCGCCGAAAACCCTGATTTTGACATAGATGTTTTTGAATTTGACCTTCATATAACGAAAGACAAGCAACTCGTTTTGCTCCACGACGACACACTCGACCGTACATCCGACAGCGAGGATGTTTTCGGCGAGGAGAAAGTTCGCCCCGAAAACAAAACTTACGAAGAATTAAGGCAGCTCAATATGGGCGCTAAGTTTGAGGACGAGGACGGAAATACACCTTATGCCAACCTCAAAGGCGAGGATGTGCCTGACGATTTAAAAATACTCAGCCTTAACGATGTTCTTGATTATTTAATCAAAGTCGGCAACGGTCAATACAAATATATTATTGAGATTAAAAACGGCGAGGACCTCGGCAAAGAGGGCGTTGACATCCTTTACAAAATGCTTGAGGAAAAAGGAATTACCGACAAGGTTGTTTTCGGCACATTCCATAAGGAAGTCAGCGCATATGTTGATGAGAATTATCCTAAGCTTGCAAGAAGTACATCTATCCCTGAAGTGCTTAACTTTTGGCTTTGCGCTTTAAGAAACGATAATAACTATGAACCGCCTTGCTCGGTGCTTCAAATTCCTTTCTGCAAGCCTTACACAAGCCTTGGCATTAACCTTGCAACCGCTCAAATGATTAACTACGCCCACTCTCACGGTATGTCAGTGCAGTATTGGACAGTCAACGATGAAGACGATATGAAATATCTTCTTGATATGGGCGCAGATTGCATTATGACCGATTATCCGGATAAACTTTATGAGGTTAAAAATAGTTCTGAGAAGTAAATTATGTTATTCTGCATACTATGAACACCAATTCTCGTTTTATGTCCTTTCACTTTAATGGAAATTATGTTACATTTTAAATGAAAGGAGCTGATTTTATGAATCAAGAAAAGATTGGTAAATTCATAGCTGAAAAACGAAAAGAAAATAATCTGACACAAATACAATTTGCCGAAAAATTAGGTGTTACAAATAAATCTGTATCTCGCTGGGAAACAGGTAAAAATATGCCTGATGTATCTCTGTTTATTCCGATTTGTGAAATACTCGGTATATCTGTAAACGAATTAATAATCGGTGAAGAAATCAAAAATAACGAAACAGGCAAGGAACAAGATGTCATTATTGAAACTATAAAAACTTCAAACAAAAAGCTCAAATTTGCGCAAATACTTATTTATATTGTTGCAATTTTATTAAGCTTAATATTTTGCATAGCCGTTCCTATTACCGCTTCTCCATCCGATGCAATGGCGGTACCTTTAGCGGCTTTTTTAGGCGCAATTATTTCTACGATTATAATATCAACACTAAATATAAAAACTCCGCTGAAATTTGCTTTTATTCCTGTATCGGCAATAATAATCATAATCGGTTCATTGTTTTACACCGGTGATGCTTTTGACTATGGGCTTCCAGATGCTTCTATAATAGCCTTTGTTCAGCTTGCAGTTATATTGGTATCATTAGGAATCAGAAAAATAATACAAACAATAAAAAATCATAAATTATAGTTTGCGTCGTCACAAACTCCGTATCATTCGTGACGAATTTCTATAATATTTGATTTGAAATTCATCCCTCATTCGCTGCGTTGCTCCTCCTTTTCAAAATTTGTCGTACAGTGGTGCGTCAAATTTTGTATGGGAAATAGGTTGACGGCTTCGCCACATTGTAGTATAAACTATAATTTAAATCACAAAACAAAAACCGATGCGAGATGGGAGAGGCTTCGTAAGGAAGTCTCTCCTTTTGGCTTTTGTAATCGGCTGGAATGATGAATTGTAGGTATAATTTATTATTTCGGAGGGTTACACAATGGAAAAGTATATTTTTGATGAAAGCAGCGGACTTTGGTATGAATTGCAGGGTGATTACTACATTCCTTGTTTGACTGTTTCTCAAGGCAAAAACTACTCAATCGGTATTTGGGGTCAAAGGCACGAAAGGTGGCTTAAGGAAAATCGCAAGGTCAGATATTGCAATCTTATCACAAGCGGCAAACTCAACTCTTATCTTCACGATATTGATGTATTGGCAAGCGAAACAGAAAGCAGGCTTATTGACGAGTTCGCGAAGAAACAAGGCATAACGGAAGAATTGAAGGCTGAAGATATGATGGCTTGGGTTAGAGTTATGAACAATGTTAAAAATCAAGTTAGAGAGATTATAAACAAAGAAATCATCTATAAGTAGTACCCTCCCCTCAGAGTTGTTCTGAGGGGTAATTTTATTAAAAAAACGCAAATTGATAACGATTATCATTTTTATATTGACTTTGGTAATCCCTTGATTTATAATAAAAACAAAAAGAGTTAAAATTATGAGTGAGAGAAAAAATTATTCAACAAGGCACAATAATGAATTACTGCTTTATTTAGAAGAACATAAAAATGAGCATTTGACCGTATCGCAAATATATTCGGATTTAACCGCTAAAGGTATTTCAATAGGTTATGCGACTGTTTACAGACAAATTGAAAAGCTCGTTAAAAACGGAAGTGTTATAAAATATACAATCGACAATACCAGCAGTGCTTGTTTTGAATATATAGGGACGGACAACGGCTCAAAAAAGTCTACATACCACTTAAAATGCGAATTATGCGGCAAAATAATTCATTTAAGTTGCAATGAAATAGAAGAATTTGAAAATCATATTTCATCACATCACAACTTCAAGGTAGACCCTGCAAAAACCGTATTTTACGGATTATGCGAAAGTTGTGCAAAGTAATATTAAGAAAGGAAAATCGCTGATGAATCAGGAAGCTATAAGCAAGAAAAAAAGAATAGTTACAATACTTATAGCATTTTTGTTCATTATATCGGCTGTATTTTCAACTGCTTTTGTTATCAAAGAGGCAAACCATAAGTGCAATCATACCGATTGTCAAATTTGCCAAACAATGCAGCTTTGCATAAAAAACTTAACGGATTTAGGTTCAAAATCGGATGATAATAATTGTGCGAATGTAGTATTATATTTCGCATTATTTATCATACCTTTTGTGTCTTATACTCTCTCAAGGAAAACACTTGTGGATTTAAAAACAAAATTATCCAATTAAATATAATTTTCAACAAGGGACAAGTCTGCGTTTTAAGACTTGCATATGTTAAAAATAAGTCTGTTTAGCAGGCTTTATTTTGCTATGCAAAAGTTCCTTGTATTTTTATGCCCATTTTTAAGATTATATTTGATTGGAGATATTTTTTATGAAAAAATTTTTAGCAGTAATTGCGGCTGTTTTAAGCATTACAATTATTTTGGTTGCTTGCACCAACGCAAAAAACGATAATAACGATACAAAACCAAATAATGATGAAAAATCAAAAATCAGCATTGTAACAACAATTTTTCCCGAATATGATTGGGTTAAGCAAATACTCGGTGAAAAACAAAACGATGTTGATTTGACTATGCTTCTTGATAACGGTGTGGATTTGCACAATTATCAACCGAGTGCAGACGATATGGTTAAGGTATCAAAATGTGATTTGTTTATTTATGTCGGCGGTGAATCCGACGCTTGGGTTGATGACGCACTCAAATCAGCACAAAACAAAAATATGAAGGTTATCAATCTTCTTAATGTTCTCGGAAGTCAGGTAAAGGAAGAAGAACAGATTGAAGGAATGGAGGCAGAAGAAGAGGAAGAAGACGAAGAGGAAGGACCTGAATATGACGAGCATGTTTGGCTTTCACTCAAAAATGCAAAGACTCTTTGCAGTGCAATCGGTGACGCACTTTGTGAGATTGATTCAGACAACGCAACAATATATAAAAATAATTTACAAAAATATACCGAAAGTTTGAATGCACTCGATAATGAATACAAGCAAACAATAGATAATGCGAAGTATAATACCTTGGTTTTCGGTGACCGTTTTCCATTCAGATATATGGTTGACGATTATTCTCTCAACTATTATGCGGCATTTGTTGGTTGTTCTGCCGAAACGGAAGCAAGCTTTGAAACAATTAAATTTCTTGCAAACAAGGTAGATGAGCTTAATGTAAAAACCGTGCTCACCATCGAAAATCCAAAACATAAAATTGCTCAAACGGTAGTTGAGAACACTAAAGAGAAAAATCAAAAAATCCTTGCACTCAATTCTATGCAATCGGTAACAAGCGATGATGTCAAGAACGGCGAAACATATTTGAATGTAATGCAAAGCAATCTTGATATTCTTAAGCAAGCATTGAATTAAGGAGGGCACTATGGCACAGATTGTATGCAAGAATTTAGCTGTCGGCTACGGCAACACGGTTGTAAAAGACAATATAAATTTTAATGTTGAAAACGGCGATTATCTTTGCATAATCGGTGAAAACGGTTGCGGAAAAAGCACTCTTATGAAAACGATTTTAGGTTTGCAAAGTGCACTTGACGGAGAAATTGTTTTTTCGGATGATGTAAAGAAAAACGAAATCGGATATTTGCCTCAACAAACACAGATGCAGCGTGATTTCCCTGCATCTGTAAGAGAGGTTATTATGTCAGGTTTTCTTAATCACAGCGCTTTAGTCCTTTTTTATACCAAAAAGCAAAAATCCGAATTTAAAACGATTATGCAAAATCTTAAAATTGAAAATCTTGAGAAAAGATGCTACCGTGAATTGTCCGGCGGTCAACAGAAAAAGGTTTTACTTGCAAGAGCACTCTGTGCCACAGATAAAATCATTTTACTTGATGAGCCCGTTGCGGCTCTTGACCCGGTTGCGAGCGATGAATTTTACAAGTTGCTTGCTCAAATCAATTCAAACGGTACAACTGTAATTATGATTTCACACGATGTCAATAAGGCAGTGAATTATGCGACCAAAATATTATGCTTAAATTCTCCATGCTTTTTCGGTACTCGTGAAGAATACTTTGAATTAAATAAGGGAGATGAGCAAGATGTTTGAAAAGCTTATGGTTTATTTTGAATACCCGTTTGTAAGATATGCACTTATTGCCGCTGTTCTCATTGCTCTTTGCTCATCTCTTTTAGGTGTTACGCTTGTGCTCAAAAGATTTTCTTTTATAGGTGACGGACTTTCTCATGTTGCATTCGGAGCTATGGCTGTCGCAACAGTATTAAAACTGTCCAACAATATGCTTTTAATAATGCCTGTTACAATTATTGCGGCTGTATTACTTTTAATCGGTGGCAAAAACATAAAAATAAAGGGTGATGCGGCAATAGCAGTAATCTCTGTCGGAGCACTTGCAATAGGCTATCTCGTAATGAATTTATTTTCAACCTCAGGCAATATTTCGGGCGATGTTTGTTCAACACTTTTTGGCTCAACATCAATACTGACACTCACTATAAATGACGTTTACCTATGTGTTGCACTGTCGATAGCCGTAATAATTATATTCTGTCTGTTTTATAACAAGATTTTTGCCGTTACCTTTGACGAAAATTTTGCAAAGGCAACAGGTATAAAAGTAGGTGCATATAATTTTTTAATAGCAATTACAATTGCTGTAATCATTGTGCTTGCTATGAATCTTGTAGGCTCACTTCTTATTTCCGCATTGATTATTTTTCCGGCACTTTCTGCAATGCGACTTTTTAAAAGTTTTAGGTCGGTAATCGTATTTTCAGCAATTTTTTCTGTTGTTTGTTCGGTTGTAGGACTTCTTGCATCAATTCTTGCCGGAACACCCGTCGGCTCGACAATTGTTGCAAGTGATATAGCAGGATTTGTGATTTGTTCAATTTTATCAAGTATGAAAAGAGGTATAAAAGTATGAAAAAATTTTTAGCAATGATTTTAACAGTAAGTATATGTATCTCATTTGTCGCTTGTTCTAAAACCGAGAATGATACAAATAAAAACACATCTACTACACCGACAACAACCGAGGCAAAGTCTGTTGATTTGGATTTAACGGCATTAAGCAGTACGGTGGTTTATTCGGAGGTTTACAATATGCTCATTACGCCGGATGATTATAAAGGTAAAATAATTAAGATGAAAGGAAATTTTAATCAGTATTACGATGAGGAAACCGAAAAAACTTATAATGCAGTAATTATTCCCGACGCAACTGCTTGTTGCCAACAGGGACTTGAATTTCAACTTGCCGATAAGTCAAACCCCAACTTTGAACAAGGCACGGAAATAACGGTTGAAGGCTCATTTAATACTTATTCCGACGGAAAGTTTATTTACTGTTATCTTGAAAATGCACAAATTGTCGATAATTAAATACTGTGATACCACATTTAATGTGATGATTGACATACAAATTTTAATTTGATATAATCAACTCACAATTAAATATTGATAACAGACAGGAAAAAGGCAACAGCCTAAGCCCACGGTAGGTTAAAATACCGGTATCCTCATTTAAGTTTTGGTTTGTTCGGTGAGGATAAATTAACAAACCCGTCTTTGAATATCAAAGCCGTTACATAGAAATCAATTTAAGCGAAAGTTATGCTTTCGTTTGTTTTGGCATCTGTGTAACGGCTTTTTCTTATGCGTTGTTTTAATTAAAAGCCTTTCATATTCACTAATAAAATGAGGATACTTTCTCAGCCCTCTGCAAGAGCCCACGACATCTTTGCAAAACTTGTTTTGAAAGTGTCATAGTGGGTTACACACTTTCAAGTAAAGTGGAGTGTCATAAGAACCTGCCTGCGGCAGAACCTTGGCGGCGTGGCTTCGCCACTGGCTAATGTGGGTTACGCACTTTGAAAAAGTTGCGGAGTTTGAAAAGTATCACAAATGAAAGGAGGCAATTATGCCAAAGATGAATTATACCGTGGCAAGAGTACAAACCCGAACAAGGGACAGTATCGGTAAATATGAACGCCACAACGAACGAAAAAACGAATACTATCAAAATACAAATGTTGATTTGAGTCAAACGCATAACAATGTGCATTTCAAGTCTTGCGGTGATATAACATACAACGAGTATCTCGATAAGCTTGTTGCAGACGGAAAAGTGTCTTTGCGAGGACTGAAAAAGGACGCAAAAGTATTTGACGAAATGATACTTGATGTGAACACCGACTATTTTGAAGTACACGGCGGATATGAATTTGCAAAAGAATTTTATGCCGAGGCATATCGTTTTGCTCAAAAGATTTACGGCGAAGAGAATATCATATCGGCTGTTATGCACGCTGACGAATTAAATCTTGTAATGTCCGACGCTTTTTACAGACCTATCTATCACTACCATCTACACATAGTCGCTTTGCCGGTGGTAAATAAAGATATACTGTGGTCAAAGAGGTGCAAGGATAAATCGCTTGTGGGAACGGTTAAAGAAACCGTTAATCAAATCAGTCATTCAAAGAAATGGAAATCACCTCTTGCACTTGATGATAACGGTAATCAAATTCTTGACATAAACGGCAAGCCTGTACTTATCCCTACTTACAGCATTCTGCAAGATGAATTTTTTGAACATATGCAAAAGGCAGGATTTAAAGATTATCAACGAGGTGAGCGTGGCAGTAGTGAAGAATACAAAACCTGCCTGCAATATCAAATTGATAAAGACAAAGAACGATTAAGCAATTTGCAAACAGAAATCAAGAAAGCAAACGAAGAGCTTTCAACAATACTTCCCGTTCAGGCAAGCAATGAGGCTATCGACAATATGGGTAAAAAGACTTTTACCGGCAAAGTCCAAATGAGCAATGAAGATTACACATATCTTACCAACTTGGCAAAGGAATGCCTTGTAAACAGAAGAACGGTATCCATACTTGAAAGCAGTATAGCGTTCTACAAAGAAAAGGTAGAAGAATTGAAAAACGAATTGTATTGGCTTAAAGAAAAGTGCAGACCGTTTTTGGACGCTTTGAAAATTGCACCGCAAAAGGTTATGTCCTTTATCAACAAAATCATAGAGCCTAAATACAGACTTGTTGAAAAAGAGCCTGATGACTTGCCGAAGAAAAAGGACATTGAAAGAATCCACAGGCAGAAAAAGAAAAGCAAAGGAGATATGGAACGATGAATGAAATTAAACAGCATATTGAAGACATTACCGATTATCTTTTAACACTTACCGAAGAAAAGCGTTTAGCTTGGTTTAAAAAGAATATGTACTTAAAACCTCTTAACTTCATTAAAGAGATAAACAACACTACTTATGCAGTAAGAACATACTTCAATAGCAATGCAAACGAAAACATAACCGAAAAGGTAGAAAGAATAATTTTGAAAAGATAAAATAAAAATCAACACTTTAAAGTGTTGAAGTGATGACAGAGATATGATATATTAAGTTTACCTACAATTTATCATATCCGGCTGAGAAAGGAGAATTATGAATAAACAACCGGATAAAATCACAGCCTTGTATTGCCGTCTTTCCCGTGATGACGAGCAAGACGGAATATCGGGCAGCATAAAAAATCAGCAAGCTATCCTTGAAAAGTACGCAAAGGATAACGGCTTTGAAAACACAAGAGTATTTGTTGACGACGGATGGTCGGGCACAAATTTTGCAAGACCTGCCTTTGCCGAGATAATGGAACTTGCAAATCAAGGCAAAATCGGAACACTGATTGTCAAAGACCATTCAAGGCTTGGGCGTAACCGTTTGATTGTCGGTCAACTGTTGGAGGAAGGTTTTGACGAGTTAGGTGTCAGATATATTGCGATAATGGATAATATCGACACGGCAAATGGATTAAGCGACCTTGTTCCTATGCAAGACCTCTTTAACGAATGGCACGCTAAGAATACAAGCCAAAAGGTACGAAATGTATTTAAGAACAAAGGTATGTCGGGTGTACCGTTGACTACCAACCCACCTTTCGGATATGAAAAAAATCCAAATGCTAAAAACGAATGGATTATTGATGAAGACGCTGCAAAAACAGTCAAAAGAATATTTGATTTATGTATTGAAGGTTACGGACCGTCGCAGATTGCAAAGAAGTTAAAAGCCGACAAAGTTTTAACTCCGACAGAATATTGGATAAGCATAGGTAGGAAATGTTCTAAGCCACCGACTGTTCCGTTTGGTTGGTGTTCCGACACTGTTGCCGACATTCTTGCCAAACAAGAATACTGTGGCGATACGGTGAATTTCCGAAGTACAACTAAATCATTCAAGAACAAAAAGAAAATCGAAAGACCTCAATCAGAGTGGCAAATATTTGAAAATACTCATCCTGCCATTATTGAGCGAGAAGTATTTAATTTAGTTCAAGAATTACGCAAGCACCGACGCAGACCGACAAGAAGCGGAATAGTCAGTCCGTTTTCCGGACTTCTATACTGTGCCGATTGCGGAGAAAAACTTTATTACAGTGTCACCAATAACTACAAACGAGAGCAAGCCTACTTTTTCTGCTCGTCTTATCGCAAAAATTCCGATGTATGTTCTGCTCACTATATCCGAGAAAAGATTGTTGAACAACTTGTTTTAGAGAGTATGCAACGAATACTTTTGAATATTCAGGCATTTGAAAAAGAATTTGCACGCAAGCAAATGGATTGCTACCAAGACGACAAGAAAAAAGAGCTTGCAACCAAAAGAAAAGAGTTAAGCAAGCTTAAACAGCGTACAAACGAGATAGACAACCTAATACAACGGCTTTATGAGGATAATGTAAGCGGCAAAATATCCGATGAGCGTTATGCCACCTTATCTCTTTCCTATGAAGATGAGCAAAAGAAAGTCAAAGCCGAAATACCAGAGCTTGAATCCTATCTTTCATCTGAAACCGATAAGTCGGAAAGTTTACAAAAATTCATCAACAAAGTTAAGCAAATCACAGAATTGAAGGAACTTACTCCCGAACTCATACACGAATTTATTGACAAAATCGTAGTCTATGCACCAAGATACCTTGACTCAAAACGAGTGCAGGTCATCGACATTTACTACAATGGTGTAGGCATACTAAGAGAACTTACACCCGAAGAAATGGAAAATGCGTTTCAACTCCACCTGTCAAAACGCAAACAAAAAACGGCATAGCAAACGCTACACCGTTAAAATCTAATACTTATTTTAAATTACAACAGACACCACTTGGGACACACCTTCCTTACGAAGGGTGCCCCATGCATCGGTTTTTTTATTATATTAAGTTTAGAACAAGCCTGTTTTTTCAATCTTCTTTTCAAAGAAGCGCATCGGCTTACGGAACAAGAATCTGAAGAGTGTCCCGATAAGAAGACCGATTGCGAAGTAAGCAAAAAGTTTACCGAGGCAGATCCAGTAGTTATTGCCGTATGTACCGCAAACACATTCTCTAAATGCGTCGATAACGAATGTATAAGGAAGATACGGGTTAATTGTTCTGAAGAACTTAGGTGTTACATCTATCGGGAATGTACCGCCGCAGCCACCAAGCTGAACTACGAGCATAATAACGGCAACAGCCTTGCCGATATCGCCCCAAGCGGCAACGAGTGAATAGATGAAGAATGTGAATACAAACGAAGCGCACAAGCCTGCGAAGATAAACATTACAGGGTGATAGCACTGTATTTTTAAGAAATAGAGGTCACCGAGACAAATGATAAGACCTTGAACAAGACCGAATGTGAGGAAGATAAGCGATCTGCCGAAATATTCGTGCCGAGGTTTAATATTGCCGAGTTCACGCTTATTTGAAACCTTAGGTTTAATAAGAGCAACAAGAATAATAGCGCCAACCCAAAGAGCAAGTGTGCTGTAGAACGGTGCCATAGCCGAGCCGTAATTGTCAAGACCGTAAACCTTTTCGGTATCAATCTTAACCGGGCAAGCAATAAACTCGCCGAGTTCATCCGAATTGTTATCGCTGAGGTTAACAAGAGTATTAACAAGTTCGCTGTCACTAAGACCGTCAAGCTTTTTTGAAAGATTTTCAAGTTGAGTTGAACAGCTTGAAATGAGTGAATGAAGCGAAGTTAAAAGGTCGTCGCCCGACTGAACAGAAGCGTTAAGAGATTTAACAAGCGCATTCATTTGAGGAGTTTGCTTTTCAACTGTTGTAAGCATATTTGACACATCAAAAAGCACATCCAAAAGGCTGTCAACCGTATCGTCAAGCGCCGGCTTAATCTTGTCTGCATAGCTTTCGCTTACTGCGTAAATATCGTCGGAAACATCATAAAGCTTATCTGCAATAGCACTAACATCCTCTGATACATTTGAATTAAGCACTGCATTTAATTCTGTTTGAATATCGCTTAATTTGCTGTCTGCCTTTTTAAGCTTTGTTATTGCGCTGTTAACAGATTTTAACGATTTCGGAAGATTACGGTTAACTTTATCGAGTGCGTCAATAACCTTTTGAAGCTCAGTTCTTGTTTGAGTGGTTCTTGAAAGAACTTTATTAATTTCAACAATGCTCTTTTCAGTAGTTGAATCATTGATATTGTTAAGTTTTTCAGCAGCCGCATCAAGCTTTGTTGTGCCCTGAGAGAGCACCTCGTCAACAGTGGAAGTAATTGTGTCAACGCTTGTTTCGGCAACCTTTATAGCGTCCTGAGTGCTTTCAACAGCCGTTTGACCGTCAGCAAGAACATCATTCAAATTAAGTTCTTCAAGCGATTTATTTAAATCCTCGGCAACCTGAATTACGCTTTCAAAACTGCCCACCATATTATCGATTGACTTAACAGAGTCTTGCGCTGAACTGATTTGGTCTTGCAGATTTTGGAAAATATTGGTTCCGTCCTTTTTGCCCTCTTCAATAACAGTTCCGAGCATTTTGTTTACAAGATTTACAACGGTTGTAACGAATGATTCGTTAACTTCCGTTTGAACGGTTTGAACTACCTTATCGGTAATTTTTGTTGCGATGGCATTTTTCTTTTCGTTTGCATAATAAGTAATTTGAGGCTGCTTAAAGTTTTTCGTCATAATACTTGTAAGCGATTTACTGAAGCCTTTAGGAATTTCAATACCGGCATAATAGTCACCGGCTTCAATGCCTTTCATTGCCTTTTCCTTTGACACAAACTGCCAATCAATCATATCGTTGGCTTTTAAGTTACTTTTAATTTGGTCGCCGACATTTATTTCAACGCCTTTATATTCATAACCCTCGTCGGCAATAATTACGGCAACTTTCATATTGCCAGTACTTGCAGGACCGTACGGGTCCCAGTTGGCGTAGATATTAAACCAAGCATAAAGCGACGGTAAAACAGCAACACCTACGGCAAGGATAATTGCCATTGAATTAGTAAATATTTTCTTTAAATCACGCTTGTAAATTCTAAAAATATTTTTCATCACTTGTTTCCTCCGTTTCTTTTCTTGTTATTTTTCTTTTGCTTTTTCAGTTCTTTCTTTTCGGCTTTTTTTCGCTTCTTTTCTTCAAGCTCTTTTTCGTATTCTTCGTCTTCCTCGTCTTCTTCCTCTTCGTCATCATCAGAGAAAATCGAATACTCGCCGAATTCCACTTGATTATCGTCTTCAAGGTAAGGAATAACTTTTGACTTAACAAGGTATTTTGTATAATCGGTTATCAAAAAGATGTTAACAAGAATAAAAATTATAATTATCCAAACAATAAGCCATGCCGCTTTGCTTCCGCCGTTTGAACACGCAATAAGACCCGCAGCCGTAAAAATGATAAAAAATACGGCGCAAACTATTTTTGCTATTTCAAGAAATTTACAGCCTCTGTTATAGTGTTTAATAATCAGACTTCTCAGAAGCTTATATTTAATTACTATATTTTCTTCATTTTCTTCAAAAAGGAATTCTTCTTCTCTCTGAAATTCGTCCATACAAACTTCCCTTTCTAAATTATTACACTCAGTATATCACATCAATACTATTTGTCAATAGCTGTTGTTGTCTTATTCATTATTTTTGTATATTTGTATAAATTAGAATTATAATTGCGCCCAAAATTAGTAAAAATTAAGGCTATTATGATAAATTATAGTTTATCTTAACATAGGTTTCTCTCCTATCGACGGCGAAGCCGCCACTTCCCTCGGCAGAGGGAAGCAAGAAGTCTGGGAAGATAAAGGTTGTGAAGAAGTAGTCAGAATTGGATTTTTAGGGAAGGGTGCTGTACGAGGGTACTGCCCCTGACCTAAAAATTCAAAGCACCCAACGATACGATTACGGTATCCATAGATACCTAAAATCGTATCGTTTCTGCGTTGTTGAAACAAATCATTTATTGTTTCATTTATTTTATTAGAAATAAATTTCTAATTGTTTCTAAAAGCGGGTGCGGTTATGGCTGCTTATTCACAATCGCAAACTATAATTTATTTTGCTACCTTGCCGTTTAGCATATATCCGCCGGCGTTTCTGTAGGTTTGGCAAAAATGCATCCAGCCGCCGCTGTCTTCATTATTTCCCGTTTCCATAAGATACCACTTGCCGTCAATCTTCATTTCACACCAATAGTGGCTCCATTTATTTTTAGGTGTACCACGCCAACCTTGAATAATTCTTGCTTCAAAGCCGAGATATGTAAGCATCATAGCGTATGCACCGTTATATTGCAGGCATTGACCTGCTTTTTTATTAAATATTGCGTCAACATAAGAGCAAGACGCGATTTTGTTATAATCACTACCCTTTGCGTAGTGAACATTTTGGTTTATCCATTCAAGAGTGTACTGCGCTTTTTGCATATTGCTCCACTCTTTTTTAAAATGTTTCTTTGCAAATTTTTGAAGTGTTTTTTTATCTTTTTTTGTTAGTGAATAAGTCCACGCAACACTGTTATTTTTTGTTCTTGTATTTATAACATTAACTTTTGTTTTTTTCTTTTTAAGTTTCTTTGCGGCACGAAATCTCGCTTCACCGTCCGAACTGTATGACAAATCGGAAGAAATGTATTCTTTTCCTTTGTATGCCTTTATATAGTATGAATAATCATTTTTATAGTTGTCAACGCCTTTAACGGTATATGAATTTTTACTACCTTTAACCGAGGCAATTCGCTTTTCGCCTTTTTTTGAACTTTGCCAAATTTCATATCTGCTAAAGCCCGAATACTTCTTCCAGCTTATTTTTTCACTTTTAGTTTTTGTTGTAAGGGTAGGAGCAGGCATATAGATTTCGACATAATCTTCATACGATGAATCAAAATCATAATACTCGATGTCGTTAATTACCGAATAACTCATAACGGTAAAATAATACTTTTCGGGAGAAGACGAGACTTTATATGAATACTCATAATCTTCATCTGCCGCTACATTGGCAACGCATTTATATTTGCCGCCGAGTTTTCTTATGAAAATTTTATAGCCGTCAACAGTATTTGAGTCGTCGTAATCTGAATGATCTGACCAACCAAGCTTTATACTCGATGATTTGCTGTCATAATCACCGAACGCCCCCCAAACGCAATAGCTTTTGTAACTGATTACATTGACCGTATTTGACGCACTTGATTCAACAGTCAAATAATTGTCGTATTCATCATAATATTCATAAATTGCCGTTACATAGTAATTGAAATTGCCTTTTTCATTCGGCAAATAATATTTATTAGAAGAAGTCATGTCAAAAAATGTATAATTTTGACCGTCGCTGCTTTGATAAATATTATAATACTCTGCGCTTGTGCCATTATATAAATCACAGTTCCAAGTAAGTATATTTTCGCCGTATTCATCATTCTGTTCTGTCAAATTAAAAGGCGCCGGGACAGCAATACCACCATCGGCAAACGCCGACAGTGGTATTGAAGTAATAACAAGTAAAACGCAGACAAATAATGAAACAGATTTAATTAAAACTTTTTTCATTTTGTTCTCCATTTATTATTAAACATTAATTTCTACATCAATTCCGATAAAGTCTTTTTCCTTGTCAAGAATAGGCTTAATAACTTCGTTTAAGAAATCTTTAGTTTGCTCAGGTGCTCTGCCGACAAAGTTTGCAGGCTTGAGAATAGCCAAAATTTCTTCCTTAGTAGTCATAAATGCAGGGTCAGCGGCAATTCGGTCTACGAGGTCGTTTTTACCGCCCTCAACCTTAACAACCGCACCGGCAGCCATAGAGTGCTGACGAATTTTTTCGTGAAGTTCCTGCCTGTCGCCGCCCTTCTTTACAGCGTCCATCATAATATTTTCAGTCGCCATAAACGGAAGCTCGCTCATAAGCCTTGCTTCAATAACTTTCGGATAAACAACAAGACCCGAAGTTACATTGATATACAAATCAAGGATCCCATCGGTTGCAAGGAAAGCTTCAGCAACAGATACTCTCTTGTTAGCCGAGTCGTCAAGCGTTCTTTCAAACCACTGAGCGGAAGCAGTCCAAGCAGGGTTCAATGTGTCAATCATAACATAACGGGAAAGAGATGCGATTCTTTCGCTTCTCATCGGGTTACGCTTATAAGCCATAGCAGATGAACCGATTTGATTTTTTTCAAACGGCTCCTCAATTTCTTTAAGATTTTGAAGAAGTCTTAAATCGTTTGAGAATTTGCAACAAGACTGAGCAATAAGACCAAGGCAGTTGCAAACAATGGTATCAAGCTTTCTCGCATAAGTTTGACCGCTTACAGGGAAGCAAGATTTAAAGTTCATCTTTTCCGCAATTTTACGGTCAAGTTCCTTACACTTTTCATGGTCGCCGTCAAAAAGCTCAAGGAAAGAAGCCTGAGTACCTGTTGTACCCTTAGAACCGAGGAGCATAAGAGAATCAATAACATGGCAAATCTCCTCATAGTCCATAACAAGGTCCATAAGCCAAAGAGTAGCGCGCTTACCTACTGTTGTAGGCTGAGCAGGCTGAAAATGGGTAAAACCGAGGCACGGCATATCCTTGTATTCATCTGCAAACTTTGCAACGCTTGCAATAGCGTTAACAAGCTTCTTTTTGATAAGAAGAAGCGCTTCACGCATTGTAATAACATCTGTATTATCGCCTACATAGCAGCTTGTTGCACCAAGGTGAATAATCGGTTTAGCCTTTGGGCACTGCTCACCGTAAGCGTGAACATGGCTCATAACATCGTGCCTAAACTTCTTTTCATATTCTTTTGCAACATCATAATTGATATTATCTGCATTTGCTTTAAGCTCGTCAATCTGCTCCTGAGTGATGTCAAGACCGAGTTCCTTTTCAGCCTCGGCAAGAGCTATCCAAAGCTTTCTCCAAGTTTTAAACTTGAAATCAGGTGAATAGATATACTGCATTTCCTTTGATGCATAGCGAGCATTAAAAGGTGAATTATATGTATCGTTTGGCATTAGTTAAGTCCTACCCTTTTCATCATTTCTGCATAAGCGTCTTCTACACCGCCGAGGTCACGACGGAAACGGTCCTTGTCAAGCTTTTCGTGAGTTTTGCTGTCCCAGAAACGGCATGTATCAGGGCTGATTTCGTCAGCAAGAACGATAGTTCCGTCGCTTGTTTTACCGAATTCAAGCTTGAAGTCGATAAGTTCAACGCCGATTGAAAGGAAATATTCTTTTAAAACATCATTAACTTTGAAAGCATACTTTTTGATTGTGTCAATATCTTCCTGAGTTGCAAAGCCGCAAGATATTGCGTGGTAACCGTTGATAAGCGGGTCACCGAGGTCATCGTCTTTGTATGAAAATTCGATTGACGGGCAAACGAAGTCCATACCCTCTTCAAGACCGAGCCTTTTACAGATAGAACCTGCTGCACGGTTACGAATAATAACTTCAAGAGGAACGATTTTAACTTTCTTTACAGCAGTTTCTCTGTCTGAAAGTTCTTCAATAAAATGAGTAGGTACGCCGCTCTTTTCAAGAAGTTGCATAAGGTAGTTTGACATCTTGTTGTTAACAACACCCTTGCCAACGATTGTGCCTTTTTTCAAACCGTTGAATGCAGTAGCGTCATCCTTGTAGTCAACAATAACGATTTCAGGATCGTCTGTTGCCCAAACCTTTTTTGCTTTGCCTTCATAAAGCTGTTCAGTCTTTTCCATAATGATATATCTCCTTTATTTTAAAATAAAAATTTGCAATATTGTATAGATTATTGCTTAATAATCCCTCAGTCAGCATAGCTGACAGCTCCTACGGGAGCCGTCCCTTTTGTCACTGCGTGACATTTCCCCACACTGTGGGGAATCACCCTTTACAAGGGAGCCAAAAGCATTTATTTCTTATACGCCTTTTTAATTCTTTCAATAGCTTCAACTGTCTTTTCGTCGTTGCCGAAAGATGTTAAACGGAAGTAACCCTCACCTGCAGGACCAAAACCTGATCCCGGTGTACCTACTACCTGACACTTTTCAAGAAGTTCATCAAAGAATTCCCAAGAAGTGTAACCCTCAGGTACTCTGAGCCATACATAAGGTGAGTTTACACCGCCGTAGCACTCAAAGCCTGCATCGCAAAGACCGTCATAAATAACTCTTGCATTCTTTTGATAATAAGCAAGTGTTTCCTTAATCTGCTTTTGACCCTCTTCTGTATAGATAGCTTCGGCAGCTCTTTGAGTAATATATGAAACACCGTTGAACTTAGTAGCCTGTCTTCTTGCCCAAAGCGGGTTGAGGCTTGTGCCGTTAAATACAAGTTCCTTAGGTACTACTGTGTATCCGCAACGCATACCTGTAAAGCCTGCTGTTTTTGAGAATGAACGAAGTTCGATAGCGCAAGTCTTTGCACCCTCGATTTCATAAATTGACTTTGGAATATCATCCTCAACCACAAATGCTTCATAAGCCGAATCAAAGAGGATAAGTGAATGATGCTCGTTGGCAAAATCAACCCACTTCTTTAACTGCTCTTTTGTAGCAACCATACCGGTTGGGTTGTTAGGGAAGCAAAGATAAATTACATCAGGAATTTCAGTAGGAATATCAGGTGTAAAGTTGTTCTCTGCTGTGCAAGGCATATAGATAATGTTTGACCAAAGACTGTTTTCGTCCTTGTCACCGCTTCTGCCTGCCATAACATTTGTGTCAACATAAACAGGATAAACCGGGTCGCAGATAGCAACCTTATTGTCTACGCTGAAAATATCGCCGATATTACCGCAGTCACTCTTTGCACCGTCTGAAAGGAAAATTTCATCCTTGGCAATGTCAATGCCACGGTCGGTATAATCGTGCTTTTGAATAGCATCAAGAATGAAGTCATAGCCGTACTCAGGCGGATAACCCCTGAATGTTTCCTCGTTAGCCATTTCGTCAACAGCCTTGTGCATAGCTTCAATAACAGCAGGAGCAAGCGGCTTTGTTACATCACCGATTGAAAGGCGGATAACATCAGTCTCAGGATGAGCAGCCTGATATTCTCTCTGCTTCTTAGCTACGGTTGAGAAAAGATAGCTTGACTCAATCTTTAAAAAGTTTTCATTAATCTTCATTGTATTTTAAACCTCCATTTATTGTGAATTAATATATTATCAACACCGTTTATACCGAGCGAACGGTGTTCGCCCCTACGGTCTTTTCTAACAAATTTAAAACTTGCTCAAATCAACTTCGCCGCTGAATACTTCCTTTGCCGGACCGGTCATAAATACGCTGTCGTTTTCATCCCCGCTCCAGCTTATATCAAGGTCGCCGCCCAAAAGGTGAACGGTAACATCATTGTCACAAAGGCCGAGAGTAATTGCCGCAACAGCAGTGGCACAAGAACCTGTACCGCAGGCAAGCGTTTCGCCCGAGCCACGCTCGTAAACACGCATTTCAATATTTTTTCTGTCGATAACCTTTGCAAACTCGGCATTAACTCTGTCAGGGAAAACAGCGGTGTTACCCTCAGCCGCCTTACCGTATTTTTCAAGGTCAAAATCTTCAGGATGCTCATCAATAAACATAACTGCGTGAGGGTTGCCCATTGATACGCAAGTCATTTTAAATTCTCTGTCGCAAATTTCAATAGGTTCGTCAACAGCTTTTTGCTTATCAATATTAACCGGAATTTGAGAAGCGATAAGCGACGGCTTACCCATATCAACTTTAGCGCTTACAACCTCACCGTTTTCCACATTCGTTTCAATAAATTTAACTGCACCCATTGATTCAATGGTGAAAGAAGTTTTATCAGTAAGCTTATGGTCGTAGCAATATTTTGCAACGCATCTTATTCCGTTGCCGCACATTGCACCCCTTGAACCGTCAGCATTGTACATAACCATTTCAAAATCGGCAATTTTGCCCTTTTTAATCAAAATTATTCCGTCGCCGCCGATACCGAAATGACGGTCAGACAAAATAATTGCAGTTTTTTCCTCATTTTCGACAAATTCTTTGGTGCAGTCAATGTATATATAGTCATTGCCGCAACCGTGCATTTTTGTAAATTCCATATAATCATTCCATTTCAAAATTTGTTTAATTGTAATTGCCGTAGGGGTTAACATTGTTAACCCTTAAAATTCAACTGCTTTTTAATATATATCACATAAAGTCGTTTATTATTTCCTGCGCAAGCTCCGCTATTTTTTTGCCTTTGTTCATACTTTCGCGCTGAAGATACTTGTGCGCCTGAACTTCGCTGAAGCCGTTCACTTCCCTAAGTATAAGCTTCGCTTTTGTAACAACATCATTTTCGCCGTTCTTACGCCTCGTAAAACTTGACACGCTGTTGCAAAGAACACCGACCGTACTCAAAAACTCCTGCCTGTCAACCGGCAAAGGAAGATAGATAAGATTGCTCCTAAAACTTTCCGTATCACCGCGGGTGAGAGCAACAATATCAAAATCGGGCGGAAGATGCTCGGCAATATTGCCTGCCATCATATCTCTTAAACCCTCGGCGCAAACAATTACGCCCTCGCTCATATCTTGGGCAATGCTTAAAACGCTTGCACCCGTTGCGCAAATATATGTAACATTAAAGCCTTCGCTTTCAAGCAGGGAGCGCAATTTAAGCGCAGTATCCTTAGACGGATACGCAACAAGAATATCACGCATATTTCCCACCTCATTTTGCCAAGTCTTTAATATAAGCATTATAACATACATAATACTTATTATACAATAGTTAGCATTAACTTTTATTATACAAAATAGCCGTATTATAAGTATATATTTATTGTTTATTTAGTATATGATTACAAATAAAAAATCTATACATTTCTAACATTTTACACAGATTTTAGAATTATTTAACTTTTTTTTGTAACAAAGTAAACAAAAACAACTTGATTATTTAGCCTAAAGGTGATATGATATTGATATATTATAGGTATAGTAGCATTTTTAATGCTTTTCGATACTCAAAAGGAGATGAAATTTTGGCAAAATTAGACAAAGATTACGAGTTTCCGCTTTATATTTTCCACCAAGGGAAAAACTATAAGGCATATGAATTCTTCGGTTGTCATAGAATTAAGGGAGATACCTTTGCTTTTCGTGTTTGGGCGCCTCACGCAAAACGAGTTTCGGTTTCAGGTGATTTTAACGCCTGGGACAATGAAGCAAATGTTATGGATGAAATCAGCGACGGCATATATGAAGCAAAGATTGACGGTGTAAAAATCTATGACTGCTACAAATATGCGATTGAAACAAAAAGCGGCAACATTATTATGAAAGCCGACCCATACGCTTTCCACGCCGAAACAAGACCGGGTACCGCTTCAAAAGTATACGAGCTTGGCAAGTACAGGTGGAGTGATGAAAAATGGAAGCAGACAAACGGCAACGGCAACATTCTTGAAAAGCCTGTCAACATTTATGAAATTCACTTCGGCAGTTGGAAAAGGCACGAGGACGGCGAATTTTTATCATACAGGCAAATGGCTGAGGAGCTTGTGCCATATGTAAAAGATATGGGCTACACTCATATTGAAATGATGCCGATTATGGAATATCCGTTTGATGGTTCTTGGGGATATCAGGTTACAGGTTACTTTGCCCCAACCTCCCGTTACGGTACTCCGGACGACCTTATGTATTTTGTTGACGCTTGCCACAAAGCAGGTATCGGTGTAATTCTTGACTGGGTTCCCGCTCATTTTCCAAAAGACGCGCACGGTCTTTATGAATTTGACGGCGAGTGTACCTATGAATATTCCGATATGAAAAAGGGCGAGCACAAGGAATGGGGCACAAGAGTATTTGACTACGGCAAAAACGAAGTTAAATCATTCCTCATCTCCTCCGCAATGTATTGGGTTGACCGTTTCCATTTTGACGGACTTAGGGTTGACGCAGTTGCTTCTATGCTCTACCTTGACTACGGCAGAGAGGACGGTCAGTGGACCCCTAACAAAAACGGCGGCAGGGAAAATCTTGAAGCTGTTGAATTTTTTAAAGACCTCAACTGTGCCATGTTTAAAGAGCATCCCGAAGTTATGATGATAGCGGAGGAATCTACCGCTTGGCCTATGATTACAATGCCGACAAATATCGGCGGTTTAGGCTTCAACTTTAAGTGGAATATGGGTTGGATGAACGATATGCTCAGGTATGTTTCGCTTGACCCGCTATTTAGAAAAGGAAATCACAACTGTATCACTTTCAGTTTTTACTATGCTTTCAGCGAAAACTTTATTTTGCCGATAAGCCACGACGAAGTAGTTCACGGCAAGTGCAGTTTGATTAATAAAATGCCGGGCGAATACGAAATGAAGTTTGACGGGCTTCGCCTGTTTCTTGCATATATGTTTGCTCACCCGGGCAAAAAGCTTCTCTTTATGGGCAGTGAGTTCGGTCAGTTTATTGAGTGGAACTACAAGCAGGGTCTTGACTGGCTTCTTCTTGATTATGATATGCACAGGAAAATGCTTAGCTTTACAAAAACGCTCAACAAGCTTTACAAGGACACTCCGGCGCTTTGGCAGATTGACTACAGCTGGGACGGTTTTCAGTGGATATCAAGCGAGGACAATGCAAACAGTGTTATCGCTTTTCGCAGAATTGACCGTGAGGGCAAGGAAATTATTGCAATCTTTAACTTTACCCCTAACAGTTTTGACGAGTACAGAATCGGCGTACCCGAGGAGGGTAGCTACAAGGTTATACTTGACACTTCACTTGAAAGGTTCGGCGGCACCACTCTTGAAAAACACCCTACATACAAAACGAAAAAAAAGCCTATGCACGGCTTTGAACAGAGTATCGGCTTAAAGCTCAGCGGTCTTTCGGCTCTTTACCTTGAAAAGCCTGCTAAAAAGCTTATCAAATCTAAGCCAAAAGCAGTAAAAGAGGAAAAGAAAGTTGAAGCAAAAGCCGAAACAAAAAAAGAGGTAAAAAAAGAACAGTCCAAAAAAGTAAAAGAAGAGAAAAAAGAAGTTAAAGCACCTGCAAAAACGGCAGTGGCTAAAAAAGAAGAAATAAAAAAAGAGCCCGATAAAAAAGTAAAAAAAGCCGACAAAAAGCCGGCTGTATCAAATAAAAAGACAAAATAAAAGGAGAAATGAAATGGCACATAAAACAGAAGTTGTAGCAATGTTGCTTGCCGGCGGTCAGGGAAGCAGACTCGGTGTTCTTACAAAAAATATTGCCAAGCCTGCTGTTCCGTACGGCGGAAACTACAGAATCATTGACTTTCCTTTGTCAAACTGTGTAAACAGCGGTATTTATACCGTAGGCGTACTTACCCAGTATCAGCCGCTTGAACTTAACGATTACCTCGGCAACGGTCAGCCGTGGGATTTGGATAGGCAGGACGGCGGTATTCACATTCTTTCACCGTATGAAGCTATCGGCGGCGCAGAATGGTACAAGGGTACTGCAAACGCTATTTATCAAAACATTAATTTTATTGAAAAATATGACCCTGAATATGTAGTTATCCTTTCAGGCGACCATATTTATAAAATGAACTACGCAAAGATGATTGACTTCCACAAAAAGAACGAAGCAGACTGCACAATCGCAGTGCTTGAAGTTCCTTGGGAGGAAGCTTCCCGTTTCGGTATTCTTGCAACGGACGAGAATGACAAGATTTATGAATTTGCCGAAAAGCCGAAAGAACCTAAGAGCAACAAAGCTTCTATGGGCGTTTATGTATTCAGTTGGGATAAGCTTAAAAAGTATCTTATTCAGGACGAGAACACCGAGGGTTCGGCAAACGACTTTGGTAAAAACATTATTCCTACAATGCTTAATGCGGGCGAAAGGCTCTTTGCTTTCCCGTTCTCAGGCTACTGGAAAGATGTAGGAACTATCGATTCTCTTTGGGAAGCTAACCTTGACATTATTAACCCTAATGTTGACCTTGACCTTTCAGACCCGAGCTGGAAGATTTATTCAAGAAACCCTATGGCCCCGCCTCATTACATAGGCAAGAATGCCGTTGTTGAAAATTCTTCGGTAAGTGAGGGATGCGAAATCGAGGGTAATGTTGACTACTCGGTTGTATCTCCTAACTGCACGGTTGAAGAAGGGGCAGATATAAGATACAGTGTTATTATGCCGGGCGCCACAATTAAAAAAGGCGCTAAGGTTTACTATTCTATCGTTGCCGAAAACGCAGTAATTGAAGAAGATGCTCAGGTTGGCGAAATTCCGGAGCTTCTTGAAAAGCCTGAAGACTGGGGCATTGCGGTAATCGGCGAAAAAGCAACAATAAAATCAGGCATGCACATTGCTCCCGGAGTGATGGTAAAAGCAGGAGAGGAGGTATAAATATGAACGGAAAATCAGTATTAGGTATGGTATTTGCAAACATTCACGAGGAAGCGCTTGACTCTCTCACTGCTATGAGAACTATGGGTTCTGTTCCTTTCTGTTCCCGTTTTCGTTTAATCGACTTTCCGCTTTCCAATCTTGTTGAAAGCGGAGTAACCAAAATCGGCGTTGTAACAAACGCTAACTTCCGTTCTCTTATGGACCATATAGGAACGGGTAAACCGTGGGATTTGAGCAGAAAGAGCGACGGTCTTTTCTTGCTTCCTCCTTTCTCGGCAGGCAATGTCGCAATGTGGGGCAACAGAATCGACGCAATTTACGGCAACATGAATTTTCTTCATCAATCGCACCAGACTTATGTATTGATGACGGACTGCAACCATGTTGTAAACATTGACTATTCAAAGCTTTTTGACGCTCACGAAAAGAGCGGTGCAGATATTACAATCGTAGGTGTTCACGGTAAAATGCCTAAAAACATCGGTTCGGTTCTCTGCTTTGACAATGTAGATGAAAACGGCAGAATTACGGAAATGAGCCTTGACCGTGATGTTGAAGATGAAGTATTTTATTCTTGCAACATTATGATTATGAAAAAATATTTGCTTGAAACTCTTATTCAAACCGCTCATTCAAAAAACGAAATTTCTTATCAGAGAAATATCATTATGACTAACATAAAGAGCCTTAAAATCAACGCTTATGATGCCACAGATTCTTTTGTAGGTACAATCGATTCGATTCAGAGTTACTACAAAATTTCTATGTCGCTTCTTGAAAAGGAAAACAGGCAGAAGCTTTTCAGTTCCCCTATTTCAACAAAAGAACGTGACGATATGCCTACTCTTTACGGTCCTGAATCGGTTACAAAGAATTCGCTCGTTGCCGACGGTTGCATTATTGACGGCACGGTTGAAAACTGTATTATCTTTAAGGGTGTTAAAGTTGAAAAAGGCGCTGTTGTTAAAAATTCTATTCTTATGCAGGATACGGTTATCGGCGAAAATTCAAGGGTTAATTGTGTAATTGCAGATAAAAATGTAAGCATCAAGAGTTCGGCTGAACTTTCAGGTGCAGAAACTTTCCCTGTATGTCTTGCCAAAAACACAAGGGTATAAATTTGGAGGAACATAATAAATGAAAGTATTATATGTAGCGTCCGAAGCGCTTCCGTTTATGGCTTCGGGTGGTTTGGGAGATGTTGCAGGCTCGCTTCCTGTAGCGCTTAGGAAAAGGCTTATCGGCTGTCGTGTCGTTATGCCGCTTTATGACGGAATTAAGCAGGAATATAAGGACAAGATGAAGTTTATCACTTCCATCTCTGTTCCCGTTTCTTGGAGAAGACAGTACTGCGGTATTTTTGAAGCAAAAGTAAACGGAGTAATCTACTATTTCCTTGACAATCAATATTACTTCAAGCGTGACGGAATTTACGGTCATTATGACGACGCTGAAAGATTTGCCTTCTTTGCAAGAGCTGTGCTTGAAATCATTCCTGCCATTGATTGGAAGCCAGATATCATTCACTGCAACGACTGGCAGAGTGCGCTCACACCGCTTTATTACAGTTGCTATTATGCAAACAGAATGGGATTTGAAAATATTAAAACTGTTTTCACTATTCACAATATTCAATATCAGGGCAAGTACGGTGACGAACTTTTAAACGATGTACTCGGCATTGCTCCGGAATACAACAATTTAGTTTTGTACGACGGTCTTGTTAACTTTATGAAAGCCGGCATTGAATGTGCAAACAAAATTACAACCGTTTCGCCTACATATGCAAAGGAAATTCTTGACCCGTGGTACAGCTACGGTCTTGACCCTATCCTTAACCAAAGAAGTTGGAAGCTTTGCGGTATTTTAAACGGTATCGACACCGACAGTTACAACCCTGAAAGCGACAAGGACATTTGGGCGAACTACAACGCTGAGGACTTTTCTAACAAGGCTAAAAACAAGGCTGAGCTGCAAAGGATGATGGGTATGAATGTTGACCCTGATGTGCCGCTTGTAGGCATTGTTACAAGGCTTGTAGGTCACAAGGGTGTTGACCTTATGAAAGAAGTGCTTGAAAAGAGCCTTTACGAGCGCAACATTCAATATGTCGTTCTCGGCAGCGGCGAATGGGAATATGAAAACTATTTCCGCTATCTCCACGACAAGTATCCTGACAAAGTCGGCGTTACTATCGGCTTTGTGCCTGACCTTGCAAGAAAGATTTATGCAAGCGCAGACTTATTCCTTATGCCGAGTAAAAGCGAGCCTTGCGGTCTTTCGCAAATGGTTGCGCTTCGCTACGGCACAGTCCCTATCGTTCGTGAAACAGGTGGTCTTAAAGACTCAATCACCGACTGCGGTGACGGTCAGGGCAACGGCTTCACATTTAAAACATATGACGCATATGATATGCTCGGCGCTATTTACCGTGGCGTTGACGCATATAACAGCGACAACTGGAATGTCCTTGTTAAGCGTGCGCTTGAATGTGATATGAGCTGGGGTAAGAGCGCAAACGAATATATCAAAATGTATCGCTCTCTCCTTAAATAATCTATATAAAAGCAAAAGCAGAAGTCGGCTGACTTCTGCTTTTTTGATATAAATTATAGTTTAGCGGGCGAATGGTATTCGCCCCTACGGTGATTTTTCTATTTTAAACAGTCTAAAATGATAAGATTTTCGTAGCGGCGAACAGTGTTCGCCATTCTCTCCTATCGACGGCGAAGCCGCCACTTCCCTCGTCAGAGGGAA
>CAVKLC010000030.1:0-27729 GCA_963657005.1 bacterium | reverse complement strand
TACTTCTTCGCAACCTCAATCTTCCTGACCTTTTCTTGCTTCCCTCTGACGAGGGTGATTCCCCACAGTGTGGGGAAATGTCACGCAGTGACAAAAGGGACGGCTTCCGTAGAAGGTGGCGGCTTCGCCGTCGATAGGAAAGAATGGCGAACACTGTTCGCCGCTACGAAAATCTTATCATTTTAGACTGTTTAAAATAGAAAAATCACCGTAGGGGCGAACTGCGTTCGCCCGCCAAACTATAATTTATTTAACTTAAATTTAACATAAACCATATTCTAACTTAACCGACACCATTTAATATTTAACTGTAATTTTTTGTGTAATAAAGGGAAAACATTATGACTATTTATAATTTTTTAACGCTTATCGGCGGACTTGCGATGTTTCTGTTCGGTATGGATGTTATGGGCAAAAGCCTTGAAAAAATGGGCGGCAGCAAGCTCGGTACAATTCTTGAAAAAATGACGGACAGCAGAATAAAAGGCGTACTTTTAGGTCTTTTTGTTACTGCGGTTATTCAGTCGAGCGGCGCCGTTACGGTTATGGCAGTCGGTTTTGTTAACAGCGGCATTATGGCACTCAGGCAGGTTGTCGGCATTATTATGGGCGCAAATATCGGTACAACCGTTACTGCGTGGATACTTTCGCTTGCAGGTATTGAGGGTGGAAATATCTTTGTCAATCTTCTAAAGCCAAGCTCTTTCGCTCCTGTTCTTGCCTTTATCGGCATTATTCTTGTGATGTTTTGCAAGAGTGAGAAGAAGCACAATGTCGGCTATATCGTTTTAGGCTTCGGTCTTTTGATGATAGGTATGACAACTATGAGCGACTCTATGGCAGGACTTAAAGATGTGCCGGAATTCACAAGCATTTTAACAAAGTTTTCTAACCCTATCTTGGGTATACTTGCAGGTACGCTTCTTACTACTGCGCTTCAAAGTTCTTCGGCTTCGGTCGGCATTTTGCAGGCGCTTTCAACCACCGGTTCAATCACGGTTTCGGCGGCTTTTCCTATTATTTTGGGTCAGAATATCGGCTCGTGCACAACCGTGCTCATTTCCTCAATCGGCGCTAATAAAAACGCAAAAAGAGCCGCTTGGACGCACCTTACATTTAATGTAATCGGCGTTGTCATCGCAATGGTGCTTTTCTACGGCGCAAATGCGATTTTCGGCTTGCCGTTTTTCAGCGACAATGTTACTCCGGCTACTATCGCCGTTATCCATTCTCTTTTCAATGTTTTTGCAACTCTCATTCTTTTCCCGTTTGGCAAGCAACTTGAAAAGTTTATGTATGTTCTCATTAAAGATGACAAAAACGGCGAGGAAGAAGTTAAAGACCAAAACGGTCTTGTTGAAGAAAGATTCCTTATCAACCCAGGTTTTGCGCTTGATAAAGTTAAAGACAAGTGCGACGAAATGGCAACTCTTGCGCAGTCAAATATTGTTGAAAGTATAGAGTTTATTAAGAGTTACAGCCACAAAAAGGACGAAACGATTAAAGCAAACGAAAAGAAGCTTGATACTTATGAGGACCAGCTTGAAACTTATCTTGTTAAGATAAGCGCTATGGACCTTAATACAACTGACTCAATGAGGCTTAATAAGTATTCTCACGCGATTGGCAACTTTGAGCGTATGGGTGACTACGGCTACAATATCCTCAAAACTAAGAGGAAAATGCACCAGGATAAAATCCATTTCAGCGAAGAAGCTAACCGTGAACTTGAAGTTATGGGCAGAGCCGTTACGGAAATTATCGAAAATTCAACAAGGGCATTTATTGAGGATAATGTTGAGCTTGCAATGACGGTTGAACCGCTTGAGCAGGTTATAGATAATCTTAAATCAGAGCTTCGTGCACGCCATTCAAAGCGAATGGAACAGGGTAACTGCACTGTTGAAAACGGAATTTTATTTTTTGATATAGTTAATTCGTATGAGCGTATTGCAGACCACTGCTCAAACTTGGCAGTCTGCATTATCGAACTTTCGCAGGGTAGTTATCAAACTCACAGCTATCTTAAAGGCGTTAAAAATTCTAACAACAAAACATTTATGGAACAGTTTGAAACATATTTAAACAAGTATGCAGTAAGGTAAGAGGTAGACTATGAGTGATAAGCAACTTGTATATATAGTAGAGGACGACGCTTCAATCAGGGAACTTGAAATATATGCGCTTAAAAATTCGGAATTTGAAGTAAAAGGCTTTGAAAACGGCAAGAGTTTTATTAAGGCTCTTGAAACCAAAGTGCCGGATATTGCGCTTCTTGATATTATGCTTCCGGAGGAGGACGGTCTTGCTATTTTAACAAATATAAGGCAAACCCCGGCTTATAGTGACCTTCCCGTAATTATGGTTACGGCAAAAACTAGCGAGATTGACGCAGTCAAGGGTCTTGATATGGGCGCAGACGACTATATTACAAAGCCTTTCGGCGTTATGGAACTTGTGTCGAGGACTAAGGCAGTGCTTAGAAGAACGGCGAAGAAAGTTAAGTCCGTTCTTGTTTATAAAAATATTGAGCTTGATGAAAACAAGCACACTGTTTTGGTTGACGGGGCAGAAATCGACCTTACATATAAAGAATATGAAATATTGAAGCACCTTATCAGGAATAAGGGCATAGTTCTTACCCGTGACAGGCTTATGGAAATTGTTTGGGGCTATAATTTTGAGCAGGGCAACAGAACGGTTGATGTTCATATTCAGTCACTTCGCAAAAAGCTCGGAGCGGCTGGCGAACATATCAAAACTATAAGAAATGTCGGATATAAGGTCGGTGAGTAATTTTTGACTAAAAAGACTTTATATAAAATTTTCGCTTTCGGCGTGTCGGTAATCACTATCACGGCTGTGCTTATTTTGTCGGTTTTTTATTCTTACAGCGACAAGCAACTTAAAGAACAGCTTAGGGTTGTTGAAACGGTTGTTGAAGCGGAGCTTAACGAGAGTGGCGACACCGCTTTTATTACGAGCAATATTGACCCTAATATAAGAATTACGCTCGTTTCTTCAAACGGTAAAGTTATTGCGGACAATATTGAAGACGCTTCAACTCTTGACAATCACGCAGACCGTGAAGAAATAATTGAGGCGAAAAAGAACGGAGAGGCAACCGTTACAAGAAACAGCGACACTCAAAAAGAAAAAGTGTATTATTTTGCAAAGCAACTTGATAACGGCAACATTTTGCGCATTTCTTCTCAGGCAACGAGTATAGGCAAATTTTTCAAAGATTATATTGTATACATTCTTATTTGTATATTGGCGGTTATTATTGCCGCTGTGTTTGTCAGTCTTGCGATTACAAAAAGTATTATTAAGCCTATTCGTAAGCTCGGTCAAAATCTTGACGATGTTGACAAATTTAAGTCGGACGAGGAACTCAAGCCGCTTGTAAATGCACTTTTGCAACAAAAGAAAAAGCAAAAAATGCTTGATAAGCAGAAAAAACAGTTTACCGCAAATGTTTCGCACGAGCTTAAAACCCCGCTTACTTCTATCGCGGGCTATGCCGAACTTATTGAAACGGGTATGGCTAAAGAGGAGGATATTAAGTCTTTCGCAGGAGTGATAAGGAAGCAGGCGTTAAGACTTGTAAGTTTGAGCGAGGATATCATTCAGCTTTCCCAGCTTGAGGAGAGCGACGACGAGGATATGACTTTTGAATCGGTTGACCTTTATGATATCGCAAACAAATGCGTCGAGGCGCTCACTATTAATGCGCTTAATAAAAATGTTACCCTTTCCCTTTCGGGCGAGCAGTGCTACATTCGCGGCAAGGCTCAGCTTGTGGAGGAAATGGTTTATAATCTTCTTGATAACGCGATTAGGTATAATAAGGAAAACGGTACTGTTACCGTCACCGTCACTCCGCTTTCAAAGGGCGCAAGCGTGTCGGTTAAGGATACCGGTATCGGTATTCCGGCTAAGTATCAGGACAGAATTTTTGAAAGATTTTTCAGGGTTGATAAGAGCAGAAGCAAGGCAACAGGCGGTACGGGTTTGGGTCTTGCAATAGTAAAACATATTACCCAGCTTCACGGCGCAGACCTTAAACTTGAGAGTGAAGAAGGCAAAGGCACGCAAATTATTGTTACTTTTAAAGACTAAATTAAAAAAATAGTTGAAATATTTTTAGTTTTAGTATATTATAAGAGAGTAACAATATATTCAAAGGGGAATTTTTGTATGAAAAGAAAATCCGGACTTAGCAAATTCAACGGCTTTTTAGCCATTGTTTTGGTAGTTTGCGTTGTTGCAACTGCTATTGTAATTAACAAGTATCCTAAGATTGAGGCTGTTTCTGCTGACGATTCTGCCGCTGCTTCAGATGAAGTTGTTATTGACGAATTCAAAGCAGGTACATACGGCGGCAAAGAGTTTAAAACTCAAGAGGATGTTGTTAACTATTATAAAGAATGTTATGACTATACCAAAACTCTTACTGCTGACTATGTAACCGATTCAGGCGAAACTCACAGCTACTACAAGATGCTTGGTACTGAAGAACTTAATGTTGAAAATCTTCTTGTTGAGGGCAAGTCAAACTCAATGATAGACAAGCTCGTTCCTGGTATCGTTGGCGGTCTTTTCCACGGCGGTACAAACGGTCTTTCACCTTCAGGTAACCGTGACCCTAAGGGCGACACAAGAGATGACGGCAAGTTCGATTGTACAAAATCTCAGATTACAGCAGACGATATCCTCGCAGCAAGCGTAGTTGACAACGGTGACGGCACTATCACAATGTCACTCCAGCCAAAGGAAGCTATCCTTGCAATGCCTGGTACTGACTCACAGGGCCGTTTCTTCAATGTTCTCGGTGATATTTCATCTGTAGTTGAATCTATCTCTGTTCTTTCATTCTCACAGGGTACAATTAACGACAACTTTGTTGTTGACTATAAGGGCGGCACAGGTGTTGTTACTGTTGATACTAAGACAAATGAAATCACTAAGGCTGATTATGTTATGAATGTACATATCGATGTTAAGCACGCAAATGTTGCAGTTCTTAAAGATAAGAGCGCTTCACTTGATGTTGTTTACAAATGTTCATTCCCTGCATCTGACGAATACCTCGGTGCTGACGGTATCGGCTTAACAAGAAAATAATCAAAACATAAAATTAAAGGGCTCGATTTCGAGCCCTTATTTTTTTGCAATATAATATCTGTTTGATCTTCAAGTGCCTAAATCAGAAAAACCACCGTAGGGGCGAATATCACTCGATCGCTATCCCTCAGTTAACAAGTTTACAGCTTCCTTAAAAAAGCCTAAAATATCCTAATATTACAAACAAGTTCATTGAGGAGGTTGAACCCTACAGTTCTAATATGATAAACTGCTTCCGCCGATAAATTCACGGATAAACGCATCACTCGGTATTAGGTTGTCGTCAATCGGTTCAATTTCATCAAGTGCGTTCACAACATCACTGATATCCGAAAAACCGGTTTGAAGCTTTTTCAGTTCTTCAAACAGATATTTGCGGTAAATGCACGGCTCATAGTCGATAAACGTGTCAATATTAAAATCGGCTCTGCCCTTATTCGGCATAATAAATTGATTTTCGCCGCGCTGAACTTTTGCAAAAAGCTTGATAGTTTCTTCAAAAGACCTGCCGCGGTAAAGCTTATCCCTAATCATTCGCCGGCAAAGCCTGATTTTGCAAGGGTGAAGCTTGTCGTTGTTTGAATCAACAACACGGGTGCGCACGCTGACATAAATTTTCTTGCTCGTGTCGTCGTTTTCACCGAGGAGAGTCGGATTTAGTGCGTGTATCCCCTCAATAATAACAAAACCGTTGTTTCGCTTCAGCTTCGTTTCGCTCAGGGTTCGTGTATTGGTTAAAAAATCATAGCTTGGCAAACTGATTTCGCCGCCGTTTAAAAGTGTATCAATGTCACGGTTAAGATATTCGCCGTCCACTCGCTCGGGCGATTCAAGGTTAAGCTTGTTTTGCTTTTTAAGCGCCTTTTCTTCTGGTGTGAAATTTTTAAAATATTTGTCCATTGATATGTAGCAAACTTTTGCGCCCTTGCCCCTCAAATTTTTGGCAAGTTTAATGGCAGTCGTTGTTTTGCTGCTTCCGGACGGACCCGAAATGAGTATAATCGGCTTCTCTTTTCCGCTTTCGATAATTGATTTTGCCGTTTGCTCAATTTGAGCGTTCAGCCCGTTTTCGCCCGTTTTGATGAACTCGGCGGGGTTTTCGATTCTTTCATTAATTTCTTTTGTGTGTATTACCATATTTTCACCGTCAGTCTAATTTGTATTTGTCAACAAGCGCAAGAATTTGGTCGGTAAGCTTGCTTATATCTTTGTTGGCACAGCCACGGCTTGCCTCGATAACCGACATAAGATTTTGACCTGCAAGGTAAAGCCTGTCGTAAACCGTGTTGTTGCGTTCAATTTTGTGCTTCTTTTTGTCAATAAGCTTGCGAGGACCGATATCAACTTGCTTTGCAAATTCGCCAAGCTCGTATCCGTCACCTGAATACGGCGCGGTTGCGCTGATTTGAAGCTCATTTTCAATCGATTTTGCAAATTCGTCGCAAACCGTGTCGTGACCGTGGTTAACAAAAACTACTTTCGGCTTTTGCGGTATGCTTCCAAGCCACGAGAGAAGCATATTTTTGTCTGCGTGACCGCTGATACCCTGCATTTTCTCAATGCTTGCGTTGATTTTTACTTCTTCGCCAAAAAGATTAACCGTGTCTGCGCCCTCAATAATTTTCCTGCCGAGCGTGCCCTGCGCTTGGTAGCCGACAAAAAGAATCGTACATTCCTCTCTCCAAAGGTTGTGCTTTAAATGGTGTCTGATTCGTCCTGCTTCGCACATACCACTTGCAGAAAGGATAATTTTCGGCGTAGGGTTGTCATTAATCATTCTCGATTCGTCACTCGTTACCGCAAGCTTCAAATCGTCAAATTTGATAGGGTTAATGCCGTTGTTTATAAGTTCCAAAGTGTCGGCGTCAAAATATCTTCTTAAATTTTTGTCGTCGTAAATTTCCGTTGCTTCAACTGCCAGCGGACTGTCCACCCAAACGGGGAAGTTTGCGTGATTTTTGATAAGTCCTTTTTCTTTTATAATTCTGATTAAATATAAAAGTTCCTGCGTTCTGCCGACTGCAAATGACGGTATAACAACATTTCCGCCGCGGTCAAAAGTAGACTGAATAATGCCGGTGAGCTGAAGAACATAGTCGGGTCTGTCGCCGTGAAGTCGGTTGCCGTAGGTCGATTCAATCACAACAAAATCTGCCTTTTCAACCGGCGGTTTTTGCGGGTTTTTTATGAGCGGTCGGTTGATGTTGCCGATATCGCCTGAAAAAAGAATTGTTTTTGTTACCCCGTTTTCAGTCACTTTAACTTCAATAGAAGAACTGCCGAGCAAATGACCTGCGTCAATAAATCTTATTTCTATTCCGTCAAAAATATTATATGTTTCATTATATTCGCAAGGGGTAAAATATTTAAGCGCATTTTGAACATCCTGCGTTGTGTAAAGCGGCTCAACCGGTTCTGCGCCCGAACGCTTGTTTTTTCTGTTTTTCCAGCTTGCTTCAAATTCCTGAATGTGAGCCGAGTCCATAAGCATAATGCGACAAAGCCTGTCAGTCGCACTCGTTGTGTAAATCGGGGCGGAAAAACCGTTTGCACTTATAAACGGAATATTGCCCGAATGGTCAATGTGGGCGTGGGTAAGGAGCATTGCGTCAATGTCGTTTGGCGCAACGGGCAAATCAACATTTTCATATATGTTTTCGCCCTGCTCCATACCGCAGTCAATCATAATCTTTTTGCCGCAAGCGAAAAGTATCGAGCATGAACCCGTTACTTCGTGCGCAGCACCGACAAAATACAGTTTCATAAAAATTCTCCTTAATAATTTTGGCTTCCCCTTAAGAGAAATCTTTTATTATTTAATCTATTTCATCAATAATAACATTCTGCTCTTTGACTTTTTTATCGCTGATTTTTATTGATGATAAAGCGGTTGAAAGAGCATTTTTTATTTTTTCTTCACTGCTTGAATAAAGCGTCATAATCGTGTCGTCTTTGCTGATTTTATCTCCGACTTTAACGCTTAAAACTATACCTGCAAGCGCGTCAATCTCGTCATCTTTAACGCTTCTTCCCGCCCCGAGCAAGCAACTTGCATTGCCGATCTTTTCCGCTTCAAGTTGGAAAATATAACCGCCTTTTTCCGCCTTGATTTCGTATTTATATTTTGCAAGCGGAAATTTGCTTTCATCTTTAATATAACTCTCGTCTCCGCCCTGAGCTTTGACGAGTTCGCAAAGCTTTTCAAGTGCGCTTCCGTTTTCAATCGCCGTTTCACACTGTTCTTTCGCGCTGTCAAGGCTTATGCCTTTACAAGATGAAACCATATGGCTTGCAAGGGTAATGCAAAGTTCATAAAGCCTCGGCACTTTTTCGCCTTTTAAAATCTTGACGGCTTCAACCACTTCAAGCGTGTTGCCGACTGCGTAGCCGAGCGGTGAGTCCATATCGCTTATTACTGCGTGCACATTCCTGCCAAGCGCCTTGCCAATCTTAATCATCTCGTTTGCAAGGTGGGTTGCGTCCTCTCTGCTTTTCATAAAAGCACCGTCACCGCATTTAACATCAAGCACAATGTTTTTAGACCCTGCGGCAAGCTTCTTGCTCATAATTGACGAGGCAATGAGCGGCATACAGTCAACCGTTGCCGTAACATCCCGAATGGCATAAAGCTTTTTGTCGCACGGTGCCATATTTCCCGTTTGACCCGCGACAACAATGCCGATATTTTTCGCCTGATTTATAAAATCTTCTGGGGTCATTTGTGTGTTAAAATTCGGAATTGATTCAAGCTTGTCAATCGTTCCGCCTGTAAAACCCAAACCTCTGCCGCTCATTTTTGCAACAACGCATCCCAAAGCGGATGCAATTGGGGCAACAACAAGCGTGGTTTTGTCGCCGACACCGCCGGATGAATGTTTGTCAACACTCAAATCGCCGAAAAGTGACAAATCAAGTATATCTCCGCTTTTTGCCATAGCGTTTGTTAAAATGCTCGTTTCTTCATCACTCATTTTGTTAAAATATATTGCCATTGCAAGGGCGGAAGCCTGGTAATCGGGAATCTTACCGTTTGTAAAGCCGCTTACAAAAAATTCAATTTCCTCTTTGCTAAGCTTTAAACCTTGCTTTTTGTGCTCGATTATGTCAATCATTCTCATTTTTTTCATCTTCTTTCAGCTTAAATGAATACGGCAAAAGTTCACCGAGAGTAAACTCTTTAATTCCGTCTTTATTTTGAAGAATTATTTTAAAATCATCACCGCAAAACTCACTCATAACCTGCCTGCAAACTCCGCAGGGAAAACAAAAATCATCACAGTCACCGCTTATTGCAATTTTTTCAAACTCTCGCTCATTTTCGCTTATTGCTTTAAAAATCGCAACTCTCTCGGCACAAATTGTGGCAGGGTAGGACGCATTTTCAATGTTGGCGCCGGTGTAAACTTTTCCGCTTTTTGTCAGCAACGCCGCGCCTACACTAAAATGAGAGTAGGGAGAGTAGCTTTTTTCCTTGCTGATTTTCGCAATTTTCATAAGTTCATCGTTTGTCATACTCTACCTCTTAATAATATCGTTTATCGCATTTTGCCCGTCAACTTGCTCGTTTATGCCGAAAAGCGAAAGTACCGTGTTACAAACTACGGTAAAACCCTCAATCGTTCCGAGGTTTACACTCCTTATTTTGTCGCCGTAAATCAGCCACGGCACAAATTCCCTCGTGTGGTCGGTACCCTTGTAGCCCGGGTCACAGCCGTGGTCGGCAGTTATCATCAAAAAGTCGTCACTTTTAAGATTACTAATCAGCTTCGGCAAACATTCGTCAAATTCACTGATGGCTGTTGCATAGCCGTCAATGTCCCTCCTGTGACCGTAAAGCATATCGCAGTCAACAAGATTTGTGAAACATAAGCCGTCAAAGTCACGCTCGCTTATTTCAAGCGTTTTTGCAATTCCTTCGGTGTTGCCAGAGGTAAAATAATGCTCGCTAAGCCCTCTGTGAGCAAAAATGTCGTAAATTTTGCCTACGGCTATCGTGTCTTTGCCGTTTCGCTCCAAAATATCCAGCATCGTGTCACTCGGCGGTTCAAGTGAAAAGTCGTGGCGGCGCGGAGTTCTTACAAAATTGCTGTTTTCGTCTTTAATAAACGGCCTTGCAATAACTCTGCCTACACCGTATTTGCCTTTCAAAATTTTCCTTGCGATTTTGCAGTAATTGTATAGCTCGTCGTCACTCACAATGCTTTCACAAGCCGCAATTTGAAACACACTGTCAGCTGAAGTGTAAACAATAAGCTTACCTGTTTTTATATGTTCGTCGCCGTAATCTTTAATTACCTGAGTGCCGGAATACGGCTTGTTAACGAGCGTACCTCTGCCTGTCTGCTTTTCAAATTCGTCAATAATTTCGCTCGGAAAACCGTTTGGGAAAGTAGGCAGTGCCGTTTTTGACACTATTCCTGCCATTTCCCAGTGACCCGTCGTTGTGTCCTTGCCGTGCGAAAGTTCACGAAGCTTGGCATATGCGCCGGTTGTTTTAACATTTTTCGTAAGGTTAACTCCGTCAATGCTCAGTAAACCGAGTTTTTCCATATTGGGAGTGTTAAGATATTTTGATTTGCTTATCGTTTTTATTGTGTTTGCGCCCTCGTCACCGTAAATTTTTGCGTCATCACTGTATCCTACGCCAAACGAATCGAGCACAACTATAAAGCCTCTCATTTTTATCCCTCTTTCATAATTTTAACAAGCTTGCTTGTGCCGAGCCTGTCGGCGCCGAGGTTTATAAATTTTTCTGCGTCGTCAAAAGATTTTATCCCGCCTGCGGCTTTTATCTTCTTGCCTTTTATATGCTCGCTCATAAGCTTAATGTCGTCAAAAGTTGCGCCGCCGGTGCAAAAACCGGTTGAAGTTTTAATAAAATCTGCGGTTGAACTGTTAATTATTTCGCACATTTTGATTTTTTCATCTTCTGTGAGCAGGCAGGTTTCAATAATAACTTTCAGTGTTTTGCCATGGCAAGATTTTTTAACATCATTAATTTCAGCTAAAATATCTCCATACTTTTTGTCTTTCAAAAGACCGATATTTATTACCATATCAATCTCGTCTGCGCCGTTTTTTACTGCGTCCTCGGTTTCAAAGCACTTTGTTTTGGCAGTGTTATATCCGTTTGGAAAGCCTATCACCGTGCAGATTTTAACTTTGCCGTTTGCGTATTCACTCGTTTTTTTTACAAAACTCGGCGGTATGCAAACGCTTGCTGTGGAGTATTTTATGCCGTCATTAATAATCTGCTTTATATCATTCCAAGTTGCGTTTTGGCTTAAAAGCGTGTGGTCAACTTTTGCAAGTATTTCTTCTTTTGTCATATATGATACCTCTCTTTTTTGCGTTTTAGAGTAAAATTTTCCTAACTTAATTATACCACTTGCACAATTCATTTCAACAAGTAAAAATAAACAATTATAAAGAAATGATTAAATTTGAGGTTTGGTTAAAGCGGTTTTTTTGAGTCAAAAACAGCAGGCAAATAATATTTGCCCATACAAAATTCGTTTCATTTTATATTGTTTAGATTATATGGGTTATCAAAACGTCGTATAATTGTAATTGTTATTGCAAAATGATTACAATTATGTTAAAATTAAATGGTATATGAATTTGAAAAATTGTTAAAATGTACGGAGGAAAAATGGAGGCTCAGTAAAATGTACAGAAAACTAAAAAAGAAATTAATTAATTTCAAAAAGTACATCATAAGGATGTGCTCCAAAACGCCTAAAAGAAAGTTTTATTACGGCTTGTTTTATAAGCACTGCAAGGTAAAAAAAGATGTTATTTTGGTTGAGTCGTTCCACGGCGGCAACATTTCCGACTCGTCTTTGGCTCTTGTAAGGCAAATATTAAAATCATATCCCGGTAAATATAAAATATATTACGGCACGGAAAATAAAAAAGCTCACGCAGAGTTTATAAAAGAAATCGGACTTGATGTTAAACTTATTGATGTAACTACTTTTAAGTATACAAAAATGCTTGCAACTGCAAAGTATCTTATTAATAACAGTTCTTTCCCTGTTTATTTTATTAAAAAGCCTGACCAAGTTTATCTTCAAACCTGGCACGGCACTCCGCTTAAAACTCTCGGCAAAAAGATGCGCCTCGGCATTGAATCAATGTACAATGTTCAGCACAATTTTCTTCAAGCCGACTATATAACATTCCCTAACGATTTTACCAAGGATGTTATGATGGAGGACTACAACTTAAACGACCTTTACACCGGTAATGTAGTTATGGCAGGCTATCCGAGAAATGAGATTTTCTTTGATAAAGAGCAGGGCGCAAAGCTTAAATCTGACCTTGGTCTTGACGGCAAAACGGTTTATGCTTATATGCCTACTTGGAGAGGCACAAGCAACCACGATATCAACACCTCCGCTTATGAAACCAAGGTTAAAGAAATATTTGAGCTTATTGACGAAAAACTTAACGATAATCAGGTATTTTATGTAAATTTCCATCCTATTTTAAAGGACTCTATTTCGCTTGATTCATATAAGCATATTAAACCTTTCCCAAAGGGAATTGACAACTACAGCTTTTTAAACTGCGCAGATGCACTTATTACCGACTATTCATCTGTATTTTTCGACTATTCAATCACTCAAAAGCCGATTATACTCTTTATGTATGACTACGAGGAGTATATGCATGACAGAGGAATGTATATGGATGTTGCCTCTCTTCCTTTTCGCCAAATTTATGACGAAAAAGAACTTGCAAAAGTGCTCAGCGACGAAAGCTTTATGAATGATTCATACACCGATACCGAGTATTTCAAAACATTCTTTAAATATGACAGCCCTGATGTGAGCAAAAAGCTTTTGCACCTTATGTTTACAGGTGAAAATGACGGTCTTGAAATTGAAGATTACGGCAAAAACAAGGAAAAAAGATATCAGGTTATTCACCCTAATGTAAAAGTTAACGGCTTTGCCAAACTTAATTCTATTTCAAAAATTGCGGATGAAAACAAAATTGTTTGCCTTGAAAAGAAATGGTTTAAGGGTGAGGTCGGTCCTACGCTTCACGATGAATTTAACGATATGTTCAAATATGTTGTTGTTACTATGACAACGCCGAGAACATATATTGAAGATTTGCTTTGCCACCTCGGTGTTAAAAGCGTTTTGGACCGCGTTCATAAAAGAGAAATTCAGCGTACTTTCCCTAATCTTAATATTGACCCCGAATTTATTGAAGATATCAGCGCATTTGAAGAAGAGTGCTATGTTGACGAAGAAAATATTGTTCACTGCAAAACAAAGAGTATAAATAACGGCAATAGGAAAATCTCTGTTTCCCTCAATGCAAAGGGTTACGAGTTTGAGCAGTTTGTGGTTCTCAATGGTAAAAGAGTTATTCAAAAGATATTGCCTTTGAGCGAGGAAAACAAGCAAACCAAGAGTTTCGATATTCCGCTTGATGTTTTGATTGAAGACCTTGTTGTATATAATAAGCAAAAATTTATTGTAGGTGTAATTGCATTTGACAAGAAAAAGGGACAAAAGTGCGTTGTGCTTGCAAGTTTGGAAGATTATAAAGATAACGATATTTCACACAAATACTGCGAGCCTCTTTTTGCAAACTATTCTTTGCCAAAGTCGTATTTTGATACGAACCTTAAAAAACTTATTAATGCAAACAGCGAGCGAGCAGAAAATATGCTTGCCCTTTATGATTTAACTCCGACGATTTATGAGGTTGCCACAAGCCCGTATTATAATTTTTGCGATGAGCTTACTCTTTATTTCAGCAAAAGGGATGAGTCGCTTGAAGCAATCTATCCTCCTTGCAATCTTAAAGGACTTAAAACAAACGGCAATCATCTTGAACTCACGCTTAATATTCCAAACGACCAAAATGCTGAATTTGACGGCTTGGTGCTCAAATATCGAAGCGTTCTTGAAAATATTGAAATTCCGTTTAAATGTGAGTTTGAAAAGAAAGAGGCTTATACAAAAGTTATCGCAACACTTGATTTTAACGCCGGTATGCCGCTTAAAGAAATCTTTTGGGATGTAAGAGCGGTCATAAAAAAATACGGCGCTCGCCAGTATGTAAAGGTTAATTATAAAGGCTTTTCAATTAAGAGAAAACTTTACTTTACAAATGTTCAGTGCGATGTTGACGAAAAGCATATCATTTTCCCGTATTTCAGCAAGCGCGGCGTTATAAACTTCTGCTACAGAGAAAGAAGCGAGTACGACACCGATGAAATCAAGAGGAGAGAAGTGCTTGCGTATATCCTTAATTTCTTTGTATCTCCTGTTCTCAGGCGCAGAAAGAACTGGATAGTTTATGAAAAGTTCTGCAAAATGGCTCAGGATAACGGCTACTATTTCTTCAGGTATTGTATGGAAAATCTTGACGAAAAAGAGAAAAAACATATCTATTATATTATTGATAAGCGCTGTGATGAGTACAAAAATGTTAAAAAGTATGACAAACATGTTATCGACTTTATGAGCGTTAAGCATATGCTCTATATTATGTCTATGGCTGTTTGCATTTCGAGTGACTCAAAATCTCACCTCTACGCTTGGAGAACAAAGCCGAGCCTTGTTAAGCGTGGAATCAACAAGAAAAAGGAACTTTTCCTTCAGCATGGTGTAACTGCGCTCAAACAGGTTCACCAACTCTTTGGTAAAAAGGGCACAAGCACCATGGCTTACTTTGTTACTACCGGCAGGGTAGAGCAGGAAATTGCAATTAACGAACTCGGTTACAGCGAAAAAACTGCGCCGATAACCGGTTTTGCAAGGTGGGATGTGCTTGAAGATAAGCAAAGACCTAATGAAAAGTTCATTCTTCTTATGCCTACTTGGCGTTCTTGGCTTGAGGAGGTAAGCGATAATCAGTTTCTTGCAAGTGATTATTACAGCAGATATTCGTCACTGCTTCAAAGTCCAAGACTTAATCAGATTTTAAAAGATACAAATACCCGCCTCATTTTCTATATCCATCCTAAATTTGCGGGTTATATCGATAATTTCAAGTCCGCGGTAAGCAGCAGGGTTGCATATATTCCGTTTGGCAAAATTCCGCTTAACGAACTTATGATGCGCTGCTCAATGCTTATTACCGACTATTCTTCGGTTTGCTGGGATGTTTATTATATGGACAAGCCGGTATTGTTCTATCAGTTTGACTACGACAAATATAATCAGGCTCACGGTTCGTATATTAATATGGAAACCGACCTTTTCGGCAACCGCTCCACAACCGAGGATGCACTTTTAAACGATGTTGAATATTTTGCAAATAACGGTTTTGTTGAAAATGAAATTGACAGACTCAATGCACCAAAATATTTTGAGTATCGTGATAATAATAACTCTAAGAGAATTTATGATTTCTTGAAGAATAATAATTATTAATAGTATAGCGGGCGAACACAGTTCGCCCTTACGGTGGTCTGTATTATTTAGATAAATCTTAAATGACAGAGCTTTCGTAGGGGCGATTACCAATCGCCCGCTTGTTGTTTTTTCATTTGTTTAAAATAGAAAGAAAGTAGGGGTCGCCGTTCTCGACAACCCGCTTTTTTTAACCATCTTGTAACCGTTTTGTATACCTGTTTTTGGCTTGAAACGGGCAAAAATCAACTGTTTTTGTATATTTATCCACTAACTACATATATGTATAATATTTTTGTGAAAAGTTACAAAATACAATATATTGTGTTTTTTTGCTTTTTGCTATTGACATACATACTCTTATTTGATATTATATCTTCAGTCGTCAAAAAGAGTATGTAACTCTTTTGTAATATATAGGGGGTAAGGATATGAAAATTATTAAAAGAAGCGGCAGTGAAGTCGATTTTGATATCAATAAAATAATTGTAGCCGTTTCAAAAGCCAATGCAGCTTGCGAGAAAGAGGAACTTACCAAGAGCCAGATTATCGAGATAGCAGAGTATGTTGAGTTCAAAATTTCAAAGGCAAATCACGCACTTTCGGTTGAAGAAATACAAGATATAGTAGAAAACCAAATAATGGCACAAGGCGCGTTTGATGTTGCCCGTCTTTATGTTAAGTATCGTTATAATCGTTCTCTTATCAGAAAGGCGAACACTACCGATGACCAAATTCTTTCTCTTATTGAATGTAATAATGAGGAAGTTAAGCAGGAAAATTCTAACAAGAACCCGACTGTCAACTCCGTTCAGCGTGACTATATGGCAGGCGAAGTGTCAAAGGATATAACTAAGAGAATTCTTTTGCCGGCTGATATTGTTGATGCTCACGAAAAGGGTCTTATCCATTTCCACGACGCCGACTATTTTGCTCAGCATATGCACAACTGCGACCTTGTAAACCTTGAGGATATGCTTCAAAACGGTACAGTTATCAGTGAAACTATGATTGAAAAGCCGCACAGTTTTTCAACCGCCTGCAATATCGCTACTCAGATTATCGCTCAGGTAGCGTCCAGCCAGTACGGCGGTCAGTCAATTTCGCTTTCTCACCTTGCACCGTTTGTCGATGTAAGCCGTAAGAAGATTAAAAAGCAGGTTGAATCTGAAATCGAAGAACTCGGCATTACTATGACCGAGGAGCAGATTGTTAAGCTTACTGAAAAGAGGCTTCACGACGAGGTTTCACGCGGCGTTCAAACTATTCAGTATCAGGTTGTAACACTTCTTACAACTAACGGTCAGGCACCTTTTGTAACCGTATTTATGTATCTTAACGAAGCTAAGAACGAGCAGGAAAAGAAAGACCTTGCCCTCATTATCGAGGAAACTTTGAAACAGAGAATTCAGGGTGTTAAAAATGAGGACGGTGTTTGGATAACTCCTGCGTTTCCTAAGCTTATTTATGTGCTTGAGGAAGATAATATAACAGAGGATAAAGAGTATTACTATCTTACCGAGCTTGCCGCTAAGTGCACAGCCAAGAGGATGGTACCTGACTATATCAGCGAAAAGGTAATGAAAGAGCTTAAAGGCGATGTTTACACCTGTATGGGTTGCCGCTCTTTCCTCACTCCTGACAGATTTACAGAAAACGGTGTCGGCAATATTGCAAATGCAAAGAATTACGACCCGACTAAGCATAAATATTACGGCAGATTTAACCAGGGCGTTGTTACTATCAACCTTGTTGATGTCGCTTGTTCTTCAGGCGGAGATATGACAAAGTTTTGGAAAATCTTTGATGAAAGGCTTGACCTTTGTTACCGTGCGCTTATGTGCCGCCACAACAGGCTTAAAGGTACGCTCAGTGATGCCGCTCCTATCCTTTGGCAGCACGGCGCTCTTGCAAGGCTTGAAAAGGGTGAGAAGATTGATAAGCTTCTTTATGACGGCTATTCAACAATCTCTCTCGGCTATGCAGGTCTTTATGAATGTACAAAGTATATGACAGGCAAGTCGCACACCGACCCTGAGGGTAAGCCGTTTGCGCTCAATGTTATGGAGCATATGAACGAAGCTTGCGACAAGTGGAAGGAAGAAACAAATATTGACTTCAGTATTTACGGTACTCCGCTTGAATCTACTACTTATAAGTTCGCAAAGTGTCTTCAAAAGAGGTTTGGTAAGATTCCGGGTGTAACAGATAGGAACTATATCACAAACTCTTACCATGTTCATGTTGCGGAAAATATTGACGCATTTACCAAGCTTAAATTTGAGTCTGAATTCCAGCGTCTTTCACCGGGCGGTGCTATCAGCTATGTTGAAGTACCTAATATGCAAAACAATATCCCTGCAGTGCTTCAGGTTATGAAATATATTTATGAAAATATTATGTATGCCGAACTTAACACCAAGAGTGACTACTGCCAGTGCTGCGGCTACGACGGTGAAATTCAAATTGTTGAAAATGAGGACGGCAAACTTATTTGGCGCTGCCCAAAATGCGGCAATGAGGACCAGGACAAGATGAATGTTGCAAGAAGAACTTGCGGCTATATCGGTACTCAGTTTTGGAATCAGGGCAGAACTCAGGAAATCAAGGAAAGAGTTCTTCATTTATAATTAAAATCAGCGGGAGGATGATATCCTCTCCTACGGTTGTCTAATTAATACGAATTTCGTAGGGGCGAATATTATTCGCCCGTTTGTTTTTATAAGAGCAGTGTGTATAGTTAGATTGTTTTACAAAATCTGACGCACTACTGTACGACAGATTTTGAGAGGAGAAACAGTGAAATGAGTGATAAATAACTTTTGATTAAATAATTACGAAAGTTATTTTGAACGATATGGAACTTGTGACGACGATGAACTACGGTGAAATAAAATATAACGACATTGCAAACGGCGAGGGGGTTCGCACCTCACTTTTTGTGTCCGGTTGCAGGCATCACTGCAAAAACTGTTTTAATGAGCAAACTTGGGACTTTTCTTTCGGTCAGCCTGTTACGGAAAAAACGATGGAAGATATTTTAAAATCTTGTGAACCTGACTGGATAAACGGTCTTTCGCTTCTCGGCGGCGAACCGTTCGAGCCGGAAAATCAAAAGGTGCTTTTGCCGTTTCTTGTTATGTTTAAGGAAAAATTTCCTAACAAAACCGTGTGGTGCTATACGGGTTTTACTATTGAAGAAATTATGGGCAAGCGCAAGAATTCGCGGGCATTTACCGATATCAGCGGTGAAATGCTGTCACTTATCGATGTGCTTGTTGACGGTCCTTTTGTTGAAGCAAAAAAGGATATTTCGCTTGCGTTTAAAGGTTCAAGCAACCAAAGAATAATTGATATTAAAAAGACTTTTAAAAATAAACGGTTGGAGCTTTATCTTAAATGACGAACAGTAAATACAAATCTACGATTAACGCCTGTTTTATTGCATATATCGTGCAGGCAATAGTTAATAATTTTGCACCGCTTCTTTTTATCACTTTTCAAAATGAATTTGATATTCCGCTTTCAAAAATCACACTTCTTATCACAATCAATTTTTTAATTCAGCTTTTTATCGACCTGCTTTCGGCAAAGTTTGTTGATAAAATCGGCTATAAAGCGTCAATGGTAATCGCTCATATTATGTGCGCATTCGGTATTTCAAGTTTGACATTTTTGCCGGGTTTGTTTAAAAATGCTTTTTCGGGTCTTCTTATTGCAGTCGGTATTTATGCTGTCGGCGGCGGACTTCTTGAAGTGCTTGTAAGTCCGGTTGTTGAAGCGTGCCCTACCGATAATAAGGAAAAGGCAATGAGCCTGCTCCACTCTTTTTATTGCTGGGGTCAAATGGGCGTTGTGCTTCTTTCAACTCTCTTTTTCAGTTTGCTCGGCATAAATAATTGGCGATATATTGCACTCGTTTGGGCGCTCGTTCCGCTTGCTAATGCATTTGTGTTTTTAAAAGTGCCTATCGCTTCTCTTAACGAGGAGGGCGAAACGGGTATGAGCATAGCTGAACTTTGCAAAAATAAAATGTTTTGGGTGCTCTTTGTTATGATGATTTGCGCCGGTGCAAGCGAGCAGGGTGTTAGCCAGTGGGCCTCCGCTTTTGCAGAGAAAGGCTTGGGTGTTTCCAAAACCGTCGGCGACCTTGCAGGTCCTATGGCTTTTGCGTGCCTTATGGGTACTTCAAGGGTGTTTTACGGCAAATTCGGTCATAAAATTGAGCTTGATAAGTTTATGACTTTAAGCTCTGTTTTGTGCGTAGCTTCTTATCTTGTTATCAGCTTGGTGCCAAACAGCGTTGTAAGTTTAATCGGCTGTGCCGTTTGCGGTCTTTCGGTCGGAATAATGTGGCCCGGCAGTTTCAGCAAGGCTTCAGCGGCACTAAAAAGGGGAGGCACGGTGCTTTTTGCACTTCTTGCCCTCGGTGGTGATGTCGGCGGTACAGCCGGCCCTACACTCGTCGGTTTTGTTTCCGGCAAGTTTGGCGATAATATGAAAATGGGTATCCTTTTCGGCACTCTTTTCCCGCTTATCCTCCTCGCCGCAATATATGTTTGTAAAAAAATGAAACTCAAAGACTAATCTTCTTTGAGTTTTTTGCTTTTTGTGCGTAACAAAACTTTTTCTCTGTCGTTTATATAGGCGAGTACTCAATAAAGGAGCAGAATATGGAAGATACAAAAATCGTAGATTTGATATATTCACGAAATGAAGACGGAATATGCGAAGCAATATCAAAATATTCAAAACTTTTAACTTCTGTTGCAGGCGGAATTCTTAAAACCGACGAGGACTGCGAGGAATGTGTAAACGATACATATATGAAAGTGTGGAACAGCATACCTCCAAACAGACCTCAACATTTTAAGGCTTTCATTTGTAAAATCGCAAGAACTCTTGCGCTTGATAAATATCGCTACAATCATAGGCAAAGCAGAAATTATGAAAATAGCTTTTCTTTTGACGACCTTGATTTTGAAATCGGAAGTAAAAATTTAACGGAAAGCGAATATTTTTCAAAAGCATTGTCGCAAGATATTAACGCTTTCTTGAAAAATTTGACCGACGACAAAAGAAATATGTTTATAAAACGATGCTTTATGTTTGAAAGCTATGAAAAGCTTGCCGAGGAGTTTGGCATAAGCGAAAATAACGCAAGAGTAAGGGTTTTGCGAGTAAGAAACGAACTTAAAAATTATCTTAAAGAAAGAGGTTATGATGTTGAGTAAAATAAATATGATTGACGCTTTGAATTTGGTTGACGATGAAATTATCGAAAAAGCGATTTCTTCCTCAAATTCAAAGGAGAAAAAAGCTATGAAACAAAATACTAAATCAAACAACAAAATTATAAGAATATTGGCGGGTTTGGCGGCATGCGTGTGCATTGTTTTTACGGCGGTAATGACATTTACAAATCTGTCCGGCAATAAGGCAAACGAACTTGTACAAATAGCCAACCCGATAACCGAAGTCAATTCAGTTGACGAAATGAAACAGTATCTCGGTTTTGATGTTCCGGTTATAAAAGATAAAAAAGTTGAAGCTTATATCGTTATCGGCGATGACAATTATGCAACTCACGCAAGAATAGTTTATGCAGATTCGTCAAATTTTGAAATGGAAAAGGGAAACGGTGTTGATGTAAGCGGAATAAGCGGCGGCACACTTGACGAAAACAAAACGATAAACTCGGTTAAGGTAGAATTTTATCATATGGATGATACCGTTTATGCAAATTGGAGTGACGGCACATATTCGTATTCATATTCTGCTTCTTCAAGCGAAGCAGTTGAAAACGCAGTAACAAGCCTTACAAAATAACGCAAAAAAGGAAGAACGATTAATTCGTTCTTCCTTAATTTTTTATGTAATTATTAAAAAATTAATTATTCGCCCTTCATTTCAAGAAGCTGAACTTTACCGTCGTATGAAGCCTGTGATACACGGATAGAATCAGCAATAGCTTCTTCAATGTCATCTTCCTGAACGCCGAGTTCCTTAGTGTACTGGTTGTTGATGAAAAGGTCGAGGTCCATAATGTCAGGGAGATTGAATGGGTCCATACCTGATTCAATGCCTCTCTTCTTATAGTCCTTAGCAATGCCGATCATACCCATCTTCATCATCCAAGGCTGAACACCGACAATCTTTCTGTCAGGACCCATTCCTCTTGCTTCGTAAACGATCTTGAGGAATTTATCCCACTTCATATTGTACATAGAGATAGGAATAGCTTCAAAGCCGTCGTGCTCTCTTACAGCGGCACCGGCAATAGCCTGACCAACCTGACGGCAAGTAAGCATTGCAGTACCTCCCTTTGGATAAAGGGTGAACGGAAGGCTGTCCATCATCTTGAGCTGTTCAATAAGAATTGTCCAAACCGGCTTTCTGCCAGGCTGAGTACCGAAAATGTAAGGAAGTTCGAGTACGCAAGTTGAGAAGTTTTCGTCAGCTGCTCTCTTACAAATGTCTTCCTGCATCATTCTTGCCTTAAAGTATGGGTTTCTCTGCTGAAGTCTCATATCAGGTCTGCTCTTTGTGAGGTAAGCAAAGTATGAACCGAGAACTACTGCTCTCTTAACGCCAACCTTTTTGCAAAGAGGGAAAATTCTTCTAAGCGGTGCATTGTTGAACTTGTCATAGTAGTCCATAACAGGATGAGGAAATTCAACTCTTTCGTCAACACCTGCGGCATAGATAAATACATCGTTGCCCTTGAGGAGTTCCATAATTTCTTCATCGCTCTTTTTGTTGATATCGCCAAAAACGATTTCCATTTCTTCAGGAATAGGAGCACCCTGAGGAAGCGGTGGCAAAGCAACTGATGTTACCTTGTGACCCATTTTGATAAGCTGGGTTGCAGCTTCGCAGCCAAGAAGACCTGTGCCGCCAATCATAAATATATTCATAATATTTCCTCCGTTACGCTTAGCGTAATTCTTTTGCTTGAACATTTTTAAACATTGTCCAAACCGTACAGACACAATTATACCACTAATACAAATTTTGTCAATAAAATATATATACAAATTGTACTTTGTAAGAGTGGCTTCCCCTTGAGGGGAAGGTTGATTTATTCCTTAAACAAATCTTCCATTTTCACTTTCAAAATCTTTGCGCAGTAGTAGACCTCTTTATCGCTTGCAAGCCTTATTTGCCCTTCGAGCTTTGAATAGCTTGTCGTGTTGATATCAAGACCGTAAACCTGAAGTTTTGAGATAAAATTTTTTGCTTTATTCCTTTTTCTTTCCTGAGCCGTTTAATATTTTTGCCGACCGTATTGCAGTTGCCGTAGTCACGCTTTCTTGTTTTCATATACATCACCGTTTTGTTAAATTCTATACTCAAATTATATTGCCTGCGTGGCTTGTCAAAATTCCGAGCGGAATTATAATGGAGATGTGTAACTTACTTTTCAAAAATTTTGAAAAAGCTCAAAATGCTTTTGTTTATGCGCTTTTTGTGCGTTTTTGCAGTAAGAATGGTACAATTTTGCATATTTTATGTATTGTGTTATTCGATGTGGTAAAATAGCGTTGAAATAAATTTGCGATTTTTGAATTGCACCGCTCAAAAATTGCAAAAAAAATTAAAAAAGGGGGAGTTTTTATGAAAAAAGCCATAAGTATACTTTTATCATTAATAATGGTAGTAAGTGTGTGCTTTGGTATGGACTTTAGCGCACTTGCGGAAAATACAGGAAAAACAAGTGCTGCTGAAAGTCAAGAGATTAAAACCACTTATATTTTAGACGAAGATAATTTGGTCCTTGAAGTTGACGCTCACGGCGGTGAAACCGGCAAACTGAAAGATTTTATGTCAAAGGAAGATTACAGCAAGTTGATTAATGAAATCTTTACAGAAAACGAATGCGTTGACCTTATTGTCAAAAATGCCACAAAAATAAGCGACTATTCGTTTAGCGAAGGCTATTTTAATTCGGTTACTTTTGATGAAAAGCTTGAATCAATCGGCAAGCTGGCATTTGACGAAGCTTATGTTGACGGCGAGATTGATACGCTTAATGTTAAGGAAATCGGCGAATGTGCATTTGCATATACCCAGATAACAAAGCTTACAACAAAGGCTGAATTTATAGGCGACAGTGCGTTTCTTGCTTGCGATTATCTTTCAAGTGTTTCGCTTGAAAACACTGTAACAATCGAGCAACTTGCCTTTTCTTGGTGCGACAAACTTACAACTATCGCTTTTCCTAAAACAACAAAAGTTATCGGCGACAGCGTTTTGTCAGACTGTAGGTATCTTACAGATGTAGTTTTTGAAAACGGATGTACCGCTTCAATCGGCTCTACTGCTTTTGCCGATTGCCCTAAGCTTATAAGAGTGTATATTCCGTCTACAATTTCAAAAGTTTCGGACGATACTTTTGAAGGTATTGCAGATAAATACCACTTCACTATTATAACAACAAGCGGAAGCTATATTGAAACATTTGCAAAGGAACACGGCATTAACTGTAATGTTACCGAAGGTAAAATTACTGTTACATTTGACCCTCAAAACGGTACTTGCTCTAAGGAATCGCAGGAATATAATATCGGCGATACTTACGGTGCGCTTCCTGTTCCGGCGCCAAACGATAATAATATTAAGTTTATAGAATGGCGTGATGAAAACGGAAATTATATTAACGGTTCAAAGGTAGTTTATTCTTACGACCATACTCTTTATGCGTATTATTCCGCTCCTGAATATACAGTAACTCTTGACCCGGCAGGCGGCAGCGGTGTAGCCGAAAGCCAGTTAGTTAAGAAAGTTAAATACGGTGAAAAATACGGCAGTCTTCCTACTCCTAAAATTACGGGATATAAGTTGGTAGGTTGGTTTGATTCAAACGGTAACGAGGTAACAAGCGAAACCGTTTATGATTTAAAGGAAAATTCAACCTTAACTGCAAAGTACCGCCCGATTGAGTACAAGCTTGTACTTCGCGGTACATCGGGTAGCGGTTATTACAACATTAACACGGTAACAATTAAGTATAACGAAGAATTTACTTTGCCGCTTGCAAAGGATGTTATGCTCAAGGAATATGAAGAAAAGCTTTTCCTCGGCTGGGGTGAAGATAACAGCAGTATTATGAAATATTCCGACGGCGAAACCGTTAAAAACCTTTCAACTAAAGACGGTCAAACCGTAACACTTACAGCTAATTGGACGCCATATGTTGTTACTGCGCTCAATACTGAAAAAACAGTAACTCTTTCAACTTCTTTGCTTGCTAATGCAAACAAGTATCAGGTAGGCTTTATTGTTACAAAGCCGGGTTACTATCAGTTTAAACTCGTAGGTACAAAAGCAAGCGTCAAGATTACAAGTAAAAACGGCTCGGAATTTAAGGGTGAAAACTCTAACGGCGGCGCGCTCACTGTTTTGGAATTCTTCGGCATCGGCACTTATGTAGCTTATGTTGAAACTTCAAGTGTTCCTGCAACATTTACTTACAGTTTGAATGATGTAGAAACCGTAAGCGTTAATTTTGACGCAAACGGCGGCACACTTAATGCAGATTCACAATATTATACTAAAGACGAAGAATACGGCAATTTGCCTACTCCAAACAAAACCGGCTACACTTTTAAAGGCTGGTTTGACGAGGACGGAAACTCGGTTAGCACTACAGATATTGTAACAAAATCGGTTACACTTAAAGCCGAGTGGACGCCTATTGTTTATAGAGTTCGCTTCTTTAATAATCAGGGTCAACTGCTTCCTACCTCTCAAAGCTTCACTTATGATGTAGAGGGCAAGCTTAAATCAGCCGCTTCGCTCGGTGTGCTCAACGCAAAACCGGGCAGTACATTTATCGGCTGGACAACTGCTCAAAACAAAACCGAAGTTGAATATAAGGACGAAGCCGTTATGTTTAACGAAAGAAGTTCGGCTCAGACTATTACGCTTTATCCTTTATATGTTACCTCCACAAGCATTGTAACTATTAATTATTACAATGAAGATAATATGCTTATTTCTTCTCAGCAGGTTGGCAATAACACAACCGTAACTCTTAAATCAACAGCTGACCTTAACCTTTATAAAAAGGGTTACAAGTTTGTCGGCTGGAAAGAATCGGCTGCCGACCTTGAAGCTAAGTACGCCGACGGTGCAAGCATTAATATTGCAACAACAAAAACAATTATTTCTCTTTTCGCAACATTTAAACCGATTAATTATAAAATTAATTATTATGATATGAACGGCGAAATTTTGACTACAAGTACCGAAACATACGGCAAAAAGGTTGTTGCTGTTCATTATGATTCATATGCAAAATTGCCTGAGGGCAAGAGAAATGCAGGCTGGGCATATACTGCAGACGCAAGCTTGCCAGACCTTAAGGAAGGTTATTCATACATCAACCTGTCAAGTGTTGACGGTGAGGAAATTAATGTATACCCTGTAATTAAAAAGACGGGTGACTTTACCGTTAATATCTATTCGTTTGGTGAAAAAGGTAGTACAGTTAATGTTACTACTGCAAGCTACGACGATGATATATACGCTCTCCCTTCGCCAAGCGGTATTGACGAGCAGTATATAGACGAATGTTTTGTCGGTTGGAGCTTCAGCCCCGATTCAACAATGCCTGACGGTTTTGTAGGCGATTTGTTTGACACTAACGAGATTGAGGACGAATTAAATCTCTACGGTATTTGGAGCAAGAATATTGTAGAAATCGAGTTTGATTATAACAACAATTCAACCACTACAAAGCCGAATTATAGATATATTCCGTCGGGCGAATCTATCGGCGAACTTCCGACTGCAAAGAGAAGCGGCTACAACTTTGTCGGTTGGTTTACGGAAAAGGCATCAGGCGCTCAAATTGACAGTAAGTATGTTGCCCCTGAAAGAAAAGATAAAGTTACTTTCTACGCTCATTATGAAAGCATAATAGAATATGTAGATATATATCTTAATGACGAAATGGACGACATCCACTGGACAAATTTGTCGTCTCATCAAAAGTCAATCACAGCGGTAAAGGGTACAAAATACGGCGACTATCTTCCATATGATGTTAAGATGAATAATGTCAGCAAACCGGCAGATGTTCCGTTCCTCGGCTGGGCTTATGAATATTCGGATATTTCTTCTTTGGTAGACAAAAACGATGTTATAAAGACAAGCAGAACTCTTTATCCGCTTTGGGATATTTCAAAAATCACGGACTTACAGATTAAGCCTACCCGTGAACTTTATGTTAACTCAACAATTCGCCCAAGCGATTTGGATATTAAAATGTCAATCGACGGTTCAAAATATGTTGAGCCTGATTATGTTGAGGGCAAGCCGATTTACAGACCTAAAAAGTCCGGTTATTATGAAATGCCGTTGACAATTTATTACGAGTTCGGCGTAATTGAAAAGACTTTAAAGGTTTATGTTAAGGATACTACAACCGCACCTACAGGCATTGGCAGTATTGACGGCGGTGACGAAGATTTGGACGACACAACAAAGCCGTTGACCGAACCAAGCACTGAACCGGTAACCGAGCCTGTAACCGAACCGAGCACAAACCCAACAGAGCCGACAAACCCATCAACTGAGCCAAGCACAACGAAGCCAAGCGAAGCTACGACTACCGAGCCGTCAACCCCTTCACTTCCTGCAACAACTCAGCCTACATCAACTTCAACAGTTTCTTCGGCACAGCCGAGTGCAACTTCAACAACTTCGAGCATAACCGCAAGCGCACCTGCTCAAAGTTCAACAAATGCACCGATTGCATCAACTGCTCAGCCTTCAACTGCGTCGAGCACAAGTCAAACTTCTCAAACCAAAGCGAACACAACAAAAGCAAAAACAACCACAAAAGCGGCTAAAAAAGTGACTAAGCCTAAAAAGACCTCTGTCAAAAAGCTTAAAGCAGGCAAAAAATCACTCACTGTTTATTATAAAAAAATCAGTGCCGTAAAGGGTTATCAAGTTCAGGTTGCTACGGATAAGAAGTTTAAAAAGAATAAGAAAACCGTAACGGTTAATAAACAAAAAACAACCAAGAAAACCGTTAAAAACCTCAAAGCTAAGAAGAAATACTATGTTCGTGTACGCACCTTTAAAAAGGTGAACAATAAAAAAGTATATTCCGCTTGGTCAAAAGTAAAAACAGTTAAAACAAAATAAAAAAGTGGGGCTGTAAAAAAACAGCATAAAGAAAAGCCGAGATTCACGAATCAGTGAGTCT
>CAVKLC010000029.1:0-28739 GCA_963657005.1 bacterium | reverse complement strand
TGCGTTGCTCCTCCTTTTCAAAATTTAATGTTCAGTGGTGCGTCAAATTTTGTATGAGAAAGAGGTTGACGGCTTTGAGTGAATTGTGCGTAAGCACAAGAGACACGAGACTCCAAATTTGGCGACTCTAAGGAGCAACAAATTTGGGAGAAACAGTTCGGGGAACTGTTTCGTAGTGAGTAGTTTTATAAAGGCGACCACAGGTCGCCCCTACGATAGTCTTATCATTTTAGGCTATCTAAAATAGAAAAATCACCGTAGGGGCGAACTGCGTTCGCCCGCTAAACTATAATTTACCACACAATAAAAAGCAGTCGGCAAATTTACACCGACTGCTTTTGTTGTATTAATATTCAATTTCGCCTTTATAAACAAGGTTGCAATCGCCCGTGAGGGTTATGCCGGTGTCGGAATAATTTACTATAAGGTCGCCGCCTTTAACTTTGACGGTGATATCTTCATCCTTATTGCAATATCCGTTTTCAACAGCTGCAATTACTGCTGCGCAGGCACCTGTGCCGCAGGCTTGAGTTTCGCCGTTGCCACGCTCCCATGCACGCATTTTAAGTGTTTTTGAATTAACTATCCTTACAAATTCGGTATTGACCCTTTCAGGAAAGATAGGCGCAGTTTCAAACTGAGGACCCACCTTTTCAATGTTAATCTTGTCAACATTGTCAACAAAAACAACACAGTGCGGGTTGCCGACCGAACAGCAAGTGATGTTATACTCTTTGCCGTCAACGGTGTAAGGCTCGTTTATTACCTTTTCGTTTTCCCAAGTTACCGGAATTTTTGCCGCATTAAGCTCTGCCTTGCCCATAGAAACGGTAACTGAAGAAACTTTGCCGTCACGGGTAAAGAGATGAAGCACTTTCACGCCCGAAGCTGTTTCTATAGTTATCTTATCCTTTTTAACAATGTCATTATCATAAAGGAACTTGCCGACGCATCTTATTGAGTTGCCTGCCATCTTGCCCTCACTTCCGTCAAGGTTGAAGACACGCATTTTTGCATCCGCAATGTTGCTGTTTTCAATAAGAACTATACCGTCGCCGCCGATTCCCTTATGTCTGTCACAAAATTCGATAGCAAAGCTTTCAGGGCAGGTAATAATTTGGCACTGATTGTCGAAGAAAATGTAGTCATCGCCCGTGCCTTGCATTTTTGAAAACTTGAGTATGCCTTTTTCCTTACGCATAAAGTTGATGTCAACAAGTTCCGTGTTCGTTTCCTTGTAGCGGGAAGCGATAATGTCGGCTACAGCGTTTGCAGTGTCAAGCGAAGTAATTGTTGCAATGCCAAGCTGATTTGCTCTGTTGTGAAGTTTAATATAGTCGGCAATGGAAGCCTTGTCACTCTTGCTGGTGTAAACAATATAGTCGAGCTGACCCGATTCAATAAGGTCCATAATCGAATTATCTTCTCTAAGCTTGTTAACAACATTCACTTTAATGCCGAGGCTTTCGATAGCCTTAGCCGTTTCGGGTGTCGCCCAAATTTTAGCGCCCAAATCGTCAAGCTTTTTGGCAAGACCTACTATTTCAAATCTGTCCTGCTTAGTGACTGTAATGAGTACACCGTGCTCGTCCTTTGAATGGAAATCGGTTTTAAAGCCTGCCGAAACAAGACCTTTGAAAAGCGCTTCAACAAGGTTTTTGCCGACGCCTAAAACTTCGCCGGTAGACTTCATTTCAGGTCCTAACTTCGAGTTAACATCATTAAGCTTTTCAAAGCTGAAAACAGGAACTTTAACCGCAACATAAGGCGGAGTTTTGTAAAGACCCGTACCGTAGCCGAGGTCTGCAAGATTTTGACCGACCATAATTTTAGTTGCAAGCTCAACCATAGGAACGCCGGTAACCTTGCTGATATAAGGAATAGTTCTTGACGCTCTCGGGTTAACTTCGATAACATAAAGCTCGTTGTTATAAATAAGATATTGAATGTTGATAAGACCGTCTGTGCCGAGTTCAAGCGCAAGCTTTGTTGACACATCGCAAATCTTTTCAAGCATTTTATCGTTAAGGTTATAAGGCGGGTAAACGGCGATTGAGTCACCTGAATGAACGCCCGCACGCTCGATATGCTCCATAATACCCGGAATAAGTACATCCTTGCCGTCTGAAATGCAGTCAACTTCAAGCTCTGTACCCATCATATATTTGTCAACGAGTACCGGGTTTTCAATACCCTGAGCAAGGATGATTGCCATATACTGCTTAACATCGTCATCTGTGTAAGCAATAGTCATATTTTGACCGCCGATAACATATGACGGACGGAGAAGAACCGGGTATTCAAGCCTGCCAGCCGCCGCTAAAGCTTCGTCAAGGACCATAACACTTTCGCCCTTTGGACGGAAAATGCCAAATTTTTCAAGAAGTTCGTCAAATCTTTCCCTGTCCTCGGCAATGTCGATAGATTCTGCGCTTGTGCCCAAAATCTTAATGCCGCGCTCGTCAAGGAATTTTGTAAGCTTAATAGCAGTTTGACCGCCGAATGCAACAACAACGCCGATAGGGTTTTCAGCCTTGATAACATTCATAACATCTTCATCTGTAAGCGGTTCAAAGTAAAGCCTGTCACCGGTGTCAAAGTCGGTTGATACGGTTTCAGGGTTGTTGTTGATTATAATAACTTCATAGCCGAGCTCTTTTAATGTCCAAACGCAATGAACAGACGAGTAGTCAAATTCAATACCCTGACCTATACGAATAGGACCCGAGCCGAGAACGATAATTTTTTCCTTATCGCTCTTGTCAAGCTCTCGCGCTTCGCAGTGTTCGTCATAAGTTGAGTAGAAATACGGTGTTTCAGCCTTGAATTCCGCACCGCAGGTGTCAACCATTTTGTAAACGCAGTCACGGTGATAAGTAAGGCTTCCGCCGCTGATTTTTTCAAGCGCCTTGTCAGGATATCCAAGCTTTTTGCCCTTAATATACTGTTCTTTTGAAAGCGGCTTGCCGTCAATTTCGCGTTCAAAATCGGCAAGATTTTTAAGCTTAGCCAAAAACCACTCGTCAATCATAGTTATTTTATGTATTTCTTCAATACTTACGCCCTCTTTAAGTGCCTTAAACACTGTAAAGAGCCTGATGTCATCCTGGTCGTGAAGTTTTTCCTTAATGTCAACACCGTCAAGTGCTTTGTTATTGAGCGTGTTAAGACCGATTTCGGCACCTCTTACAGCTTTCATAATCGCTTGCTCAAAGCTTGGCGCAATGCTCATAACTTCGCCCGTGGCTTTCATCTGAGTTCCAAGCTTGCGGGAAGCGTTAACAAACTTGTCAAACGGCCATTTTGGAAGCTTAACTACAACATAGTCAAGGGTAGGTTCAAAGCAGGCACAAGTTTTGCCTGTAATATCATTTTTAATTTCGTCAAGAGTGTAGCCGAGCGCAATTTTAGTAGTAACTTTTGCAATCGGATAACCCGTAGCTTTTGAAGCAAGCGCAGAAGAACGGGAAACCCTCGGGTTAACTTCAATAACGGAATACTCAAAGCTTTCAGGATTGAGCGCAAACTGGCAGTTACAGCCGCCCTCAATTCCAAGCTCGGTAATAATGTCGAGCGAAGCGCTCCTGAGCATTTGAAGTTCCTTATCGGCAAGGGTAACTGCGGGAGCGATAACTATGCTGTCACCTGTGTGAACGCCGACCGGGTCAAAGTTTTCCATAGAGCAAACTGCAATAACATTGCCCACGCTGTCCCTCATAACTTCAAATTCAATCTCTTTCCAGCCTGCAATGTACCTTTCAACAAGTACCTGAGTAATAGGTGAAAGCATTAAGCCGTTTTTGGCAATAACTTCAAGTTCTTTTTCGTTGTATGCAACACCGCCGCCTGCACCGCCGAGGGTGAATGCAGGACGAATAATTACCGGATAGCCGATATCCTGCGCAATTTCCTTAGCGTGTTCAACAGTGTATGCAATGTCACTCGGCACAACCGGTTGGTTAATTTTAACCATTGTGTCACGAAACATCTGCCTGTCTTCAGCCTTGTCAATCGCTTCGGCATCTGTACCGAGGAGTTTAACTCCCATTTCGTCAAGGTAACCGTCCTTTGCAAGCTGCATACCTATTGTAAGACCTGTCTGTCCGCCAAGTCCGCAAAGAATAGAATCGGGGCTTTCTTTTTCAATAATTCTTTTAACTGTTTCTTCTGTAAGCGGTTCAAGGTAGATGTGGTCGGCAAGCGCCTTGTCGGTCATAATTGTTGCCGGGTTTGAGTTAACGAGTACAACTTCAATTCCCTCGTCTTTGAGCACACGGCAAGCCTGAGCGCCTGCATAGTCAAATTCAGCCGCCTGACCTATAACAATAGGACCCGAGCCTATAACAAGTACCTTTTTAATATCTTTATTAAGAGGCATTATTTGTTACCTCCCATCATTTCAATAAATTTGTCAAAAATAAATCTTGTGTCGTGAGGACCTGAGCAAGCTTCAGGGTGAAATTGAACTGAAAAAGCCTTTTTGCCCGGATAGTCAACACCTTCGCAAGTGCTGTCGTTTGCGTTAATGTAGCTTACCTTTGCACCTGTTTTTTTAATTTCTTCGTTAACTACGGCGTAACCGTGGTTTTGCGAAGAAATGTAAGTTCTCTTACTTTCAAGGTTTTTAACCGGCTGGTTTACACCTCTGTGACCGTATTTAAGCTTGGTCGTTTCACCACCCTGGCTGAGCGCTAAAAGCTGATGACCGAGGCAAATTGCAAAAATAGGAACTTTGCCCACAAGTTTTTTTAGTTCGGCTATTGCTTCAACATTTTCCTTAGGGTCGCCGGGACCGTTAGAAAGCATAATTCCGTCAGGGTTTAATGATAAAATATCGTCTGCTTTAGTGTCATACGGCACAACTGCAACATTGCAACCCCTTTTGTTAAGCTCTCTTACAATATTTTTCTTAGTTCCGTAATCAATAAGAACCACATTATATTTGTGCTCGTCAGACGCACTCATATAAGGCTTTTTGCAAGATACGCTTTTAACTGCGTCTTTAATTTTGTAAGCCTTAACTTTGTCAAAATCAACAGTGGCAGGGTTTGCGGTTATGATAGCGTTCATAACGCCTGCTTCTCTTATAGTCTTCGTAATTTCTCTTGTATCAACGCCGTACACACCGATGATGTTATTGTCTTTAAGGTATTTGTCAAGCGTTTCTTCGCACCTAAAGTTTGACGGCTCATCGCACTTTTCCCTAACAACATAAGCAGATACATACGATTTCTCGCTCTCCTTGTCCTCGCCGATAAAACCGTAGTTGCCGATAAGCGGAAAAGTCTGCATTACTATTTGACCGTAGTAACTCGGGTCGGTCAAGGTTTCAATATATCCGCCCATACCTGTTGTAAAAACAAGTTCGCCGATAACTTCACCCTTAGCGCCGAAACTTTTGCCCTCAAATACATCACCGTTTTCAAGGCATATGTAAATTTTGTTATCTTCCATATTTTTAGTCCTGATTGTTTTTATTAGTTATCCTTGTAGGAAATGAAAATTTGCGGGCGGATAATATCCTCCCCTACGAATATCTTGTTTATTCAGACTTCCGTAGGGGGGAAAAATACCATCCTCCCGTTTACTTATTTAATTATTTATTACCAAGCAATTTAACAAGAACAGCTTTTTGAGCGTGAAGTCTGTTTTCAGCTTCGTCAAAAATCTCGTTTGCGTGTTCTTCAAATACTTTTGCGGTAATTTCTTCTTCTCTGTGAGCAGGAAGGCAATGGAGTACCATAGCGTCATCCTTAGCAACTGCCATAACTTCGTCGTTAATTTGGAAATTCTTAAATACTTTTTCTCTTTCAGCCTTTTCTTCTTCCTGACCCATTGACGCCCAAACATCTGTGTAAAGAATGTCGGCATCTTTAGCACAGGCAAGAATGTCGCTTGAGCACATAAAGTCGCCGTTTTCCTGCGCCCACTTCATAACTTCAGCGTCAGGCTTATATGTATCAGGGCAAGCGATAGCGCAACTCATACCCATTTTGATTGCACCCACGATAAGGCTGTTTGCCATATTGTTACCATCGCCGATAAAGCAGAATTTAAGACCGTCAAAGCTCTTTTTGTATTCTCTTATTGTCATAAGGTCTGCAAGCACCTGACAAGGGTGGCAATAGTCTGTTAAGCCGTTGATGATAGGAATTGAACCGTACTTTGCAAGGTCCTCAACTTCTTTTTGTTCAAAGGTTCTTATCATAATACCGTCAAGGTAACGGGAAAGAACTCTTGCTGTGTCTTCAACCGGTTCGCCTCTGCCAATCTGCAAATCTCTGTTAGAAAGGAAAAGAGCCTGACCGCCGAGCTGATACATACCTGTTTCAAAGCTTACTCTTGTTCTTGTTGAACTCTTTTGAAAAATCATACCGAGAGTTTTGCCTTTAAGGTGGTGATGCTCGATACCGTGCTTTGTTTCATATTTAAGCTGATCAGCAAGATTTAAAATGTCTAAAATGTCGCCATGGTCTAAGTCCTGAAGTTTTAATAAATGTTTCATTTTTCGATTACCTCTTTCAATATTTTAAGTCCTCTGTCAAGCTCGCAATAGCTGATATTAAGAGCAGGAAGAAGTCTGATTTTTGTTTTTGCGGTTAAAACGAGAAGTCCGTTTTCAAGGCACTCGTTTGCAATTTGCTTGGCGTCCTTTTCTGTTTCAACGCCGAGCATAAGACCCATACCCGAAACAGATTTAACGCCGTTTATATTCATCAAATACTTTTTGATATATTCGCTTTTTTCTCTTACAGATTTCAAAAATTCATCGTCAATTCGTGAAACGATAGAAATTGCACCTGCGGCGCAAACAGGGTTGCCGCCGAAAGTTGAACCGTGAGTACCCGGAGTAACGCAGTCCTTAACTTTTTCGCCAAAGAGCACTGCGCCCATAGGCAAACCGCCTGCAAGACCCTTAGCTGTTGAAACGATATCAGGCATAATGTCAAAATTTTCATAAGCAAAATATCTTCCCGTTCTGCCGTTACCCGTCTGTACTTCGTCAACTACCATAAGAATGTCTTTTTCTTTTGCAAGCTTTTCAATCGCTTTAACAAAATCATAGTCGAGGTTGTTAACTCCGCCCTCGCCCTGTACACATTCAAACATAATCGCGCAAACATCATCCGTTGCCATTTCGTTAAGCTTTTCTATATCGTTTGCAGGGCAATACTTGAAACCCGGAGTGAACGGACCGAAAACAGTATGAAAACTGTTCTGACCCGTTGCAGCAAGAGTAGTTATAGTTCTGCCGTGGAACGAATTAACAAGGGTTATAATCGTGCTTCTGCCCTCGCCGTACTTGTCAAAAGAATATTTCCTTGCAAATTTAATTGCGCCCTCGTTTGCTTCCGCACCGCTGTTTGCAAAGAAAACTTTTTTCATACTGGTTTTGTCGCAAAGCAATTTTGCAAGTTTGGCGCAAGGCTCGGTATAGTAAAGATTGCTTACATGCTGAAGTTTGTCAAGCTGCATTTCAACAGCCATTTTCCACTCGTTGTCGCAAACACCGAAAGCGGTGACGCCGATACCCGAGCCGAAATCTATGTATTCTTTTCCGTTTTCGTCGCTTATGGTTGAACCTTTGCCCTTTTCAAGCGCAGTGTTAAACCTGCCGTAAGCGTGAGCGACATATTCGTTGTCTAATTCTTTAGTGTTCATTTTATACCTCTTATCTGCTTCTAAACATTGTTCCCATACCTTCGTCTGTTAAAAGTTCCATAAGAATGGAGTGAGGAACTCTGCCGTCAATAATGAATGCTTTTTTTACTCCCTCTCTGAGCGCTTGGGTCATAGAATCAATCTTAGGAATCATACCGCCGCTGATAATTCCTTCCGCTATGAGCGCCGGTGTGTCCGAAATGTATACTCTGTGAATAAGAGTTGAATCGTCATCCTTATCTCTTAAAAGGCCTACAATATCTGTCATTGAAACGAGTGCCTCAGCCTTGAGTGCACCTGCAATGGCAGCAGCCGCAGTGTCGGCATTGATGTTGTAGCAGTTGCCCTTTTCGTCATAGCCGATAGTTGAAATAACAGGAATAAAGTTGTGGTTGAGTACTTCTTCAATAACTTCGGTGTCAACTTCCTGAATTTCGCCTACATAGCCGTGAGTGTCGTCAAGCGCCTTGCACCTAATCATATTGCCGTCCATACCCGAAAGACCGATTGCGTGACCGCCCATATTGCCTATTTGACAAACGAGGTCTTTGTTAACCTTGCCTGCAAGCACCATTTGAACCACATCAACCGTGTTTTTGTCAGTAACTCTGAGTCCGTTTTCAAACTTGCTTTCAATGTGCATTTGGTTTAGCGTCTTGTTTATGGTAGGTCCGCCGCCGTGAACAAGAACAACCTTTATTCCTACCGTGGTTAAAAGCACGAGGTCACGCATAACGGCTTCTTTAAGCTCGTCGTTAATCATTGCATTTCCGCCATATTTAACTACGACTGTTTTCTTTCTGTATTTTTGAATATGCGGCAGAGCGTGCGCAATTATCTCCGCCTTTTGTGCGTTACTAATATTTTCCATAATTTATATCCTTTACCTTTTGGCTTCTTTGTAAGAGAGATTGCGGGCGGATGATATCCGCCCCCACGAAATTCGTTATGCTTCAGGTAGCCCATATGATACAAAGCACCGTAGGTGGCGAACATCGTTCGCCTGTGTGATTTGACTTGGGAACATTTTTGTTTTAACTACACCTATCAGGTACGATAATCTCCGTTTATCTTTACATAATCATAAGTCAAATCACAACCCCACGCTGTAGCGTCTTCGTTGCCTTGATTAAGATTAATATCAATATAAATTTCATCGCTTGAAAGGACTTTTGCCGCCTTTTCTTCGCTGAACTCAATGCCCGAGCCGTTTTTGCAAACTTCAACAGTGCCGTATTCGCTTCTTAAATCAACATCAACTTTGTTAATGTCAAATTCTGCGTTTGCATAACCGATAGCGCAAAGCACACGACCCCAGTTAGCGTCCTCGCCGAACATTGCGGCTTTAAAAAGCGAAGAACAAACAACACTCTTTGCAACGATAATCGCAGTGTCCTTGTCAGGTGCACCGTCAACCTTACATTCAAGGAGCTTGCTTGCGCCCTCGCCGTCCTTTGCAAGCATTCTTGTGAGGTTCGCCATAACTTCGTAAAGAGCGGCTTTGAATATTTCAAACTCTGCGCCCTCGCTTACGATTTCCTCGTTGCCTGCAAGACCGTTAGCCATAAGGCTTACCATATCGTTAGTCGAAGTGTCGCCGTCAACCGACAAGCAGTTATATGTTACTTTTACAATTTCGCTGAGCGCTTTTTGAAGCATTTCGCTTGAAATTGCGCAGTCGCTTGTTATGAAATTAAGTGTAGTAGCCATATTAGGGTGAATCATACCCGAACCTTTAGCCATACCGCCGATAACGCATTTAACGCCGCTGATTTCAAATTCAAGTGCATATTCTTTTTTGATAGTATCGGTAGTCATAATCGCGGTTGCGGCTTCCTCATTCTTGCCGTAGTCAAGTTCTTTTGCAAGAGTAGGAACAGCCTCAACAATAGGCTCAATAGGAAGAATTTGACCTATAACACCTGTCGAAGCAACGATAACCTGTTCCTTAGGAATGTTAAGCTCGTTTGCAACAAGTTCGCACATTTTGTCCGCTTTTTCAATACCGTCGGCATTGCAGGTGTTGGCATTTTTAGAATTTGCAATAACGGCAATAGCTTTGTTGCCGCTCTTTTCCAAATTGGCTTTAGTAACAAGAATCGGTGCGCCCTTAACCTTGTTTTGAGTGTAAACAGCAGCAGCGTTGCAAACTTTATCACTCATAAAAAGGCAAATATCATTTTTATGCTTTATAGTCGGGTCAAAGTTTTCAACATTCGGTTTTTTTATACCGCAATATGTACCCGAAGCTTTAAAACCTTTAGCGGCACAAATACCGCCGTCAATATATTTCATATTCTCACTCTCCTATATTAAGACCTGTTTTTTCATCAATACCCATCGCAATGTTAAGACACTGAATAGCCGCACCCGAAGCGCCTTTACCCAAATTGTCAAAACGGGAAGTAATTATAATTCTTTCGTCATTGCCGTTGATTTCAATTTCCATATCGTCACGGTTTGCGAAGTTGTTAGAGCTAATCATATTTTCACTGTAGCCGAGCGGACGAACTTTAACAATGTCACTGTCGCCGTAATGTTCTTTGAACATTTCATAAATGTCCTCTTTAGTATATTTCTTGCTCATCTTACTTGTGTAAAGCGGGATGTTAACAAGCATGCCCTGAGGATAGTCGCAAATAATCGGCGAAAAGAGAGGCTCTTTGCTGAGTTCTGATATAGCTTTCATCTCTTTAAGGTGCTTGTGTTGCTGAGTAAGTGCATAAACCCTCGGCGAGTCAAGTTCTTTATTTCTGTTTTCATCCTCATACTGAGTAATACCTTTTTTGCCGGCACCGGTGTAACCGCTCATAGCAAAGCAAACAATATCATAATCGCTTGAAATGAAACCGTTGTGAACAAGAGGATAAACGATTGAATTGAAACCGCTTGCGTAGCAACCCGGAACCGCAATTCTGTTGCTTGTCGCAATCTTCTGCCTAAACTCGTTTGAAAGTTCTGCAAAGCCGTACGCCCAGTCAGGGTTAGTCCTGTGAGCGGTGGAAGTGTCAATAATCTTAACCTTGTCGTTATTAACAAGCGACACTGCTTCAATCGAAGCGGCATCAGGCAGGCAAAGGAAAGTAATATCGCTTTCGTTAATCATCTTTGCTCGCTCGCTTGCATCTTTCCTTTTTTCATGGTCAATAAGCAAAAGCTCAATATCATCTCTGTTTTCAAATCTTTGATAAATTTTAAGACCGGTTGTGCCGTCTTTTCCGTCTATAAATATACGCTTCATTTTTATACATATCTCCGCTTAATTATTTTCTATTCTTATTTATTATACTCAGTGATTTTCTGTTGTCAATAGTTATCGCTAAATTGTTATAAATATGCATAAAACTGAATAGTTATACACTCATTTGTATGTGTTTTATACAACATATACTGCATAAGCAAAGAGAGTAAAAATGTACCCGCACTTGCAAAATTTTGAGCATCGTATAATATTTTTTACTTGCGGGAAATCTCCCGTGCTACCCAAAGTCCACCCAAATAAAATTGAAAGGAACATTAACATAAATAAAGATGTTTTGATAGCCTTGGTTTCAATGCTCGGCACGGTTGTCGGCACATTCGGAGGTATTTTAACCTCGTCAAAGCTTACTTCATTTCGCTTAGAACAGCTTGAGCGAAAAGTTGATAAGCACAACAATTTTGCAAGCCGTATGCCGGTTGTGGAGGAACAAATTAAGGTTATAAATCATAGAATAGATAACTTGGAAAGGGAGACACAAAGCAATGAAAATCACTGAAAAAACAATTAAAAGAGCGCTCAGAACTTTTGCTCAAACCGCAATCGGTTACATAGTAATAAATGTTGTTACAATCGACTTTTCGGCAGAAAAAGATATACTCAAAACCGCACTTATCGGTCTTGGAGTGTCGGCTGTTTCAGCGGGAGTTGCGGCAGTTATGAATCTTGAGGGAGGTGAGAAAAATGAACTTTGACACATTTGTAAAAAGATATCTCGGCACGGCAATAGATTATGACGGAGTTGCAGGAGTTCAGTGCGTCGACCTTGCAAAACTTTATCTTTATAAGGTGTTCGGAATTAAAGCGGGAGCGTGGGGAAATGCGAAAGATTACTGGCTTTCATTTTCATCCCACTCAACTATGACGGCTAATTTTACAAAAATAAAAAACACACCTGATTTTATTCCCGAAAAAGGAGATATCGTGGTTTGGAGCGGCGATATTTCAAGCAAAAACGACTACGGCCATATTGCAGTAGCAACAGGTGAGGGCGATACAAATACTTTTTATTCCTACGACACAAATTGGAATAAAAAAGAAATGCAAAAAGTAAAGCACACTTATTTTGCGCTTTACGGCGTGCTTCGTCCTAAAAATAAAAACAACCTCTTTTCCGCCCCGTCGGTTTCGCTCGGCGACTATACACTCACGAATGTTCGTGGTATCTATAACGGCGCCGGCGCCAAAACAGGCAGAAAAAAGGTTTCGCAATTAACTAAAAATGCAAAAAAATCAGCTACTTCAAAAAATGCCGATGACGATGCTTATTTAAAGGCAAACACAGCCGTTTCAATTCTTGAAACAAAGCTTATTTCAAGCGGCAACCTCTGGGCACGCATCCCAAGCGGCTGGCTGTGCATATGGGAAAATGATAAGGATAAGTTATTTATAAAATAAATTATAGTTTGCGGTTGTGAATAAGCAGCCATATCAGTGCTTACACCCTCAACGATTCGTTTCTTAATGATAAAACTTTTTTATTACTCACAACCATTCTTTTGGTTGCAAAAGAACGGTTGCGCCAAGAAAACAAATCAAGGGGAGTGATGCTTGGCGCATCAAGTCCCCTTGATAATCCCCTCTACAAGGTGCGTGACTATGTCACGGTATTGATATCTATTTCAATATTTTAGGCTCCTTTTGCTAAACTATAATTTATATCATTAAAATTTTATTGATTATTGTGTTAATTAATGTTAAAATAAAGAAAACAGTTAGTTATTGAACACTATGACCAATATTAGCAATCGGCTAAAATTAAGGAGAACACAATGGCAAAGAGAGACGGAACAGTAGATTTAAGAATCAAAAGAACACAAAAGTCAATAAAGCAGGCATTTTTTGAACTTATCGAAAAAGAGGGTTTTGACCACATTTCCGTCAAAGATATAACCGACCTTGCAATGATTAGCCGCAACACCTTTTATCTTCATTACAGTGACAAATATGATTTGTTAAACAAAGTTTGCGACGAGCTTGTGTTTAAGCTTTTCTTCGGCGTCGGCAAACAGCTCAGGCGTGAAACGAGGAAGCTTAGGGTTGACACAGTAGGTGCGGCAAGCGTAATTAAAATGGGTATTAAAACCATTGAAGAAGACAGAGAAGCGTACAGAATTTTGCTTACAAGTTCTGGTTCGGACTTGCTTACGCAAAAGCTTCAACAAGGTATTCGCCGTGCGCTTGACCTTATTAACAAGGACATTGAGGGAATAAGTGAATATTCACTTCAATACATAATCAGCGGTACTTGCGGAATTATCAAATATCATGTCACTCACGAATCGTCTAATCTTGACAGCGAAGCGTACAGATTTGCCGAAATTCACTTTGGCGGACTGATTGAAGCGCTCCAAGAATCAAAGAGAAACGGAGCAAAAGAGTGAAAAACAAAAAAGAAAAAGTAAAAAAGCCAAAGCAGAGAAGTAGTAAAAATTTAAAAATCAGTACACGAATTATGCTCACTTCCCTGCTCGGTATTTTGATTCCGATTATTCTTATCGCTGCTTTTTCGCCTTTGCTTATTTATTTTACCGGCTCGTATTTCAACATTTCGAGTGTCACGACAAATTCGTACAGCACGGTAAACCAAATTCAGTGGGCGCAAACAATCAGCAGTATTTCGTCAACGCTTTTGTCTGACGAAGGTGACGGCGAAAAAGTCGAAAGTCTTACCGAATTTATTTCACCTATTGAAAAATTAGGCTCGTCAATTTATATTGAAAAAGACGGTAAAGAATTTTATTCTTCAAAAAACACGGGCAACATTCTTGAGCAGGCAAGCAAAATAGTTTCATTTGACAAAGCGGAAAATATCAACTATTTCGGCAACAACGGTCTTGTTATCGTAAACCACACAAAATCGGATAAGAGCACTTATCTTATCGTTGCCGTAAATAAAGATTACACGGTAAGCGATGCTTCAACCCACTACACGGCAAGAGAGTTTACAAACCTTTTACTTGGCAGGACAGGTATAATCGCACTTATAATCGTTGCCGTTTTTGTTCTCGCAATAGTTATCATCTCGCTTATCACCTCTCGCACAATCGTTTATCCTATAAATCGAATTGCAGAGGGTGCAGATGAAATTGCAAGGGGCAACCTTGATTATGAAATAGATTACAAATCTAAAAACGAACTCGGTCGGACAGTTGAAAGTTTCAACGAGATGCGGCTCAGACTAAAAAACTCGATTGAAAAGCAAAACAAAGCCGAGGAGGAGCGCAAAGAGCTTATTGCCGGAATTGCGCACGATGTAAGAACTCCGCTCACCTCCGCAAAAGGTTACGCTCAGGGACTTAAAGACGGTATTGCCGCAACACCTGAAAAGCAGAGAAAGTATTTGGACAGAATTTGCACATCTATTGACGACACAGAAAAAATACTTAACGATTTGCTTACCATTTCCCGTTTTGAGCTTAAAGGGTATCAACTTAACAAAGTTAATGTTAACCTTAAAGATTTTATTGACGACGGTGCCAATGAAATTAAGCTTATGCTTGAGAGAAGTAATTTTGACTTTTCGCTTCAATGTAATTTTAAAGACGATACTCAAATCAGCGTTGACACCGATGCATTTGCGCGAGTTTTTCGCAATATTGTTATGAATTCAACAAAGTATGCCCGTGACGACCGTCAGGGAATTGTTCGTCTTGTTGTAAGCGAATACGAAAGGACAGTTATCATTGAACTTACGGATAACGGCATAGGCGTAGAAAAAGAAAATGTTTCTAAAATTTTCGACACTATGTATCGTACCGACCCTGCAAGAACAAAAGTAAGCCAAGGCTCCGGTTTGGGTTTAGCTGTTTGCAAGCAAATTGTTGAGCTTCACGGCGGCTTAATTTGGGCAAGCAGTAAGCAGGGCGAAGGTCTTTCAATCTTTATTTCAATGCCAAAAATCACAGAAAGGACAGATGACAGTGAGTAACATTTTAATAATCGAAGATGATGAAAATATCCTTGAACTTGAAAAGGACTATCTTGAAGCGAGTGATATGACTGTTTGCGCCACAACAAACGGTCAAGAGGGTTTAGAACTTGCGCTAAATGAAAACTTTGACCTTATTTTGCTTGATGTAATGCTTCCGGGCATAAACGGTTTTGAAATTTGCAAAAAAATAAGAGAAGTTAAAAACACTCCTGTTATTTTTGTTACTGCGAAGCGTGACGAGATCGACAAAATTTCCGGTCTCGGTTTTGGCGCCGACGACTATATTGTTAAGCCGTTTTCACCGGGCGAACTTGTTGCAAGGGTTAAGGCGCATATCAACCGATACAAAACTCTTACAAATCAAACCGAGCAGCAAAATAATCTCCTTATCCGCGACAATATTAAGCTTTTTAAAGATACGGGTGAAGCTTTTGTGAGCGACAAGGAAATCACGCTTACAAAAAAGGAGTTTGAAGTGCTTTATATACTTGCTTCTCATCCAAACACCATTTATTCAAAAAGTGAGCTTTTTGAAAGCGTTTGGGGATACGATTCACTCGGCGACACTTCAACATTAACCGTTCATATCAACCGACTTCGTGACAAGATTAAAGAAGCCGACGAGCAAACCGATTGCATCAAAACAATTTGGGGCAGAGGTTACAAATTTAAGTGATTTTAAATTATATATTTCTCAGCGAATCGATTAAGTAAACAAGGCTCTCCTTAAAATGATTTTAAGGAGAGCCTTGTTTTTATTTATATTCAACATTTTCGCTCGGTTTAAACATCATAATAAACGGAATAACAAGGAGCACACTTGCGATAAAAATACTTTTTACATCAAGAAACTTTGTTGCAACAGCGCCTGCAATCGCACCGAGTGTAAAGAAAAGATTGATGCCGTAATAAGTTAAACTCCTAAGTGCGATTTGCTTATTTTTTTTGCGAATACCGATGAAGAGAAGTTCCGTACCGCTTCTTAAATTTCCCGTGCACATTGTTGTTGCAACCGTGTTACCGTTAATCACCCTAAAACTTTCAACCTGAAGTGAGCAAACAAAGGAAATCATAACATTAACTGCCGTGTTGCCTTTTCCGTCAGGAATAAAACCGCACACAACGAGCAATATTATTTCAGCTAAAACAATAATCTGCCTCCAGTGCATATGCTGCGCCTGTTTAAGCTTCGACTTAATTATCTCCGCAAGAAGTATGCCAAGAGCGAAAGCAAGAATAGGTACAACATAGTGGAACACATGCTCAAAATCACCTTTTGCAAGGTTGATACCCATTAAAACGATATTACCCGTTTGAGCATTGGCAAATACGCCGCCGCGAGTGATATATGTGTACGCATCAAGAAAGCCGCCCGTCAGCGCAAGCATAATTCCGAGTATGAAATTTTCACTCATCTGCTTTTCTTTTAATATCTCTTTTGTATCCATTTCTACACTGCCTTAAAAAATAATACATATGTATATTAGCACAAAATTCATATAAGTCAAGAAAGTGAAAATTGTAATTTGTCTAAACTTCAACCTTTTTGCAGTTGAAGTCGATAAAGGCTTTTAACGGCGTAATCGCATCGAAACTTCCAAAAACGAACAAATATGTACTTGCGTCTTTATTATTCAAAAAGCGATACTTCAAAAGCTGAGCAAGCGTAACCTGAAAAGCAGGGTTTGAGTTAAGTTCTTCCAAATTTGCAAGCACAAGCGTTTTATAATCTGAAAATCCCTTATAAAGTTCATAAAGTTTTCCGCTTTCAATATAGCTTAATACAAGCTTTTCAACCTCATCAACCGACAAGATTTTTGTATCATGAGCTTTTGAAAATTCAACCTCCATAGTAAGCAAAGTTTGATAGTTGTTTGATGTGTAGCAGATGTTTTCAAACATAAAAAATTTCTCCTATTATTTTATGTTTATAATTTATCATAAACTTATCGCTTTCTTATTTACGGGTAGAAAAAACACCCCAAGCTGTTGCAAATAAACTCGGGGGGGATAATATAGGAGGTTATTTAAGCGTCAAAAACGCATTAAGCATTTTGACTTTTTTCAAGTTTTTTTGCACAGTTTAAATATCTTAAAAAAGACAAGCAGTATTCAAATTCTTCTTTTGTAAGTACTGTAAAAAGTTTTGACTTTTTGCCGGTATCGCAGGTTATTTTGCTGTAAAAAGTTTTATCAAGCGCCGCTTTAAAATCATCGTTACTGCTGTTATAAAGCGCAATACAGGCTGAGATAACAAGACTTTTATATTCTTTTGAGTAACGGTCGATTTTTTTGCCGTTAAAATAAAGGTTATCGCTCAGGCGGTAAAAGTTGTGATGTTTGCCGACTTTTTTTGCTTCTTTGCCCGAAAGAAGAAAAACCCGCCTTTGCTTTTTAATACTCTTGAACTTTAAACCTTGAAGAAAACTTTCCATACTGTTAACTTGAATCCCCTCAAAAGTGAACGAATGCTCGCTGAAATTTGAAAGAGTGTTAAGCGATTTATTTGGATGAGAATCGATATTGATTTTATCGCCGTATTTGTAAACACCGCTTGCCATATCAAAGAAAACCGAGATATCATAAAAGGCTTTCGTATCGGTATCATCCTCAAGTGAAATCAAAGCGCAATAAGCGACAAAGCTTGCATCGTTTTTGCAATTTGATGTTGTATATTTGAAGTTTTCACAAGCGTAATCAAGCCAAAATTTGAAATACGATTTAATTTCTTCAAAATCTGTATCAAGATTTTGAAGCTTATCAAATCTGTACTTTTTAAACGAATAATACCAATTGCTCGCTTTTTTCGCAATCGCTTTGTCACTGCTGTTATTTGTTATTTCATCAACGATATTATCGAATCGACTTTTTTTCTCGTCAGTTTTTTCATCCTCGTAAAACTCAACAAATAAGCTTTCATCATATTCAAAGCGTTTTGTATTAACTATCATACAAAAATTAAAAAGTGCTAACGAAACAATTGCTAAAACTATATTTATTCTTGTCATCTGTGTCAAATTGAACGAAGCAACAATCGCTAAAACTAACGAAGCCAGAAAATATGCAAAGTATAATGCCGAGTTTGATTTCGGTGTCAAGCAGTAAGTAAACATAACGATTATAACTACTAAGATAACTGCAAAACAGAATGAAAAGTCCGATACATCGCCTTTATTTATAAATCGTGCAATGCAGTTTGCCGGCAGAAAAAATTTATAATCTGTATTTACGCTTAAAGTAATCGTAGCAAAAAACATCAAAAGCACATTTTGAATTCGCGCATTTATGTTAAGCCCCCTGCCGAAAAATGAATAAAACACATTTAAAATAAACGGTATAAGCGAGACTAAATATGTTGCCGAAGATTCACCAACCGTATTAAAACAATAATATGTACCTCCTGCCAATAGCAGTGCCGCAACGGACACTGCCTTTTGAAGATTAAAAACGAAACTGTCTTTTACTTTAATTTTGCTGTTCATTATTTTTTACCTCCCTTTAATTTAAAAACTTCATGGTCATAAGAAGCAATAACTTTTTCAAAACAAGCGTCGATATCACTGCTGTTGCACTGACCGGTACAAATTGACCCCATCATATTGTAATAAATAAGATAAAATAATGTGTACATTTTTTCTCATCCATAATCAAGCTTTTTTTGGCATACAAGCTGTTAGGGTCTTCAAAATACTTCATAATGTTTATATAAACTTTTAAAAGAGTTATCTCTTTATTTTTCGTTTTTTCGTCATGAAGCATAAAGTAAATTTCAAGTGTGAATAAGTCGCAGAAAAAATTTATGCCGGCGTCATTTTCCTGCAATTTTTTATTAAGATAAGTCTTTGCAAGCGAGCGAATAAAAAGGTCAATATCCAAATAATTGTCATCGTCATAATCAATCGCTTCACGAAGGTCGGCAAATAGTTTTTCGTGTTTGATACCCTTGCACTTTTCTTTATCGATTTGTTTTCCTTTAGCGTTTGCACTGAGTTTGTCTTTATGATCATTCATCATCCGTTACCTCCAAAATCGCATCAAATTTATGTTCGTTTTCTGATAAAGATTTCAAAAAGTTATATACCGTACAGTTTCTTTTTATATACTTGCTTGCTACTTTTTGCGTATAAGAATTAAAATCAACTAACGGTATTGGTTTGTGTTCGTTTTCATCGTACTTAGGCGAACTGTTTTTCAAAAGTTCTTCCAAACTGATTTTATCCATCATTTTCCTCCGCTTTGCGTGATTTGTATTTTACTATTATTTCATTCAGTTCTTTTACTCTGCGTTCATATTCCTTTTTCATTTCAGAAGCATCATATTTTGCAAGTTGAAGGTACACTTGTATTGCTGTTTCGATTCTTTCTGCCGCTCCCTCCAAGCAGTTCAAATCATCATCAAACTTCAAAAGTGCATTACTCCACTGCATAAGAGTTTGAACATAAATTTTAGCATAAAAGCAAAACTGCTCGCTGTCGTCATCGGCAAATTCAAGCCAATACTCGTAATCGTCTTTTACTAATTTGTTAATGTTTGCGCAAATCTTAATTGAATTTTTATAATATCCAAAATCAAAATAAGCTTGGGCAACTCTTAAATGTATCAAATTATAGTACCGTTCGTTCGATACAATCTCGCTGTCGAGTTCATTAAGACTTATTCGTTTTTTCTTCTTTTTTCAATACTCTCTGTCCAAGCGTCGATTAAATCGCAGGCAGAAATAAGATAAAGCAAATTGTGCTCGTCGCAAGTTTCCCTGACATTTTTGTATTGACTTACAAGTCGGTTGATTTCTTCGGAATAGCTCACCCTTTTAATGTTATCATTTTTCATTTTCTTTTCCTCCGAAAATTTATTTTGTAATTATATTAAACAACAAATTTGAAGAAAATAAATTACGGGTCAAAAATAAAAAATGCGCACAGCCGAAGCTGTACGCATAAAAATTAAAATTATTGTATAGGCAAAACAAGTTTGCCCGTTATTTTTTACCTAGTTTATTTAACCGTTACATTTTTAGCCTCGATAAATTTACCGCTGTCGCCGTCGGTTGTAATTTCAACTGTATCACCCTTATTGATAAGCAATACTTCCATACAGTCGCCTACATTGATATAGTAATACTTTCCGTTTACTTCAAGATAGTAAACCGAGTTGCCCTCGTTAACGCTTGTTTTGATATCGTCAACTGTACCAGTTACGGTTTTAGCCGATAAAGAAGTGTCGGCAGTTGTTGTCTGCTCTGTGTTGCTGTCGGCAGTTTCCTCTGTCACACCGTTTTCGGCGTTGATTTCGCTTTCGTCAACAATGATATTTGACTTGTCAACATCATCCGCAATACCTTTTTCTTTAAGTGCGTCAATATAACTGTCAAGTGCATCATTGAGCGCCTTTGCGTCACTCTTAGCTGTATCAAGTAGACCTGAGCCTACAACCGTTTTATCTTTAAGGCTTACAAATGCATAGCCCTTAACAGTGTTGCTGTCACCGTAAAGCGACATAAAGTAGGTCGGGTTGCCGTCAATGCCGAGCAAGATAGGAAATGTTGCCTGGTAGCCGTAGTTTTGAACTGCGTCGGTTGCAGACTGCTGAGCAGAAAGCTCCGTTGCACCTGCGCTCTTGTAGTATCTTGCTTCCTTTGTACGCTGGTTAACAAGGATAAAACCGAAGTTAGAAGTATCACTTTCGGCAGATGTTACACCTGTGAATACCCAAACATCATCATCCATAGCAATGTTGCCGCTGCCGGAAGAAGCGATATTAACATCGTTTTGGAAAATAATTGAGTTCCAAAAACCGTTTTGAAGCTTGCCATGGTAGTTATACTGCTCAAGAACGAGTGATTCGCTGTAAACAACATCTATCCAGTTAAGGTTCTTATCGGTTTTAACCGTTTCAATATCGTAGTATTTGCTTTCACCGTTCAATGCGTCGGTGATGATTGCGCCCTTAACATCTGTACCGCCGTAAAGACCGATTGTCTTATCAAGCACGGCTGTTATCCAGTACGGGTGCATATCGTCGTCAATTTCAAAATTAGGAGTGTCAAGAAGCTCTGTCGGATACTGGAAACGAAGATGACGGATAAGCTTTTCATTAAAAAGCTCAGCCGGTGAATATTTAATACCCTCGCCAAACTTGTCAACGCAGTTAACGGCAGTAACCTTTTGGCTTACAAGGTCAATAAGCATATATGCAGGAGTACCGTCTTTTGTGTTGTTCATCCATTTAAAGAAATCGGCATACTGAAGGTACGCAACTCTGCACGGAGTGTTCCTGTAGTTAATCTGAGTTGAATTTTCAGATACAACATACTGGCTCTTGTACGCTTCAAGTGAACCTAACTGCTGGTCAGCGAGAGCGTGAGCACGCTTTGCATCAAGCCTCGGCACTTTATCATAGCTGATGTCTTTAAAATCTTCTTCAAAATTGCCGTTGCTTACAGTTAAAAGCTCACTGTACGACTTGGCACGAAAAAGAGTTACACCGCTTACATAACCGATTGCCATAACAACTACAAGCACACCGGCAATAATAATCGGAACTAAAGATTTTTTCTTAACATATTCTTTTCGTTCAATCTTTTTGTGGGCTCTGCAAACAAGCGCAAAGCTCACCATAAATACAGCAACAAGCAAAAGCAGGAAAAGATACATTTGCGTGTCTTTAAAGTTGAATGCAGGGAGCATCATATAGTATGCACCGGCACCTACAATCGCTGTAATAAGAAGTGAAATAATAATACGAAGCGGCATTTTTGACGGCTTAACAATAGCCGTCACTTCGTCATTTTTCGGCCATTTTATTTTTTCTTTGAATTCGTTGATAACCTCATCGGCATCATAATCCATGTTGGGAATTTTTTCGCTCATATTTAAACTCCAATCTAAGATAGTCTAATTATTATACTATAATTTATATATTTAATCAATATGTAAATTATCGTTTATACTACAATGTGGCGAAGCCGTCAACCGATTTCCTATACAAAATTTGACGCACCACTGAACATTAAATTTTGAAAAGGAGGAGCAACGCAGCGAATGAGGGATGAATTTCAAATTATAGATTAAAGAAATTCGTCTGAAGTGTACGGAGTTTGTGGCAACGCAAACTATAATTTACATCACTTTTAAAAGTTGTCAACTTCTTCAAAGAACTTTCGAGCTATACCGGCAATAACCGTTTTATCCGTTATTGTCAAAACGCCAAGCTGTTTTTCCCTCATCTTTTCGATTTCGTTAATATCATTTTGGTAGGTATATGCGATTATAACAGGTGTTGCGTTAACGCCGAAACGCTCGGTTAAAGATTTAATCTTATAACCGTATTCTTGTTTCAAATTATTAACCGATTTGATTTCAATAAAATAAGTTTTAAAACCTTTTGTGGCGATAATATCAAATTCATTTTTTATATCGCTACCGTTCCAGCTTATTTCATAGCTGTTTGTGATGTCGTCAAAAGCACCCGAATTGAGCAAAGATTGATAAACATAAATTTCAAAAAGATTGCCCTCGGTCGTGAGCAAATGCTTTGCCGCTGTTGAAGAATAGGAAATCGAATAGACATTACCGTCTTTAATTTTTCTCCATTTTACTATTAAATGCTTTTGCTCAAGTAAATTGAGAAGTTCGCTATAGCCTTTTAATTCGCTAAAATCTATATCTTTTGTTACAAGCTTATCTCGTTTAACATATACACTGTCACCACTTGCAAACACAGAGAGCGAATCTTTGTCAATAAAAGTTTCGGCATTAAAAAAGAGTTTGTTAAAAAACGGTCTGTATGAACTGCTTGACGACTTAAAAGAAACTTTATATGTAATGCCGTTGTTAAATTCACATTTATTATCTTTTATGACATTGTATTTTTTAAGAGCGTCAAGTACCTTTTCTATACCCTGCGCAGCATAATAAGGCATATAATATTCAAAGCAGTCGTTAAAGTCGTTTTGAGAAACTGCATTAAAAGTAACAAGCCAGTCATTTTTTTCTGCGTCGGCAGCCAAAATTCTACACAAATTCTTCCAAATTTCGCTGTTGTTGCCTTTGCTGTAATAATCCCACAACGATTTATACTCGTCTTTAAATCGAGGAACATCGTACCTTGTGCCTTGTGACATATCTGCGCCGAAAATATCATCAACTGTTATATACAGCGTCTTCTTTTTTAAATATTTTAAAAACGCACATCTTTCGTCAGAGATATTGAAAACCTGATTTTTTGAATCAAAAGAAAAAGTAGGATATTTTTTTCTTATTTCGCTGTCAGAAAAAAGGTAACCCACGCCGTTTGCTTTCAGCTCGAATGCGTCGATTTTTATGTTATTATCATTAAAATATGCAATAACACTGTAGATTACATTATAGTTTTCATCAATATTTTCAAATCTTGTTGTGTTTCTTGTATTTTTAAATTTGTTTGATATTTTTTCTCTTACGGCGTTAAATTCTTCGCTGTTGTTTTCAATTTTGTAAAAAACCAAAAAATTAAGCTTAGATAAAATATTTTTTCTGTTAATTAACCTGATTGTGTTATCTATTGAAACATTAAGCTTTTCCATATCAGAAACACTTTGAACATAAGAAATATAATAAATATTTTTAGGGCAGATGAACATTGAAGAAAAAATATTCGAAAAATCATTTTCAACACTTCCCCAGGCAAAAGGAACGACTATATTCCTGTTTTCGTTGCCGGTAAGAATGTACGGTATATTTTCAATTAAATCTTCGTCTATTTTTTTATAATCTACTTTTTCGAGCGCATTTTTAAACGGCTGAAGAAAAGATTCAATTTCGCCGAGCCTGTTTATAACCTGCGTTTTAATCTCGACGCTAAATTCAGCTAAAGTTTTGACAAATGATTTTTTGTATGAATTATAAATTGAAATTTTTGCCGCGTTTTGGTGAATTATCGATTCAATGCATGAATAAAGTTCACTGAAAGCAAGACAAGAATTTTTTGAAGAAGCAATCAAATTTCCTATTTCATTTGCACTTTTTGAAATTATATTGCGGTCTTGCGCCTTTTCTTTTGCAATTTCATTATAAAGTTTATGAAGCTTTAAAGACATTTTGTCAAGGTCGTCGAGCTGTAAATTGTCAATATCGTCACTTTTCCAATAACTTGAAGTCTTGCTGAGCTTAATTTCTTTATCACTTTTAATAAGGCAGGTGTGCATTTTTCTTTTTTTATCATTATGAGGGCTGTTTTTACAATCTTCAACCTTTTTGCATTTCCAACCTTGGCAAAGCTTTTCAATACACCAACGGCGATGCTCCAAATAAAGCAAATCGTTTTTATACTCTTCGATATTTTCTTCAAATTCCCTGCAGGTTTTACATAAATCGTTTTCATCAAGTTCTATATTTACACTGTGAAGCTTGTACTTGATTGAAAGTGCACTTGCAACGGAACTTTCGTAGTTGTACCTATCCTTTTTAAATTCTTTTCTTTTTTCATTAATGCCGACATTAACATCACTGTCCCAAATCATATGAAGATTAAAAGCCATTTGTTCAAGACGAGGAGAAATATCACTTAGAATAACTTTTTCATCAATATAGGCAGGAACAAGATTTTGGGAAGTTTTGATATTAGTTGACTTTTGCGCAACGAAAACCACACAGGCATCGGGATAAACCGACGCAAGCTTTTTGGCTATTTTTTCATTTTCATTTAAATCGCCGAGCGCAACAAAGAAATAATTGATATTAACGCTTTCAAGCGCATCGTCAATGCAGTTTTTAATATCATCTTTACTGTTTTTTGAATTAATATTGAGATTTTTAAAATTGAGGTCAGCGTACATATTATCGTCGGCATTTTCACCGTCGATATTAACAAAATCTGCCAACTCGTTTCTTGTTGAAAGGTATTGAGCTTTGTTGTTCTCACTGTCATTTGATATTGCAAAGATTCTTAAATATCTTCCTACCATTTGACCGCATTGAAGTGCCTGGTCTATAAATCTTTGGGCGTAATCACCTGCGCCTACTGTAACTGCGTTAATGATAATCTGCTCACCGTTTTTGCCTGCTTTTTCATTTTGATAAAGCGGATATCTGTAAAGCAAATTTTGAATAACAGTTGTAGGGTCAACATTTTCCCGATAATCTTTATCAATAAGAAGAAGCTTTGTGTTTTTTTCTGCATTATTCTCATTATAAGAATATGACAAAAGCCTTGACTGAATATCGACTAAATCTTGATACAAAGTAGAAGCCGAATTGTATCTATCTTTGCTGTAAAAAGCCAACGACTTACGCAAAAATTTTGCAATTTGGGATTTCAGAGTCGGATCACCGTTGCAACTTGAATTTTCAATAAACGGACACTGTGAAAGTTCGGCTTCAAAATTGGTTTCTTCCTTTTTATTCTCGTATTTAGTGTTAAAAAGTGCGTAATAAAAAATTGCGCCTATAGAATAATAATCGCATCTTAAAGTTATCGTTTTTTTAGAAAAATCATTGCTGTCAATCTTGCCGCTGAGTTCAGGTGCGTTGAAACCCGGAGTACCTGCAAAAACAGGAGTCGCACCCATTTTGCATATAGAATTAATATCAAAAACAGATATCGACGACGGGTTAATCTCAAATTGAGATGTGTATGTAACAAGAAAATTTGACGGCTTTAAATCAAGGTGAAGCAAATCTGCACCATGAAGCGAAATAATAAAATCTGTAACTGTTTTAAGCGTTTCGACAATATAATAAAGCTTGCTTACAGGCGATTTTTGGGGAGAAGAATGTATATTTTTTATATATTCCTCAAAAGTTTCACCGATTTTATCATCTTTAGTGAAAACATAAACACTGCCGTGACTTTCTTTTGAGCCTGCGCCCTTGTAAAGCACGCTGCTCGGCAAAAAATTATTCAAAATGGAATTTCCGTTTTTGTTTTTTGCATTTTGAAGTTCTTCATAAGTTCTAACAAATTCATCGCAAGCTTTTTTAAAATTTTCTTTGTTTGCTTCTGAGTCAAGGTCACAATAAATTTGATTTTCCTTATCTCTCGCAAGCGAATAATATTCGTTGCCCTTTTCATTGTCGCACGGATAAAATTCTTTTAATCTGCCGACTTCACCGTTTTTTGAAGCCATATAGCAAACGGCAGAACCTCCCGTCTTTACATCTTTAACCGACGAAATAATTTGAAATTTTGACTTGTTATTTTTGTTTAAATACTCGCACAAGGTTATAAACGAGCCTTTTTTGAGTATATTTCTTTCGTTTCCCTGTCCCATATTTCTCCTCTAAAATTGCATCATAATAAAACTGCAATCATCTTTATTTTCAATCTGAGTAAGCGTTTCTTTAAGTTCACCCGCGCTTACATCGATTCTTGCATTTTCGTTTACTTCTGTTTCAAACGCTTTAAGCACACCGTCACTGCAAAGTATGATTGCCTGATTCTTAGTCACGGTTATTTTTTTAATTTTTGCAAAACTGTGTGCGCCGTAATTTACGACGAACACTGGGTAGATGTTTTCAAATCTTTTCGGCGCAAGAAGCAGTTTGACGCTTTTTTCGCTTTCCTTTTGTTCAAAAACAGCTCCGTCGCCCAAATTAAACAGCAACGCTTCATCCGTTTTTTTACTGTAAAGGCAAAAAAGCAAGGTTGAACTGTATTCATCAAGGTCTACGCCTGCTTTTTTTGAAACCTTTTTCAGCTTATAAACAAGCTGCAACAAAATAAAATACGCACTTTTTTCACCCGAAAAAGCAAAAAAGAAATCGCCGTATTTAAGCAAATGTTTTGCCGCCTCGTCACACACTGTTTTTGCACCGTCGTACGCTTTTAAAGCTTTTGTTGCTCCGTCAGAAAGTACCGCAACCGCAAACTTGTCGTTTTGCCTAAAACGCATTATATCGCAGTTTTTAATTCCATGCGACTGCTGGTACTCACCTCTCCTCGAAAATTTTGTAATTTGCATATGAATTCTCCTTTTTTGTTGATTTTGGAGTATTATAGCAAGTTCAAATTTCTCGCATATTTACGGGTCAACAATTTAAAAGCAATATGCAATTTATCATTGCATCAAATAAATTTTTAGTGCTGAAAGGTTGGTATCTTGCTTCTTTGAGCAAGTCGTTGAGGGAAGCCTTTTCACCTATGAAATTGGTTTCCATATTAGCAAAGTTGAATGATATTGCGCTTTTATCAACATTGTAATCTTTGATTGCATCTAAAAATCGTACCAAATATAAGCCGATAAGTTTTTCACGACTAACTTTATCACTTTCAAAAGGCATCTTTATTTTTTCCATATAGCTTTCATATTTTCCTGACTTACTTTTATATTTATTTTTGTAAACTTCTTCATCAAAGCGAAAACCGTATATTTCATTATTAACATCGTTCATTTTTCTTTTTTCAAAAAAATAATTTGAAAATTTTACACAAATATCAGTAGCTGTAACTTGGTTGGGTTCACGCCATACTATACCTATATTTTCGACTGAAGAATCAAACGGTTCTAAACCAAACTCATTTACAATACTTTCTTCAAATTTCTCTTTTTCTAAATTAAAATTGATTCCTTCTGAATAAATTTGTGTTTTTATACCATTCGAAGTATCGTTTTTGCCGTTTCTTTTAAACTCTTTAAAACAGCGTCCAATCATTTGATTTGCGTGACCGATTCTGCAATCATTTTTGCCTTTTCCTCTGCCTTTCCTTAAGTAATAAAGATAAATAACTTCGCCGAAATTTTTAAGGTCTACACCGTCACTCGTATTCAACTGTTGTCTTTTAACTTCTCTCTCAGTATTATTGACATCAACAACTTTTCCATTAAAAAATGTTGAAGCATAGTAATTTTGAAACAGTTGCAATTCTATATCACGATTTTTTTCGTATTCTAATTCTTTTTCATCGGCTTTTTTCTTTTTATCAAAATTTTCTTTTTCATTGTCGGTATAATACTTCATATCAAAAGCAAAGGCAAACATATAAAGTTCGCGTTTGGTAATTTGCTGTTGGTCTGTCCTGAGATTAATACCGTGAGAAAGGTCATATGCTACTGCAAGCGGCATATAGTTATTTCTGAAGTCGCTCTGTTTGCCTTTCATTAAGTCACGGTACTGATTGGTCCAAAAGTCGTCATTATATTGCTCATTTTCATTTTCTTCTATAATTTCTTTAACTTTCTTTGCCATTATACCGTGGTTAACAAACTGATGAAAAATAGTGATAAACACACTGTATTTAAGTTCGCCGTTTTCTTTTTTAAGACTTTTATCGGCAAGATTTCTGACGGTTCTTGCCACAAAATCGGAACTGCTTGGGAATTCTTCAATTCTTTTTATAACATCGTTGATATAAGAATCTACATCAAATAACTTTTCATCCTTATAAATGTCATTTATATATTCTTTAAAATTATCAAAATCTTTTTTCTTTTTATATTCATCAAAAAGTTCTTCGTCATTAAATTCTCCGCCGGTTTTTTCCTTTTTTGCTGCTGCAATCATAGTTGCGGCATACTTTAAACTATCTTCTTGCTCTTTTTTCGGAGCATTCTTTGCCTCGTCGATTAAATCAAGCAAATAACTTTTATTGGTTTTTGCTTTAGCCACACGCTGTTTTTCCAAAGCATTAGACTTTTCTGTAATTTCATCCTGTGTAAAAATTTTTTCTTCTTTTTCCATAATCATTCTCCTTAAAATTACATTTTTCTTTATTATATAACATATATTTTTCTCTTTCAACATTATTATGTTTTTTGCAATTACGGGTCTGATTTTTAAATATTGACCCGTAATAAATTTTGGTTTACTAAAAAAATCATTTGTGATAAAATTAAGAAAAAACAAAGGAGAAATAGTGTGAAAGAAAAGGAAAACGAGCCATAAAAAGGACACAAAAATAAAGCCCTA
>CAVKLC010000028.1:753-29298 GCA_963657005.1 bacterium | reverse complement strand
TTCTACCATAGGAGGTCCCTTTTTTCTATTGTCCATTTTTTACGGACTTGTTCAGACTCTCCTTTCGTCATTTTATTTAGTTTTAACTGTTTTTACTTTAGACCAAGAAGAATAAACTTTTGTTGACTTACCATTTATTTTCTTTGTTGTATATGTACGAATTCTTACATAATAAGTTTTCTTGGCTTTAAGCTTTTTAACGGTTGTCTTAGTTGTTTTTTGCTTTTTAATTGTTACTTTCTTCAAGTTCTTAGTAAACTTTTTATCCGTAGCAAGTTGAATTTCGTAACCCTTAACACCCTTAACCTTTGCCCAAGTGATAGTTAATGAAGCTTTTGCAGGAGAAATCTTTTTAATACTTGCGTTAGATGAAGCCTTATTAGAAGAAAAATGAATAGTTGCATTAGAAAAATAATCATTATATTCACTAAAAAAAATATTTTCCCACTGCTTTTTTGTACCCGAATAATACACATCCTGCAAATTTTCACAACCTTCAAAAAGGAAAGACTTCAATGTTTATAACACTTTTAGGAATTGTTATTTTGGTTAAGTTTTTATAATCATAAAAAGCATAAGAACCGATAGTTGTTACACCGTTTGGCACATTATATGTCTTTTCACTTTTACCAAGCGGATACTGAATTAGCTCGGTTTTATCTTTATTAAAAAGCACTCCGTCGACCGACGAATAATATTGATTATCTTTATCAACATCAATACTTTTTAAATTTTCACATTCAAAAAACGCAACATTTAAGCCATCATAGCAGTCGTTTCTGCCTAGGCTTTTTACACTGCTCGGTATTGTTACATTTTTTAAAGAAGAGCAATAATTAAAAGAAAATGAATCAATAGTTTCTACACTATTTGGTATTACTAAGTTTTCCAAACTTGAGCAACTATAAAATGCCCAACTTTCTATTGTTTTCACGCTATCAGGTATTGTTACGCTTTTTAAACCTTTGCATGAATAAAACGCACCCGAAGCGATGGTGGATACACCGTTTGGAATTATTACATCAGATAAGCTGATACATGAAGCAAATGCATAATGGCAAATTTCCTTTACACTGTTTGGAATAGTAACACTTGTTAATTTATCACAACCCTCAAAAACTTCGGCACCTATATTTGTTACTCCTGAATTAATAATAACAGATTTAATTTTTGAATTTTCATAAAACGGACTGTAATCATGTGTATTTTCACTATAATCAAACATCTTACCTTTGCCGCTGACAGTCAAAACACCTGTTGACGAATCAAGGAAAAACTCAACATCATCGCCACACCAACCCTTGCTGACATCAGCTTTAGCAGTTAGGTTAAGTCCTGCAGTTAGGCTGAAAAGCATAACCAAGGACAGAAGAATTGATAGAACTTTTTTCATTTCTTTGTACCTCTTTCAAAAATATTTGGTACTTATATTATATAACAAAATACACCCTTTGACAAGATGTGAACAAGCTGTATAGCGTTTTACTATACAGTAGGTAACGCCGCTATATGTTGTGGTTTATGCACTTTAAATAGCGTATATTGCAGATAGAAAAATGTAATTAATTTGTAATAATTTAGGCACAAATTCGGCATAAAAAACGGACAACGCAAGGTCATCCGTTTTTGTTATTATTCTGTTTTACCTTTGAGTTGGTGGACGAATTTTTGAAGCTCGGTCATATTGAAAGTATACCTGCCCATATCGGTATTGGGGATATAGTAGCGGGCACAAACGGTGCTGCCGAGAGGTTCAAACGACTGTTTTAGCGCATTATACATAAAGTCAGCCGACTGCCTTGCATTAGAGCCGCTTGCGATAACAACGCCCACCCTTTTCGCCTTTTTTATCGGTGGGTTGGAGCCACGCTTGAAGCGGGCGTTATAGTAACGCTGAAATCTGTCAAGAATAGCCTTAACCGGAGCGGGATAAAAGTTGTTATAAACCGGAGTGAATACGGCGATATAGTCGGCATCCTCAAAATCTTCAAAAAAGAGGTCCAAATCTTTATTAGAACATCCGTCGTGATATTCGCACCATTTACAGTCGGTACACGGTGCGGGAGAAAGCTTATAGGAATCATAAAGTTTTATTTCGCAGTCGAGAAAATATTTACGCACCTGATTAATAAGCTCCTGGCAAATGCCGTCCTCGCGAGGAGAACCCTTAATAATCAATAATTTTTTCATTGTCTAAACTTACTGCGTATTCAATGGCATTTTGCTCACACCACTGTTCCATTTTTTCAAGCACGAATTTTTGCTCAAACTCGTCAAAACCCTCACTGATTGAAGAATAAGCATTAAAATATTTCCAAAAAGTGTCGATATACTCATTGCCGGAAAGTTTATCAAGAACGGCGCTAACCTTTTTATTATCAAGGAATTTGATATACGCTCTGATAACTTCCTCGTTGGAAATAGTTAAAAACGGTATGAAGCCGTTTGTCATCAAATCTTCGGTATCGTCACATTCAAGTTCAGCACTTGAATGAATTTGAGAGTCAACTCGTGAGTACCAATATTCGCCACTGCCTCCCCAAACAAAACGCAGTGTTTTTTCATTGAGTAACAATTTCATTAAAAATACCTCGTCATAACTGTTTTAATAATATTATTATATGCAAAAACAGTTAAAACTACTTTTCAATCGAATTCATTAAGCCACCGTTTTTGATAATATTTTGAATAAAAGGCGGAAACGGCTGAGCTTTGTAAGTTTTGCCTGTTGTACAGTTAGTAATTACACCGCTGTCAAAATCAACCTCAACCTCGTCCCCTGCTTTAATATCCTTTGCGGCTTCGTCACATTCAAGAATTGCCAGACCGATATTGATAGCATTTCTATAGAAAATACGGGCAAAAGTTGAAGCGATAACGCAGGAAATGCCCGAAGCTTTAATAGCGATAGGAGCGTGCTCTCTTGAAGAACCGCAACCGAAGTTAGCCTCGGCAACCATAATATCGCCCGGCTTAACATTTTTTACAAAATCAGCGTCAATATCTTCCATACAGTGAGAAGCAAGCCAAGCCTCATCACTCTTATTAAGATAACGAGCAGGAATAATTACATCGGTGTCAACATTATCACCGAACTTATGTACTGTACCTTTTGCTTTCATAACGCTACCTCCTTATAATTCTCTTGGGTCTGCAATGTAACCTTTAATAGCAGAAGCAGCGGCTACGGCAGGTGACGCAAGATAAATTTTTGAATCAACATGACCCATTCTGCCTACAAAGTTACGGTTCGAAGTTGAAACTGCAACTTCGCCGGAAGCCAAAATACCCATATGACCGCCGAGGCAAGGACCGCAAGTAGGAGTTGAAACTATTGCACCGGCTTCAACAAAAGCTTCGGCAATACCCTCTTTGATGCACTGAAGATAAACATTTTGAGTAGCAGGAATAACAATGCAACGAACACCGTCTGCAATCTTTTTACCCTTAATGATTTCAGCGGCGGTACGCATATCCTCAATTCTGCCGTTGGTGCAAGAACCGATAACTACCTGGTCAATCTTAATGTCGGAAAGTTCGTTAACAGTCTTAGTATTTTCAGGCAAATGAGGGCAGGCAACAGTAGGCTCAAGAGTAGAAAGATCAATAGTAACCACGCTGTCATACTCTGCGTCTTCATCTGCTTCATATATTTCATAAAGACGCTCACTTCTGCCCTTAACATACTCAAGAGTAATATCATCAACAGGGAAAATTCCGTTTTTAGCGCCGCATTCGATAGCCATATTTGAAATGCAAAGACGGTCATCCATAGAAAGTTCTTTAACACCGTCGCCGGTAAATTCAAGTGACTTATAAAGAGCGCCGTCAACACCGATTTCACCGATAAGATGAAGAACTACATCCTTACCGCTGATGCAAGGTGCTTTTTTGCCGGTAATTACAACTTTAATAGCAGACGGAACTTTAAACCAAGCTTTGCCTGTTACCATACCTGCCGCCATATCGGTTGAACCGACACCGGTTGAAAATGCGCCGAGCGCACCGTATGTACAAGTATGAGAATCAGCACCGATAATACAGTCGCCGCAAGTAACAACACCCTGCTCAGGCAAAAGTGCGTGCTCAATACCCATATTGCCAACATCATAATAATGAGTAATATTGTATTTCTTAGCAAATTCCCTAACCTGCTTACAGTTTTGAGCAGATTGGATATCCTTGTTAGGAGTGAAATGGTCCATAACAAGGGAAATTTTAGTTTTATCAAAAACCGAATTCTTGCCGAATTTGGTCATTTCGTTAATAGCTACAGGAGAAGTAACATCGTTACCAAGAACCATATCAAGCTTAGCTTCGATAAGCTGACCGGCAACAACGCTGTCAAGACCTGCATGATTAGCTAATATCTTTTGAGTCATTGTCATTCCCATAATATCATATCCCCTTTTCTTTCTCAGCATCTTTATTAACTATATTAATTATTTAAAATCTTTTACTATTATATATCGTCTGTGAACGAGCCTTCGCCCCTTGCGAGAGAGGTGATACCTGTACGGGCAAGTTCAACAACGGTAAAGTCATTTTCAATTTCTTCAACAAACATATCAATAGTGCTTCCAAGACCTGTAAACTCAAAAGTAATTGTGGTCATTGAAACATCAAGCACACGAGCGCCCCAACGAGCATTGAGAGCGAGAAGCGCATTCTTCTGCTCAATACCCTGAGCGTGAACCTTAACGAGCAAAAGCTCCGATGAAACTGAATTATCAGGCTTTAACTCAGCAACTTTTTTAACAATTTCAAGCTTTAAAAGCTGAGCTTTAATCTGCCTAACATTTTCAGGCTCGGTTTCGGTTTCAATAGTCATACGGGAAAACTTTTCATCCTCGGTTTCACTAACGGTTAAAGATGAAATGTTATAACTTCTTCTTGAAAAAAGGCTGGCAACTCTTTGAAGTACGCCACTTTCGTTATCAACAAGAACTGACAATACTAATTTCTCTTTCATTTCAGTTACCTCCTTACTTAAATTCCTCAATAATATCGGTATGAGCACCACCCGGCGGAATCATAGGAAGAACATTAGAATCAGGACTGATTCTGCAATCAACAAGAACAGAACCGTTATATTCAAATGTTTCTTTAAGTACAGCGTCGATATCGTCATTGGTGCTGATACGAAGCGCTTTAATGCCAAAGCCCTCTGCAACCTTAACAAAATCGGTAGCTCTGTGCGGGTCGGTATCGGCAAAACGGCTGTCGTAGAAAAGCTTCTGCCACTGACGAACCATACCCAAAACGGTATTATTCATAATAAACATTTTAACTGGAACATCATAAGAACGCATAGTAGCAAGTTCTGAAAGGTTCATATGGAAACCGCCGTCGCCCGCAAACATAACAACAGTCTTATCAGGCTGACCGAACTGACCGCCGATAGAAGCGCCCATTGAATAACCCATAGTACCGAGACCGCCCGAAGAAAGGAGGGTTCTCGGATACTTAAACTTATAAAACTGAGCCGCCCAAAGCTGGTGCTGACCAACATCTGTTACAACGATTGTATCGTCAGGTGTTGCGGCGTCAATCTTTTCAATAAGAGTTTGAGGGTTGACATAATCGCCGATTTGAAGCTGTTCAAACGGACGGCGGAAGCCCTCAATCTCTGCTCTCCATTCACTATGGTCAAGCTGCTCAATCTCCCTTGTAAGAATAGGAAGAAGATCGGCAAGGTCACCGCGAAGATGATAGTTTGAAACGATATTTTTATCCATTTCAGCCGAGTCAATATCTATATGTAAAATTTCCGCATTAGGAGCGAACTTCTTTCTGTTACCTGCAACACGGTCTGAAAAACGAGCGCCGCAAGTGATAAGAACATCGCAGTCGTGAGCCGCCTTGTTACATTCAAAATGACCGTGCATACCGATAAGACCGAGATGAAGCGGGTTATCATAAGGGAATGCGCCAAGACCCATAAGGCTTGAAGCAACAGGAGCGTCAATCTTTTCCGCAAATGTAATTAAATCTTCGCCGCAGTTTGAAAGGACTGCACCGCCGCCAACATAGATAAGAGGTTTCTTAGCACTCCTGATAAGTTCAACTGCACGCTTAACACAACTATCCTTTGGAAACTTAGCCTTTTCAGGCTTAACCTTAGGCATAGGTGTATATTCGCACTCGGCAGAAGTGATATCCTTTGGAATGTCGATAAGTACAGGACCTTTTCTTCCGCTTTGAGCGATAGAAAATGCACGGCGAATAGTGTCTGCAAGGTCGTTAACATCCTTAACCTGGAAGTTATGCTTTGTAATCGGCATTGTTACACCGCAAATATCAACTTCCTGAAATGAATCTCTGCCAAGACCCGAAGTTGCATAGTTACAAGTAATAGCCACAACAGGAACAGAGTCCATATATGCGGTAGCGATACCGGTAACAAGGTTTGTTGCGCCCGGACCGGATGTTGCAAAGCAAACACCCACCTTACCGGTAGCTCTTGCATAACCGTCGGCAGCATGAGAAGCACCCTGCTCGTGAGCAGTTAGGATATGCTTAAATGTATCGCCGTATTTATATAATTCATCGAAAATGTTGAGAATCGTTCCGCCGGGGTAACCGAAAATAGTGTCTACACCCTGTTCTTTTAATACTTCAAGAACGATTTGGGAGCCGTTAAGCTTCATATTCCCTCTCTCCTTTTGCTACAAAATTGATATATAAAAAAATATTAAAGATATAATATATTATTTATCAAACAATGTCAAGAAATAAAATAAGATAAATTACACTTGTAAAAAGAATATTTTTGTTATATACTTGATAAGAATTAATTTAGACGACAAAAGGAGAATATATATGAAGCTTGGTATTGTCGGTTTGCCGAATGTAGGCAAAAGCACATTATTTAACGCTATTACAAACGCAGGCGCTCAAAGTGCTAACTATCCGTTTTGCACTATTGAACCGAATGTAGGTATGGTAAGCGTACCTGACGAAAGGCTTGACAAGCTTGCCGAGATGTATCACCCAGACAAGTTTACTCCTGCCACCATTGAATTTGTTGACATTGCAGGTCTTGTTAAAGGTGCGGCTCAGGGCGAGGGTCTCGGAAACAAGTTCCTTTCGCACATAAGAGAAGTTGACGCTATTATCCATGTTGTTCGTTGCTTTGAAAACGACGACATCACCCATGTTGACGGCAGTGTTGACCCGGCGAGAGATATTGATACAATCAATCTTGAGCTTGTCCTTTCCGACCTTGATATTCTTACAAGAAGAATTGACTCAAGAAAGAAAGCTATGAAAGGCGACAAGAAGCTTGCAAGCGAAGTTGAATTTCTTGAAAGGCTCGCAAGCGAAATGGAGCAAGGCAAAACAGCAAGAAGCGTTGAAATAAGCGAAGAAGAAATGGAATATTTAAAAGATGTTTCACTTCTTACAATCAAGCCGGTTATTTACGCTTGCAATATGGGCGAAAATGACTTTATTGACGGAATTGAAAACAACAAGTATTACAAAGCGGTTGAAGAAATTGCGCAAGCCGAGGGTGCTGAAACACTCCCTATCTGCGCTGAAATGGAAGCGGAAATCGCTCAGCTTGACGACGAAGAAAAAGCACTTTTCCTTGCGGATATGGGACTTGAAAAGAGCGGTCTTGACAGGCTTATCAAAAAGAGTTACTCACTGCTCGGTTTAATTTCATACCTTACCGCAGGCAAGCCTGAAGTAAGAGCGTGGACAATTAAAAAAGGCACAAAAGCGCCTCAAGCCGCAGGTAAAATTCACACCGACTTTGAAAGAGGTTTCATCAGAGCGGAAGTTGTTTCTTTTGACGATTTGATGGAATGCGGCAGTATGACCGTTGCTAAGGAAAAAGGTCTTGTTCGCAGTGAAGGCAAGGAATATGTAATGAAAGACGGAGATATAGTATTGTTCCGTTTCAATGTATAAATTTTGTGTGCTCGGGTTTTGTCGATTTGTGCAAAATCTGAGCATTTTTTGCAGTATTTAGTAGTTTTGTTAAAAAGTTTTCAAGATTAATTTATATTTTTTGTTGACTATTTGCAAATAATTTGTTATTATTTTATCTAAGGTGGGAGAGAAATTATGTCAGTTAACGGCAAAATCTCAAATGACACGATTCTTTCAAATGCAAAATCGGGCGATAACAAGCAAGCAGAAGTTTTGATTAAAGAGTATCGCACTGTTGTTGAAAGCATTGCAGGCAAGTATATAAATTCACCGCTTGAATATGACGATATTGTTCAGGAGGGTATGATAGGTTTGCTTGCGGCAATAAAAACTTATGATGAAAACAAGGGTGCTTCATTTAAAACTTACGCTGCTACCTGCATTAACAATTCCGTTCAAACTGCTTTAAAGAAATTTACCAGGCAAAAGGACATACCGCAATCACAAGTCGTTGAATATGCCGAGGAAGAAATTCCCGAGCAGCACGGAAGCATAAGCGCAGAAGATTATTATATCGCCGGTGAAAGTGTTTCAATGTTAGCTAAAATCTTAAAAGAGAACCTTTCTGATTATGAAAACGAAGTTTTAAGGTTACACATTGTCGGTTGCAACTACAATGAAATAGCCAATAGATTAAGCAAAACACCTAAATCGGTTGACAATGCCCTTCAACGAATTAAGAAGAAGTTGGCTGCCGTAAATTTTAAAACCGACAAATATAATTAAGAGGTGTAAAAAATGTACGAGGACAAAACATTAGTCTGCAAAGATTGTGGCAACGAATTCGTTTTCACCGCAGGCGAACAAGAATTTTATGCAGAGAAAGGTTTTACAAACGAACCGCAGAGATGCAAGGAATGCCGTGACAAGAGGAAGCACGCCGTTCGTGAATATCACGACGCTGTTTGCGCTTCTTGCGGCAAGGAATGTAAAGTTCCGTTCCAGCCTACAGGCGACCGCCCTGTTTATTGCAGTGAGTGCTTCGCTAAAATGCAGGAAGAAAATGCATAATTAATAAGTTGTAACAATAAAGCAGGGTCGATTTTTTCGGCTCTGTTTTTATTTTGAAAAAATCGCAAAAAAATTATAAAAAAGTCTTGACATTTTATCCCCTGTGTGGTACTATTTACAAGCACCAAACGCAGAGGTATCGAAGTGGTCATAACGAGGCGGTCTTGAAAACCGTTTGTCCGAAAGGGCGCGTGGGTTCGAATCCCACCCTCTGCGCCAAGAGAACTACACTTTTTAGTGTAGTTCTTTTTTTATACATTTTTATAGTTTAAGAATATTCTCTGTTTTATTTTGAAGATTTGCAAATAAATGAAATTGCAAAGCTTTTAAACATCAAAGAATCTGCCGTTAAAACAAGGCTTTCACGAGCAAGGCAAAAGCTAAAAGTTAAATCGGGAGATGACGATTATGAGAAATAACTAATATAAAAATGCTTTCAATCAGCTTAATGTTTCAAACAAAACAATAGATAATTTATACGATATAACCGCAAACAAAAAGCGCAAAAGCGCCGGTATTTCAAAGAAAATTCTTGCCTCTGCCATGGCATTTATTTTGGTTATCGGCGGCGGTTTTGGCATAAATTATTCGATAAGTGACAAAAAAAGCGTCGGCATATATGTGGCAAATGCGAATGAAGTTGCAAGTATAAAAAAAGCTACACCGCAAGACTTTACCTATCAAGTTTATATTGGCAAAAAGGCTATGAGCGAGTGGCAAAAAGATAAGCTGGAACTTTTAAACAAAGCTGAGAAATTAGGCAATGACGATTACACTGCTTTTGTAAGGTCAGGTTCAAGCTCAAACGGTAAGTTTAAAAAAGAAATCAATTTCGGCAACAGCTTTACTTGGGCTTTAACATATTTGGGCTCATATATCAGTGAAACCGAGGAAATTAAATTCAGCGATTTGAACGACATGCTAATTGCGACTGTTGAATACAAAGACGGTTCGGTTATTAAGCGTGGGTTTAGGGTTGAGTTTGATAATAACGGGGTCGGAAGTATCAGAGAGATTGAAGTGAAATAAGCGGCAGGCGAACAGTGTTCGCCCCTACGAAAATTCTATTGTATAAAAAACAAAACACGGTGTTTAAGAAAGCTAAACACCGTGTTTTAATTTAAGTATGTATTAAATTATGCCTGAGCAGGAGCACCTACAGGACAGGTAGCTTCACAAGCACCACATTCGATGCAAACATCTGCATCAATCTCGAACTTGCCGTCACCCTCTGAAATAGCACCTACAGGACATTCAGCAGCGCAAGCACCGCATGAAATACAATCGTCTGAAATAGCGTATGCCATTACATAACACCTCCTACACCATACTTTAATGATAATATAACAGCAATTACATTAAAAATCAAGTAAAATTGTACAATCAATATATTAATTCTTGTTCATTTTTGGTTTGTTTTGACTAACTATCCTTACTTCACCGCGGTTAACGCTGACAGGCAAACCCTCCGGGTTATCGTCAAGCCTAATCTTTAACTCACCGGTTAAAAGGGCGGTGTCAACAACAGTTCCCCTACCGTGCCTGCAATCGACTACAGTGCCGATTTTAGGGGTAATCTTATGTAAATATTCATAAGAGTTTTGCTCATACTTTAAACAGCACATAAGCCTGCCGCAAGTACCGCTTATTTTGCCCGGTGCAAGCGAAAGACCCTGGTCCTTAGCCATTTTTATAGTGACTGAATGGAAGCCGTCAAGGAAAGTTGAACAGCAGAAAGGTCTGCCGCAGATACCGAGACCGCCGAGCATTTTGCTCTCATCCCTGACACCGATTTGGCGAAGCTCAATTCTCGTCCTCAAAGTGGAAGCCAAGTCCTTAACAAGCTCTCTGAAGTCTATTCTGCCGTCGGCAGTGAAATAAAAAATAACCTTTGAGCAGTCAAACGAGTATTCGGCATTTGTAAGATTCATTTCAAGCTTATACTTAGCAATCTTTTCATTGCAGATGTCAAAAGCTTCTTTTTCTTTAATTTTATTTTCTTTAACCTTATTGCGGTCATCGTCGGTTGCGATACGGACAACGGGTTTAAGCGGGCTTACAACCTCGCTGTCGTCAACATCCTTAACACCGCCGCAAGCCTTGCCGAATTCAAGACCGTTGGCAGTTTCAACTATAACTTCCTGACCGTTTTTTATTTGAAAATCTTTTGGGTCAAAGTAATAAGTTTTGCCTGTGTCGCTAAAGCGTACACCAACAATTTTTGTCATATATTTCCTCCGTTATCTGCCAAGAGCACGAGTAAGTGAATAGCAGAATTTTGTAATTAACAATGCATTATTAGCATTGAAAAGAGCCATAGATTTTATTTCGTCGCAGCAATTCATAAGTTTAACAAGATTTTGACGGGGTACACTCGATTTAAGAAGCTTTGCGCTTTCAACCTGACCCGAAACATATTCGCATTCATCCCCTGCAAAAAGGGCGTCACGAAAAACATTTTTGAGCAAATCGCAGGCAAAGACTATCCCCTGCCTATCCCTTTGAAAAGCAGACAAAACGGTAAGCATTTTATACTCATCATTTGAAGCGACGGCAGAGCAAAGATTATTGCAGATACCTACAAGTTCACTTGTTTTATCGTCCTGCAAGCTTGCAAGCGCTTTGCCGATATTACCGTTAAAAGTAGCCGCAGTTTTTTTAGCACTTTCATAGTCAACATCGCTGTGAGAAGTGATATACGAACTTGCGCGCTCGATATCGACACCCTCAAGAGTGACGCAAACACTTCGTGAAAGAACCGTTGACAAAAGAGCACTTTTAGACTCCGTCGTCAAAATAAACACAACATATTTAGGCGGTTCTTCAAGAATTTTGAGAAGCGCATTTTGAGCATTTTGATTCATACAATTAGCATTTGCAAGGATATATACTTTATATTCCGCTTCATTCGGCTGAATGTAAGCGTCGCTTATAATATTCCTTACAGTATCAACATGAAAAGAGTTAGCTGTGCCCGACGGTATGTATTCGCTTATGTCGGGATGGATACCGCTCATTGCCTTTTTGCACTGCGTACATTCGCCGCAAGGTTTATCCTCCCCCCTGCAAACGAGAGCGCAGGCAAGGTCACGGGCAAGCGTTTTTTTGCCAAGCCCATCCTCCCCCTCAATTATAAGTGCGTGGGGAAACCTGCCGTTTTCAAGCAGAGAGGAAAGCAAATCAACAACCTTTTCATTGCCGATAAAATTAGTCAATTTCATAATTATAACTTTCTGAACTGGTCAACATCAAGAACAAATGCAACAGCACCGTATTCTTCAACATCAACAGGCTTTTTAAGAAGAGAGCCCTCAAGTGTACTGTCAACGCCGATATGACGAACAACGCGCTTAGTTATATTTTGCTCGATTATACTGAATAATTTTTCTACTTCTTCATCTTTTACACCGAACAAAACAGTAGTCTGTCCGTTTTCAAGAAACATACCCTGCGTTGAAATTTTTGTTGAGAAATAACCTTCTTCTACTGTAGATGATAACACCTTTGTCAAGTCCTTATTAGATACAATTACTATTACAAGTTTCATATTAATCACCTTTCTGAACTAAAATACTATTTAATATATGTCGAATATTCCTATTTGTAATATTTGGTTTTCCAATCTGTATTACATTATATAATAGTATTAATCAATTTTCAACTCAGCCTAATATTTTTTTAAACAAAATTAACACTTTCGTAATAAAAATCATTAAAGTGCGAATGCGAGCGCAACGATAACCGGCATAGTCACAACAGAAAAAAGCGACGACTGAGCTGCAAGCTCACTGCCGAGCGGTGCATCGTTATCATATTTTGCCGCGTACATAGCCGTATTTGTAGCCGTTGGCGCAGAAGCAGAAACAGTCATTGCAACAAGCAAATCACCCGTTATACCGCAAAGCTTAAACATAAAAAGCATAACGACAGGGATAATTACAAGGCGCAAAAGCGAAACAAAATAAACCTCTTTTTTCTTAATCAAATTTTTAAAATCGGCATTTGCGAAAAATGTGCCGAAAACTATCATGGCAAGCGGCGAATTGCAGTTGCTTATCATCTGCATTGGATATTCGATAACATAAGGTATTTTTACATTTAAAAAGAAAAGCGGCAAGCCGATAATAACCGACATTGAACCGGGGTTAAAAATAAGCTTTTTAAAATCGATTTTCGCTTCTCTGCCGGATATTTCATAAATACCGTAGGTAAATGCAAAAATGTTAAACACCGCAACATAGACCGAGCAGTAGAATATTCCCTCATCGCCTATTACGCTTTTGGCAAGCGGCAAAGCAAGAAAACTCGCATTTGAAAACACCGTGGCATAATGGTAAAGACCGCGAAGCTTTAGTGGCTTTTTCCTAAAAGTGAAAAGGCAGACAGCCGCGCCGAAAAAGTGGACTGCGAAAGAACAGGCAAAGGCTATAAACAGACCTTTTGCACGGGCGGGAGTATATTCCATATTCATAAAAGTATGAATAATCGCAATAGGCAAAACGACATTAAAAATAAGGTCAATCATACGCTTACCGTCTTTTTGCCTAAACACGCCGAGTTTATCGGTAACAAAGCCGACGCCCGCCATTAAATAAAGTATAAACACCTGAAGTGCTATTGTTTTAAGGTTGTCTAAAAACAATACATTTACCTCTTTCAACCAATTTGTTTATCATCATTTTTAATATAAACGGCAAGTTCAAAAGAAAGTGCAAAAGCACCGATTGCCAAATATGTAATTGACGAAAATGAAGCAACACTAAGCATTGAATATCTGCCCGCAATAACCATAAGAAGCCTTGGAGCGGAAATAGAAATGCTGACTAAAAAAAGTGAAAGAGCAAAAAAGCTGTAAACAGGTTTAATCATATGCTTTTTATCTTCAACGGCAGAAGCACAGCAAAGCGCAAAGCCGCAATAAAACATAACAAATAAAAATTCCAAAAAGCTTTCAACGCTTTCAATGTCAAACACATCGGTTATAATCATCAACATTTTGAAAAAGCCCCAAAGAAACGGAGCCAGGTGAAAAAACCTAAACTTAGTAAAGTCAACAAAAGTACCCTTTACGCTTTTTACACAAACGCTGAAATAATAGCACGACAAAATTGCGAAAACGCAAACGAGAAAAAGAGAAATCAGATAATTGTATTCAATATAATTTTGCTCCTTTGACTGCAAAATATATTGATAGCAATTATAACATTGATGCACAAAATCAAAAAAGTATGTGCCGCACAAAAAGAGTAACGACACATAAATACTTTTATTGCCTATAAAATTAATTTGCCGGTTGAGTTCCTTAGCCTTAAAAGAATAAAAGGCACATATAAGCACACAAAACAAAATGCAGATATAAAGCGAATAGGTAAGCATCCTGTTTTCTGTTACCAAGCCGGTTTTAACATCGGTGTATTTGATTAATTGACCAAAGCGAATAAAGCACGCCGCAACAGCACCCGCTATTACAACAAGGAATGAAAAATACATGCTCTTATTTTTCAATTTCTCTCCTCTTTAATCACAAACAATCACAAATAATTTATCTTTCAATAATAGGTTTGAACTGGCGAGACTTGCTTACGCTCTTGTATGCGGGGCGGATAATTTTGCCGCCGGAGGTAAGTTCTTCAAGCCTGTGAGCGCACCAACCTGCTGTTCTTGCAACAGCGAAAATAGGAGTATATAAATCTTCCGGAATACCGAGAACTTTATATACAAGACCCGAATAAAGGTCAACATTGGCGCACATAGTTTTGTCAACACCCTTAACTTCCGAGAAAACTTCAGGAGTTAAAAGTTCGATATTTTCAAGAGTTTTAAACTCTTTTTCAAAGCCTTTTTCATAAGCAAGCTTTTTAGCATTTTCTTTAAGAATAATAGCTCTCGGGTCGCTCTTGGTGTATACTGCGTGACCCATACCGTAAATAAGACCTGAGCCGTCGCCCGCTTCTTTATTGATAATTTTAACAAGATAATCTTTAACCTGAGCCGGGTCTGTAGGGTCGGCAACATTTTCCATAATTTCACGCATTTGCTGAGCAACACGGAGATTGGCGCCGCCGTGACGGGGACCTTTAAGAGAGCCGAAACCGGCAGTGATTGCAGAATAAGTGTCTGTGCCGCTTGAGGTAAGAACTCTTGTTGAAAAAGTAGAGTTATTACCGCCGCCGTGGTCTGCATGGAGCATAAGGCAAATATCAAGAAGCCTTGCTTCTTCCTCGGTAAACTTTTTATCGGCACGAATTTGGTTAAGTATATATTCTGCGGTTGACTGATCCTTGCTGATTGGGTGAAGGAACATAGTCTTGTTATAAAAAGTTCTGCGCTTAATTTGGTATGCGCCGTTCATAATAGTAGGCATTTGCGCAATAAGCTGAAGCGACTGGCGAAGCACATTTGCAACCGAAATATCGTCAGGGTTTTCATCAAATGAATAAAGCACAATAATACATCTTGCCATTTTATTCATAATATCTTTTGAAGCGTGCTTCATAATCATATCTTCAACAAATTCGTCAGGAAGCTCACGGCATTCGCCCAAAACTTCCCTAAGACCTGCAAGCTGGCTTTCCGTTGGCAAATCGCCGAATAGAAGAAGCCAAACAACTTCTTCAAAGCCGAACCTGCCCTCATTTATACAGCCGTTAACGATATCGTTAATATCATAGCCGCGGTATGAAAGTTTACCGTCCTTAGGTACACGCTCGCCGTCAAGAATATAGTAACCCTCAACAGAGCATATACGGGTAAGACCAGCCATAACGCCGGTGCCGTCTTCATTTCTGAGACCGCGCTTAACATGATATTTTTGATAATCGTTTGGCTTTATCCAGTTATTTTTATCAAGCTCCGAGCATAAATTAGAAAGAGCATCCATAGAAATAGGTGAAATATAATTTTTTGGCATAATCTATCTCCTTTTCTTTGCTGTGTATTAAATCGACAAAAGCCGTAAATCAACAATTTTGTATAGCTTGTACAAATTACAAGTCAATTATTTGTCTATTATACTATTTTTATATTATAAAGTCAAGGAGATGAAAAAGTGAAAAAAGTTACGATTATTTACATATTAATTCTTGTTTTGACGGTAGTTATTCCCGCAATAATCTGTTTTAGCCAAAAGGATACAAATTCGTCAAAAGAACTTGTAAACATTTTTAACACATACATATCAACATTTTACTCAATCTGACTGTTATCGCTCACCTTTTCAAGATTGATATTTGACGAGGCGTAAAAGGAAACTTTTTTAAAATTTTGCTTCCAATTATCTTTTTGATTTTCATAAATCTCGGGCAAATCTTTTGCAAGGTATTTGCCTACCCTGAGTGCATCGCTTCCCGCGTTTTGGCAAGCAGTAAAAGCGCTTTTCAAAGTGTTTTCACATTCATTTTTTGCAAGAGTGTTTATCCTTAAATAATCATCTTGACTAAGCTTTATATCCGCGCCTTTTTCTATTTCGCCGAGCGTTAAATCTGCGCTTATATCGGTGCAAAACGCGACAGCTGAATTAATATATTTTACACTGTTTTTGCACTTAATATTTGAAAGTTTGATATCGATTTTACCGAGTTTTTCGTCGTTTAACTGAAGCAAAATATCGTCGGCTTTATTTTTGAGCATAACGAAGCCTTTTGTTTCGCTTTCATTTGTGATATAGGAAAGCTTATCGTTTGAAAAAAGACCAATTCCTGCTGCTTTTACCGTTGATTTTTCGTCTTTTCTTTCAAGAATCGGCAGGTAAATATCAGATGTTTTATCGCTGTACAGGTTTAAAAGTTCGTTTTCGTAAACGATAATCGACTGCCCCGTTTTTTGGTTATTATTAATAAGATAAAGGATATTTTCACTCGGCACGGAAGCGTCGTTTTCTTTGCTTTCAAGAATAGATTTCGCAGTGCTTTTTGAGGCGCAAATGCAGACATCCGCCCTTGCGTCTTCACTGCGTAAAAAGAAGTCCATATAATTTTTTATATCGTTTAAAATCAAGTCTTTTCCAAGGACGGTAAGCTTATTGTGACCGAAGAAAATTCGCTTTGAAACCGACTTTGAAAGATTACTGATTGAGGAAGAAATTGTTTTGCCGCTTGAAGTATTGTTAACAGTCATATTGCCCTGCGGCGTTTCGCTCGCGTTACTCATACCGACATTTAGAGTTTGAAGTGTAACGCTTAAATTTTCGCTGTCTTTATAGTCAACACCAAGTCCTTCTACAATAAGCAAATCTTTTAAGTGCCTATTTGACGAGCACGAGCAAAGAAGTGCAAGGCAGAGAAGCGAAGAAGTAATAATTTTAATAAATTTTGACAAGTTCATCACCGTAATTTTTCTTTTTAAAAATCAGCGTTAAAATAGGAATAGCAACGCAAAAAGCCAAGAAAAGAATCGTTGAAATGCCAAGCGTAACGCTTTCATACTCGCTGAATTTAAGCATAACTATGCTGAGTACAAAAGCGATAAGAGAAGTGACGAAGCAATTTTTTCTGTTTGTATTTTTTGAAAAAGAAACGCAGGCACAGTAAATTGAAGTAACACCCTTAACAAAAACACCCATTATCCAAAATGAAATATGCAAAACATCGAGCCTTTCAAAATTGCCAAACTTTGATATTTGAAAAAACGAATAAAACGGGAAATTTCTAAGCGTCATACTACTGCCCATAACTCCCAAAGCGACATACAAAAGAAGAAATACAGCCAAAAAGGACAGGCAGACAGAGCGGATGAAACTCCTTTCAACCTTGCCGTTAATCCGTGGAAATATGCAAAGAAAAACTGCAAGTTCGCTTGTGTTTGAGGCAAAAGTAAGCACATTTTGAAAAATGTTTTTACCGCTTTGCATCTCAATCGGATAAAGGTTAATCTCTTCAAAAGTGTTAAAATTGCAAAGAAGAACCGAAAGTATTCCTATAATCAAAAGAGCAAAGCAAAACGCTGAAAATCGGCTTAAAGCTTCAATTCCCAAAGAAGCGCCGTAAAAAGCGCAAAGGCAAATAATGAGCGCGAATATCCACCCTCTCGTTTCCGGGTTAAGCGTTGTTGAAGCGAAATAAGAAAAACGGCTGACGCTAAGCGCCGTAATAAAAATGAAATAAGCATAGTAAAATTTGCCTACAACTTTTGATTCAACAGGGTTTTTGCCCGTTTTATAGCACAAAACAACAGGCACGCAAAGAAAAACGGTTAAAAGAAGCGCAAAAATATATGACAAAAGCGTGGAAGAAGTAATCTCGCTTTTACTGACGGAATGAACGCTTGTAAGGCTGACGGCTACCCTGCAAATAAAAAGGATATAAAAAAGACCGAGCGGCGGAATTTTATTTCTCGTTGCCGATTTTGACATCTACAAAAGCACCTCGCAAATTATTTATTCTAACTTTTCGTTTTGAAAGTTTAAGCCAAGACTGGCGATAAAACAAATCGGCAAGCGAATTTTTATCAAGCGGTGAAATGGGCGACGAATAAGGTATGCCGTAAGGGTTAATTTCGCAAATATTTACACAAAGCACGGCACTGCCAAAAATTATGCCGTACATACCGGTAAGACCGCCGATTAAAATGAAAACGAAGCGCAAAACCGAAACGCTTTCATAAAGAGAAGAAACAACATAAGACGAAATTGCCGTAAGCGCTATAACAACGAGCATAGGCGCACCGATAAGACCTGCGGAAACGGTAGTTTCACCTATAACGATACCACCGATTATTGACACAGCGTGACCCACCGCTTTTGGCAGTCGCAAACCCGCTTCCCTCATAATTTCATACAAAACAAGGAGCATCAAAGCTTCTGTCATAAGCGAATACGGAGTAGTGATTTCCTCTTTTGCAACGGTAAAAAGCATTGATGTGGGTATAAGTTCCTGATGAAAAGTGCCTATCGCAACATAAGCTCCCGGTAAAAATATTGACAAAACAAATGAAAAATAACGAAGTATTCTGATAAAAGCGGAATAAAACGGCGGAGTATCGTAATCGTCGGGCGTTTGAAAATTATCGCTGAAAAGCGACGGAACATAAAGTGCAATAGGCGAACCCTCAACAAGTATTGCCACCCTACCCTCAAGAAGTTTTGAAACAATGATATCGGGGCGTTCGGTTGAAGACACATCGGAAAACATAGAATCGATATTAGTATCTATAAAAGGGACAAGTGTACCGAAATCTGTCAAGGTGTTAAGATTTGACGATTGAAGCTTTTCGATTACACTTGACACGAGTTCTTTATCCGCCCTATCATCAATATAAGCAATAACGCACGGAAGCGGCGCAGAAGCGGCAAGTTTAATTTGTTTTAGTTTAAGGTGCGGAGTTTTAAGCCTTTTTCTAAGCAGTGCTTTATTTGTGTTAAGCACTTCAACAAACGCTTCTTTCGGCGCTTTGGTGGACTGCTCGTTTGTAGGCTCGTCAACGCTTCTTGACGGGAGCGACTGAATACCGAACGCGAGCGCCTTGGTTTCACCGTCAACAACCACTACCGCAAAGCCGGACATTACATAATAATAGCAATCGGCATAAGATTCGGCTTCGTTAAGTTCTACCGAATTTGTGACAGATTTTTTTATCGTTTCAATATCGATACTTTCGCTGTGAAGAATCGGAGATACTACCATTTGCGAAAGCTGGAGAGAATCGATAAGACCGTCGCAGGCGCAAATAAAAAAAGACTTGCCGCCGCTTTCAGCTTTTCTTATTAAAAAATCGGAGCAATCTACAAAATCTGTTTTGAATTTATCATAATTTTCCTCTACACTTTTGCTCAGTTTCACAAGAATACATCCTTTAAAATATCATCCGTATTATTATGGCAAAAAAGTGGCAAAATATTATGGGTGAATAAAATGAGTTTAGTTATTATAAGAGCATTTATTATTTATGTATTTGTGATTATGGCGGTCAGAATAATGGGTAAAAGGCAGGTAGGAGAACTTAAACCGCACGAGCTTGTTATTACATTTTTAATAAGTTCAACGGCTACAATTCCGCTTCAGGACAACAATATGCCGCTTTTAAACTGCATTATGCCGATTCTTCTTTTTGTAAGTTTAGAAATTATTGTGGCAGTGCTCAGCGTTAAAAGTATTAAGTTCAGAAATCTTATTCAAGGCAGACCGATAGTTATTATTGACAAAGGAAAAATTGACGAAAAAAAGCTCAGGCAGCTTCGTTTTACGGTTGACGACCTTTGCGACGCACTCAGGCAACAGGGTTTTTGGGACATAAGCGAAGTTCAAAACGCGGTTATTGAAACGAACGGCAGTATCAGTGCGGAAAACTGGGAAAAAAACAAACCGCTTACGGCAGACAATGTAAAAATAAGCGTAAACGACAAGGGTTTACACACTGCGATAGTTATTGACGGGAAGCCTGTTGAAGAATATTTTAAGGATAAAAAAATAAAACTCAGCGAAATTGAATTACTTTTAAACATCAATTCAAAAGATGCCGACAAATTGCTGCTAATGACGGTTGACGACAACGGCGAAGTATACACGGTAAGAAAGGAAAGTTCAAAATGAAAAAAATATATATTGCGATTTTTTTACTTTGCATTTGCGCAGGCGTTTGCATATTTGAACAGACCACAATTAATAATGTATACAGTAATACAAGCAACATAATTGACACAGCTCTGAATTACAGCGAAAGAAAAGATTTTGAAAACTCGCAAAAAGAATGTATCAAACTAAATGAATATTGGAATAAAAAATATGTTTTCCTCTCCGCTATGATAGACCATGCTCAGCTTGACAGCGCCAACGAATCTATCATTTCAACAAAAGAAATAGAAAATAACGATTTTGACGCACTGAGCGAAAAACTGATTGAAGCAAAAAGCGAAATAGAAATTATAAAAGAAAATCAGTCAATAAGTGCCGGAAATATATTTTAAGTACCGCTCCTGTGCCCTGTTTTTAATTCGGCAAACTTTGGAACACTTTTGCATTTTCTTCATAGGATAGTTTAGAAAATGTGAAAGGGGGTTTACAAATGGGTTGCGGATGCAATAACTTCGGTTGTGGCGGTTCATCTTGGATCATCATTCTCATCATCATCTTACTCCTCTGCGGCGGTTGCGGCGGTAACGACTGCGGTTGCGGTTGCTGATAATTCGGCTTAAAAACAAGGCTTTAGGACTTCGGTTCTAAAGTCTTGTTTGTTTTGTGCGGCTATGTTTTGTTATGACGGTATGTCATATTGCATAAACAAAATGTTATGCTTTTGTTAACAATATACAATTATTTGTCGAACACATTGACTTTTATTTGTATTTGTGATACATATAATTTGTATGAAAAGGTGATGTTATGCTGCTTCTACGTTGCTGATTCATAACAAAAATAATGCCTATCAAGGCAAAAATTGAAGGAGGAATTGCAATGAATTTTGCAAAAAAGACAATGTCTTTAGCATTGGCTTCAGTAATGGCTGCTTCGAGTTTGTTCGTGGGTTCAACAGCATTTGCTGCCACTGACAAAGTCATCACACCGATGACAGGTAACACTCAGGCTGTTACAGCTACAGTTAAAGACACAATCAACAAATACGGCTATCATGATTATGATTTAGACAGCTCTGTTTATGCATACACACCTGCCAAAACAGGTTATTATGCAATATCGGTTAAGAGCACACCTGTCTATGAAAAAGAGACAAGTAAAACCTACACCGAAGACGGCGCAACTTACACCGACAAAGATTATGAATACAGCTATACAAATTCTGCTGATTTCAACAAAAGAGTTGACGATGCAAGCGTAACTGTTTATGACAACAACGATTTAAGCTCGAAGGGCGAACTTGCTTATATTAACACAGTTAAGAATGTTCTCTCTTATACACAAAAGGATGAAAATTCATATCCTCAGGAAGCTACTGCAGAATACTTTGACGGCTACGATGTTGTTAAACTTAACGCAGGCAAAACATACTATTTTGATGTTTATACCGCCGCCTACTCAAACGCTGTTGCTAACTCGACAACAGACGAACGCACATTCCTTTCAGGCGCTACGGTAACTGTTGCTCCTACAGATTGGGATTACGAATTAGTAGAAACAAAAGTTTCATCTCAAACTTTCACAATTAAGAGTGGAAACGAATCATACACAAGACAGTACAACTACTACAAACTCGGCGCAAGCGCTAAATATTTAGGCACAGCAAAAGATGTAGTGGTTCCTGACACAATCAACTCGCTTCCTGTTACCGAAGCTAACGGCACAGCAAACAAAGCTATCACTTCTCTTACACTTTCAGCAAATGTTAAAAGCGTAAGCAATTTTGACAATTTGAAAAACCTTAAAGCAGTTAACCTTTCAAATGTTGAAACTATTAAATCACACGCATTTGCAAGTGACACTGCTCTTACATCGGTAGCAATTCCTGCAACGGTTAAAGCAGTAAATGGCAGTGCATTTTACGGTTGTACCGCACTCGCAAATGTAAGCGTAGCATACGGCGTAAAAGAGATTGGTGACTATGCTTTTTATGAAACAGCAGCTAAAAACATTACACTTCCTGCCACAATCGTTTCTATCGGTGACTATGCTTTCGGTTATGAAACAGGTCTTAACACAGACACAGTTAATCCTTATGACACAACAGAAGTTGCTAAGCAGGGTTTTGTCATGTCGGGCTATTCAAGTGAAGCTGCATTAAACTACGCAATAGCAAATGATATGGCATACTATGAACTTACAACAGGTTGTCCTCATCCTTACGAAGTAACAACAGTTGCCGCAACAATATTTGCTAAGGGTTCTACAACAAGTGTTTGCCCTATTTGCGGCAAAACAACCGTTAAATCTATCAAGAAAAAGACTTTCAAGATTTCTTCTGTTAAATCGTCAAAGAAGAAGACTCTTGTTGTTAAAGCTGCAAAGCAAAAAGAAATGACCGGCTATCAGGTACAGTATTCAACTTCAAGCAAGTTTACAAAGAAGACTACCAAGACAGTAAAAGTTGCTACAACAAAAGCACTTAACAAGACAGTTAAAAATCTTAAGAGCGGCAAGAAATATTATGTAAGAGTTCGTGCTTACAAAGTTGCTAACAGCAAGACAGTTTACAGTTCTTGGACTGCAACAAAGAGCGTTAAGGTTAAATAAGGAGGGTTTTGACAATGAAATTATTAAATAAAAAGACTTTGTCTGTTGCTTTGGCAGGTGTTATGGCCCTTTCTTCATTAACACTCGGTTCAGTAAGTGCACTTGCTGCAGATGCTAATGATTTTGCAACAGCGGTAAACGAAGGCACAAACAACATTGTTTCCACAAAAGTTAAGTTTACACCAAGTCAGACAGCAAACTACAACATTGCTCTTACAACAACAAAAGACGGCAAGTCGGTAAGAGCAAGCTATGAATATTCAAGCGATATAAATGAGCTTGATTACGACGATGAATATTCTTATGCTGTATCTTCTCAGTCATTTGATACAATAAAAGAAAATACAGTTGCCGATACAATCGTAGGTTATGACAAAGACGATAACCCGATTAAAAAAGCTACCGGCACAACCGCAGAATATATTTACTCACCTGCTCAAACCACAGAAAAGCTTATCGCAGGCACGACTTACTATTTTGAACTTGCAGAAACTTCTGTAGGTAACGGTATTTCATCAGCGCTTACAATTACTAAAGATGATTTTAAATATTCTTTCATTGAAGCAAACAGTGACATCACCTATGTAAGCTATTACAATTATAATTCTTCAACAAACGATTATGACGCAGTTAAAACTACAAGCTATGTTACAACAGGTATGAATGTAACAGTAGACGGTTATGTCGGTTCAGGCAAGAATGTTTATGTTCCTGCCGGATATATGGGTTACGCTGTTAAGGAAGCAAAAATCAACGCTGTCGGTGTTGCTAACAAGAAGATTAAATCTGTATCCATCCCTGAAGGTGTCGAAAAAATCGGCGGCATGAGCGATATGTACGCTCTTAAATCAGTATCACTTCCGTCAACTCTTAAAACTATTGACAGTTATACATTCGCAGGCGACCACGCTTTAACCGGCAGACTTGTTATTCCTGCAAATGTTGAAGAAGTCGGCAATTATGCATATTATGATACCGGATACGCTTCAGTTCAGGTTCTCGGTGCAGACACAATTTTCGGCGAATATGCACTCGGCTACAACGAAGTACTTAACGAAGCAACAGCCAACCCAACAGATACAACATCAGCACCTGTTGAAAAGTTTATAATTGTTGCTCCTGCTGCTTCACAAGCTACAACATACGCAGTGCAAAACAACTTTGCCGCTTATGACCCTGCAAATTGTATCGCAGGCAATCATCCGTACGAAGTAACCAAAGTTGTTGCTGCTACAGTATTTGCAAAAGGTTCTGTAACAAGCACTTGCCCTGTATGCGGCAGCACAGTTAAAACAACAAGCAAGAAGAAGACATTTAAAATTTCTTCTGTTAAGTCTTCAAAGAAAAAAACTATCGTTGTCAAGGCTGCAAAGCAGAATGAAATGACAGGCTATCAGCTTCAGTATTCAACTTCAAGCAAGTTTACAAAGAAGACTACAAAAACAGTTAAGGTTGCCACAACAAAGGCACTTAGCAAAACTGTTTCAGGTCTTAAGAGCGGCAAAAAATACTATGTAAGAGTTCGTGCTTACAAAGTTGCCAACAACAAGACAGTTAACAGCGCTTGGACTACAACAAAGAGCGTTAAGGTTAAATAAGATAATCTTAATAAATGACGAGAACCTCTCCGCAAGGAGAGGTTCTTTTTTGTGTAATTATGATATAAATTAATTAAATTCCTATTGACAAATAGAGTTAGTTTGCTAAACTAACAATTAAGAAGTTATATTTTTTGATAAAGATTTATAATATATATTAAGCAAAAACAAGGAGCTTAAAATGAACATAAAAGATTTGGAAATAGGCAAATCGGCAAACATAACAAAAGTAGGCGGAGAAGGTGCGCTAAGGCAGCACTTTCTTGACATGGGTCTTATCCCGGGTGCGCAAATAACCATGATGAAATATGCGCCTATGGGTGACCCGGTGGAAATAAAAATTCACGGCTACGAGCTTACACTCAGGCTTGCCGACGCAGAAAAAATAGAGATTGACGCGCCTTTTGAAATAAAAAATATAAAAGACGGCAGTTCGAGAAAAAAGGATATATCGCACCCCGGTCTTGGCGAGGGCGGCAAATTTCATACAAAAGCCGACGAAAACCCGTTTCCGGACGGAACATTGCTCACCTTTGCGCTTGCAGGCAACCAAAACTGCGGCAAAACGACTTTGTTTAACAGGCTTACAGGTTCTAATCAGCATGTAGGCAACTTTCCAGGTGTTACGGTTGACAGGAAAGACGGAGCAATAAAAGGCAACGACAACACACTGATAACAGACTTGCCGGGTATATATTCTATGTCACCTTACAGCAGTGAGGAAATTGTTACCCGCCAATTTTTGCTTGCCGAGAAACCAAAAGGAATTATCAATATTGTTGACGCTTCAAACATTGAGCGAAACCTTTACCTTACAATGCAGCTTATGGAGCTTGACATTCCTATGGTAATTGCGCTTAATATGATGGACGAGGTAAGGAAAAACGGCGGAAGCATACTCGTTAACGAAATGGAGCAGCTTTTAGGCGTGCCTGTTATTCCTATTTCTGCCGCTAAAAACGAGGGTATTGAAGAACTTACGAGCCACGCGCTCCACATTGCAAAGTACAGAGAATGTCCGGGTAGAGTTGACTTTTGCGACAAAGTGGGCAACAGTAAGGAAACTGCGGTTCACAGATGTATTCACGCAATAATGCACCTGATTGAGGACCACGCCGAAGCGGCGGGAATACCTATTCGTTTTGCCGCCGCTAAGCTTATTGAGGGCGATAATCTTGTTGAGGACAAATTGAAACTCAGCCAAAACGAAAAGGAAATGATTGAGCACATCATCGTTCAAATGGAGCAGGAAAGAGGTCTTGACCGTTCAGCCGCCATTGCAGACATGCGTTTTCATTTTATTTCAAAAATATGCGAGCAAACCGTAATTAAACCGAGAGAGAGCAAAGAGCACGCAAGAAGCGTTAAAATTGACAAAATACTCACCGGCAAGTACACGGCGATTCCGTCGTTTATTGCGATTATGGGGCTTGTATTTTGGCTTACTTTCAGCGTAATCGGCAAAGGTCTTTCCGATTTGCTTGACCTCGGCATAGGTCAACTGACCGATTTAGTCGATACACTTCTTACAAAAGCAAACATAAATGAAGTAATACATTCACTGATAATTGACGGTATATTTAACGGTATAGGAAGCGTTCTCAATTTCCTGCCTATTATCGTTACGCTTTTCTTCTTTCTTTCGCTTTTGGAGGACAGCGGATATATGGCGAGAGTTGCATTTGTTATGGATAAACTGCTTAGAAAAGTCGGTCTTTCGGGCAGGAGTATTGTGCCTATGCTTATCGGTTTCGGCTGTACCGTACCGGGCGTTATGGCAAGCAGAACGCTTTCCTCAGAGCGTGACAGAAAAATGACTATCCTTTTAACTCCGTTTATGAGTTGCTCGGCAAAGCTTCCTATTTACGGCTTTTTTGCCACCGCATTTTTCCCGAAATACAGTGCGCTTGTTATGGTTTTGCTTTACGCTTTGGGAATTATAACCGGCGTATTTATGGCAATGATAATGAAAATGACGATATTTAAAGGCGAACCTGTACCGTTTGTTATGGAGCTTCCAAACTACAGGCTTCCGAGTGCCAAAAGTGTTTGCCAACTCCTTTGGGAAAAAGCGAAAGACTTTTTGCAAAGAGCGTTTACCGTTATTTTTGTTGCGACAATCGTAATTTGGTTTTTACAGACATTTGATACTAAGTTTAACATTGTAACTAATTCGCAGGACAGTATTCTTGCAAGTTTAGCGGGAATTATCGCTCCGATATTTAAGCCTTTGGGCTTTGGCGATTGGAGAATCTCAACAGCGCTTATCACAGGCTTTATGGCAAAGGAAAGCGTAGTATCTACCCTTTCGGTTTTGCTCGGCACAAATGTTGCAATAACAAGTATTTTAACAAAACTCAGTGCAATTTCGCTTCTTGTATTTTGCTTGCTTTACACTCCTTGCGTTGCCGCCATTGCTTCGGTTAAGCGTGAACTCGGAAGAAAATGGGCGTGCGGTGTTGTTGTATTTCAGTGCATAATTGCTTGGGTTATGGCATACATAGTTCACGGCATTTTTGCGCTTATAGGTATTATGTAATGAATATTCAAAGTATTATTTTGCTGATAATAATTGTAATTTTATCTATTTTTGCTATAATATATTCAATTAAAAATAAAGATAAATGCTCCGGTGACTGCTCAAATTGCAGTCAAAATTGCAATAAAAGGTAAATTATGAAAAAGTATCAAATCAGCAAAGATTTTAATTTAGTAAGTTTGCTCACATTTCCCGTCATTCCAGCCGTTGCTTCTATAGCTGAAACGGTGTTGGGAACGCTTGTAAACGAGCATCACAGTGACAAATACATAAATGTAACAAAACATAAAATCAAAGTAGAAAACGGTGAAATAAGCGCACTTGTTTTTGAGCCTAAAAACGAAAACAGAACGCTTCCCGCTCTCCTTTATCTTCACGGCGGAGGCTTTATTTACAAAGCGGCACCATATCACTACACTCTTGCCAAAGCTTACAGCAGATACGCAAAGTGCAAAGTGATTATGCCCGATTACAGGCTCACGCCGAAGCACAGCTACCCTACCCCGTTTAACGACTGCGTTGCAAGTTTAAAATGGGTTATGGAAAATGCACATAAGCTTAATATTAACAAAAATAAAATTGCAATCGGCGGCGACAGTGCAGGCGGATGCCTTGCGGCGGCTACCGTTCTTTACGCTAAAAATAACGGCATCAACATTTGCTCTCAAATGCTTGTCTACCCTGTTTTAGACTGCCAAATGAAAACGCAGAGCGTTAAAAAATATACCGACACACCTGTTTGGAACGCTAAGCTTAACAAAAAAATGTGGCAGCTTTACTTAAACGGCAACAGCAAAATTGACGAGTACGCAAGTCCTGCCCTTGCAAAAGACCTAAGCAACATGCCGAAAACATATATCGAAACCGCAGAGTTTGACTGCCTTAGCGACGAGGGCAAGGAATATGCTAAAAAGCTTTCAGAAAGCGGTTGCGAGGTTGAACTTTTTAATACGACTTCAACCATGCACGGCTTTGATATGGCTTCAAAAAGCAAAATTGTAGTTAAAAGTATCGGCAGAAGATGTGATTTTTTAAGAAAGAGTTTTAAGTAAAATGATTAAAGCAGTAGTTTTTGATATGGACGGCATTATTTTTGACACTGAAAAGGTTTGTCAAATGAGTTGGGATACAGTCGGCGAGCAAATGGGTATCGGTAAAGCCGGATATATGGTTTACAAAACGCTCGGTATGACTGCCGAAGCCGCAATAAAAATTCTTCGAAATGAGTTTGGCGAAAACTTTGACGCAAGAGAATTTAAAAAGCGTGGCAGAGAGTGTTCATACAAATATTTCAATGATTTCGGAGTACCTGAAAAGCCGTATCTTCACGAAACGCTTGAAG
>CAVKLC010000028.1:0-743 GCA_963657005.1 bacterium | reverse complement strand
CGCTTGAAGCACTCAAAACCGACGGCTACAAGCTTGCCGTAGCGTCATCAACAAGTTCAGACAGCGTTTTTCATCATCTTAACGAGAAAAATATCACCCATTATTTTGACAAGGTAATTTGCGGTGATATGATTAAAAATTCCAAGCCTGCGCCCGATATTTATCTCAAAGCGTGTGAAGAACTCGGCGAAAAAGCGGAAGAATGCGTTGCGATTGAAGATTCAAAAAACGGAATTTTGTCGGCCTACAGTGCAAAAATGAATGTTATTATGATTCCCGACCTTTGGCAAGGCGATGACGAAACGGACAAAAAGCTCTTCGCAAAGCTTAATAATCTCGGCGAAATCTCCCCTTTTTTAATGCAAAACAAGAATAAATAAAAGAAATATTAAAATAATATGATTTAGGTATTGACATTTCAGTTTAATCTGCTATAATATATAGCACACGAGAGATATATTTCTTGTATAGCTGAATATCGCGGGGTGGAGCAGTTGGTAGCTCGTCGGGCTCATAACCCGAAGGTCGTAAGTTCGAGTCTTACTCCCGCAACCATTAAAGACATCCTTAATCGGATGTCTTTCTTTTTATCTTCAGTTACTTCTAAAAGTAAGACTCGAACTTACGACAGGAGGCTCCAAATTCGGCGACATAAAGGGAATAAAGGAGCAACGAATTTGGGAGAAACGGCTTTGTCAATAAAAGTGTGTAAGTTTTTTGAAAAGTTATAAATTCAAGATTAT
>CAVKLC010000027.1:0-30464 GCA_963657005.1 bacterium | reverse complement strand
CTGTCTAACGACTTTTGCTCAAGCACATCAGCATAGGCTGTAAAGCCTATGCTAAGTGTTGATAATAAAATAACTAAAATTAAGCTGACTGAAATAAATCTTTTCATAAATGCACCAACTTTGACGAATTTGTATTTAATATAAATATATCATATTCAATATAGAAAATCAGCAAATATGCAAAATTGCATTATTCTTAATACAAAATCGCACATTTTAATAAATATAACTGTACTTAAAACAAGTGATTATTGTTCAGTATAACAACAAAACAAAAACTAAGACTTTGAAATACAAGCCTTAGTTTTTATATCTTTATTTAATTCTTGTAACATGAAAATTACAGCAATCGTCACCGTTTGCAAGTGTTTTGGTTCTATGAAGCTGACCGCCGTCGTTTCTGTAACTTCGTTCATCCATATTGCAAAGGCAAGGGACAAATTCAAAGCAGTCTTCCCTCTTACCAAGCTTGCAAATTCCACATTCTGTATAAGTATTGTAAAATTCATCTACTCCTTTTACATACTCAAATTTCCAGTCCATTTCGTATTTAGAAGTTTGGCTTGCAAGGCTTTCTTTAAGCTTCTTATCCTGCACCTTATCTGTAAATAAAGTACACTTTTTATTTTTATGCGCTTTTATCATAAACGGTGAGTTAAATACAGCCGTAACCATTTCGTCGACTACTTTAGGAGTAATTTTATTGGGGTCATCCTTTCAAAACAGAAATTATTTTTTTCTTTTAGCTTTTATTATTCCTTTCACGGTTTCAATACCGTGAATTGAACCGACAAGCGGATGATAAAGCATAATACGAGGACCCGAATAGCGCATAACTTCTTTGATTTTTGCACGCATATCGGGTTTATAACAATGGCACGGGCACTGCGAACAGAAATTTTTATCATTTCCCCATCTACAGTGGTCAAGCCTAAATAAGGCATAATCGGTAAGCTCTTGGCACTCGGCGCAGAGCTTACCTTTTTTTGTTTTATGTACACCGTGGCAATAAATTTTCACCATTTCGGGTAGCATTTCTTTTTCCCTTGTTATTCTGTCTTTTTTCATGATAACCTACCTCGATAAACAGTATATGATTCATCAGCAATCTTAGAAGTTGACTTTCTGTGCGACACAAGAACAATACTTTTGCCTGCTTTTGCTTCTTCAATAGATTTAAGAATATTACCCTCATTAAGTGCGTCAAGATTGCTTGTAGGTTCATCAAGCATAATCATCGGTGAATCATAAAGAAATGCTCTTGCAAGACCGATTCTTTGCTTTTCACCGTCTGAAAGTAAATCGCCGAGTTCACCAACATTTGTGTCATAACCCTTTGGAAGCGTCATAATAAAGTCGTGAATTGAAGCCTTTTTACAAGCTTCCTCAACTTCTTCTCTTGTTGCATCATAATTTGCAATTTTAATATTGTTTTCAATAGTGTCGTTGAAAAGCTGGGTTTCCTGGCTCACTAAGCTTTGATTATTTCTAAGTGAAGAAGTTTTGATATTCTTAATATTTGCACCCGACATATCAATCTCACCGCTTTGAACATCCCAAAAGCGCATCATAAGTTTAAGCGCAGTAGATTTACCCGAACCGCTTGGACCGTTGACTGCAATAATCTTGTTTTTAGGCACAGTCATATTGAAGTTATCAAGTATCTGTTCTTTATCGTAAGCGAAGTTGACATTTTTACACTCCATACCGTCAAATTTAACTTCTTTACCGTTTGCATTTTCTTCAACTACAGGAGTTTCGTCAAGAATTGAAAGCACTCTTTCACCGCTTGCAAGAGTGTGAGTAAGATTACCTGCAAGGTTTGAAAGCGCCGCAACGGGACCGAATGAACTCATCATAGAAACGGTTGAAACTATAAGTCCGTCAAAGCCGATAACACCCTTTTGATAAAGACAAATACCGAGCAAAAACATTGTGATTGAAAAGAAAATAATAGTTATATCCGTAACTGAAATATTATGACCCTCAATCTTTTTTAGTTTCTTTTGTAGCGAATTAAGTTCGTCAGTTCTTTTATTCATTTCGTCTAGTCTGCTATCTGTAGCATTATATCTGATAGATTCCAAAAGTCCACGCATACTGTCAAGAACATAGCCTGAAAGCGCACCTGAATTTTCACGGTAAGTCATACCGATATTTTTATTAAATTTTGAAGATAAAAGCGGAATAACAGCACCGACTGTAATATATGCAACAAGTGCAACAAGCGAAAGCCACAAGCTGTATCTTCCGATAAAAATAAGCATAACGAGGCTCGTTAAAACAGCAATACAAATAGGTGAAATAGTATGAGCATAAAACACCTCTAAAAGTTCAATGTCACTTGTAATAAGTGAAATAAGGTTACCTTTATCTTTTCCCTCAAGTTTTGCAGGAGTAAGGCGACGAAGCGATTTGAATACCTTGTCACGAATAAGTGCAAGAAGCTTAAATGCGATATAATGGTTACAAGCTTGCTCACCGTAATGAAGAAAACCGCGCAAAACAGCAAACACAATAATGCAGATACAACCTGTTTTAATTGCTACTCCTCCGCTGATACCTGCGGCAGTAAGAAGCGTCATACTGCCAAGTACCGTAATTTGAATTGCACAAAGGAAACCGGTAACGCCGAGAAAAACAGCAAGTACCATAAAATGCGCAAGCGGCTTGACAAGTTTTATAAGTCGCATCATAATTTTGAAACCCGATTGTTTTCTTTTCATTACAATTCCTCCTTTGCATATTTTTCAAGCTCAGCCTGAGTAGAATACATAAGCTTATATTTTTTACCGAGTGTCATAATTTCGTTATGTGTTCCTTCTTCTTCGATTTTTCCTTTATCAAGAAGAATGATTTTATCGCTTAATTTTACATTTTCAAGTCGGTGAGAAATAAGAATTACGGTTTTAATCTTAGCCATTTTGTGAATCACAGTCATAATATCGTTTTCACTTTCGGCATCAATATTTGATGTAACTTCATCAAATATGTAAATAGGGGTATTGTGCATAAGTGCTCTTGCAATAGCAAGCCTTTGCCTTTGACCGCCGGAGAAGTTACTGCCTTGTTGATTAAGTTTAGTATCAAGTCCGTCCTGTTCACTGAGAAATGACCAAATATTTACCATTTTAAGCGCTTCAATCATTTTTTTATCATCAGCATTCGGGTCGGCTATTAAAAGGTTTTCTTTAACAGTACCTGCAAAAATGTAAGAATTAAAATTAACGGCTGTGATATTTTTCATAAGTTGTTTTTCATCAATATCTTTAATTTCAATTCCATCGACAGTAATACTGCCATTATAGCCCTTAGTTGTGCCGCAAAGGAGTGAAGCAAGCGTACTCTTGCCGCAACCCGATTCACCTACTATTGAAACAAGACTGTTTTTCTCTATAACAGCGCTGATACCGTCAAGAACATTTTTTTCACCGTCGTATGAGAATGAAAGATTATTGATAATAATATTTCTGTCAAAACTTTTAGGCACTTCACTTCCCTGCTCGTCTTCTTCGGTGTCAAGAAGATTGAAAAGTTTATCACTTGCTGCCATACCGTTCATAGCAACATGGAAAAAAGAACCGAGAAGTCGAAGTGGCAAAAAGAAATCAGCAGCAAGCATAATGATTAAAAATGCCTGTGGCAAGGTAATTGTACCGGTTTTAACCTGAATGATTGAAATAACCACACCGACCGCACTGCCTGCGTAAGCAACGATGTCCATAACGCTTACAGAATTGAGCTGCATTGTAAGAACTTTCATTGTAATTCTTCTAAACTCTTCAGCTTTTGCGTTCATTTCAACATTTTTTCTTTCATCTGCCTGATAAACTTTGAGTGTTGTTAAACCTTGAATATTTTCAAGGAAAGTATCGCCGAGGTTTGTATAAACACCCCAATATTTGCTCAAAAGTCTTTTTGCAATCTTTTGAACGGCAACTATTGAAAGCGGAATAAGCGGCACGCAAATAAGCAGTACCACAGATGCTTTCCAGCTGACAAATACAAGCACCGCAAACAAAGTAATCGGTGCAAGCATAGCAAAGAAAAATTGAGGCAAATATTTACCGAAATAAAGTTCAAGCTGGTCAACACCCTCAACAAACACCTGAAGCACTTCTGAAGTAGATACTTTTTCACTGTAAGAAGCGCCGATTCTCGTAAGTTTTTTGTACATCTTTTGCCTGAGTACTTTTTTTACTTCACTTGAGGCATAAAAAGATGTTTTTGATGAAAAATATCCGCAAAGATATCTTACAACCATTACACCCAAAATGCCGCATAATGACGGTAAAACAGTGGTGAAATTGATAATTTTTTTATCAAGAATTAACGATAAAAGATTTGACAAAATAAACATCATCACAATGTTTGCGCAAACCTTTAACCACTGCGCAAGAACAGTTATGGCTATGTACTTTCGGGATGACGGTACTTGCCCGATAAGTCTTGTTTTAATCATTTTTATACTCCTAAGTTATTATTTATTTACGACGAACATCGCCCTTGCTTATTATTTTAAAAATTCGTCTGCAAGAGCATTTCCGCCATCTTTTATGATTTTCCCTTTATCCATAATCAAAACTCTGTCAGCCATAGCAGAGGCACAGCGTTTGTCGTGTGTAACCGTTATAATTGCTGTACCTAAGTTTTTGTTAAGATTATTAATTGTGTCAACAATTTTACAAAGGTTTTCATAATCTTGACCGACAGTCGGTTCGTCAAGGAAAAGAACTTTCGGCTCACCTGCGCAAACAGCTGCAATGGAAGCTCTCCTTTTTTGTCCCTCTGAAAGAGATTGAGGATGCCTGTCCTCAAGACCTTCAAGACCGAAAGCTTTTATCATTTTTTTTGCAAAATCTTCACTCTTAGCCTTATATGATATTTCTCTTAAAAGAGTCGGCATAAAAAGTTGATAAGTAGGGTTTTGGTAAACATAGCCTACTTCTGAAAACCATTTGCTGTTTGCCCTATCGCTTTTTGTAAGCGACTGAGTGATTTTACCACCTCCCAGCTTATTAAGCTTTGAAAGGGTACGCATAAGCGTAGTTTTTCCGCAGCCGTTCTCGCCGAGAAGTACAATTCTTTCACCGGCTTTGATTTCTAAATCAATGCCGTTAACAATATTTCTTCCACCTGCAAAAAATGAAATATTTTCGGCTTTAATAAGCAGCTGACCTGCGTTTCCTTTATGGTTTGATTGAATCTTTTTTATGCTTTGATTAAGTTTATCCGAACTGCTTGATACAAACAAATTTTTGTTTTCTATCCACATTACCTTGTCAACATAACTTTTTACAAAATCAAGCCTATGCTCTACAAGAAAAACAGCATAACCGTCTTGAGTAAGCTTTTTAAGCGCAGAAAGCAGAATATGTGCACCGTTTGTGTCAAGATTTGCAAGCGGTTCATCAAGAATGATTATTTTTTGCTTCATAGCTAGGGTTGAAGCTGTAATCAGCCTTTGCTTTTGACCGCCGGACATTGTTCTCGTTCTTGCTTTTTTGTCAAGTTGCATAAGCGAGCAACTGCGCTCGATTCTTTCTTCAATCTCTTTTGGCTCAACATTAAGATTTTCGCAACCGAAAGCAATTTCATCACTTGCAAAGTCGTACACTATTTGCTCGTCTGCATTTTGAAGAACTGTTCCTACAATTTTTGAACGCACGCTTATTTTATCCTTAGTCATATCATTACCGTCAATTTCGACTTTACCGCTGAGTTTACCCGAATTAACAAAAGGAATAACGCCGTTGATAATAGACAAAAGTGTACTTTTACCCTCACCAGATACACCGGAAAGAAGAACCATTTCGCCATAATTTATGGTAAGGTTTATATTTTCAAGCACATTTTCTTTAGAACCGTTATATTTAAATGAAACATCGCTGAGTTTAATCGCTATGCCCATATCATCACACCTCCAAAAACGCAAAGTGCAATAACACAAAAAAGGAAAACAAAATCTCTAGCTTGAATTTTGACTTCTTTATAAACAGAACTTTCGCTGTCATCAAGAGTAAATGCTCTTGTTTCAAGAGAAAGGGAAAGAGTATCGGAAATAACGATTATCCTCATAACAAGCGGGATAATAAAAGCACGATAAATTGTACTCGGTCGATACCAACTTACATTAGCGCCCCTAACTTTCATTGCTTCCAAAATTTGCTTAATTTCACTTGCCAAAACAGGAATAAAGCGTAAAGTTACAAGTATACCGAGCGTAATAATCCTCGGGCATTTAAGTTTAGCAAGGCTTTGCGTTAAATTGCAAGGCGATGTGCTGACCATAGGAACAGCGCAAAGACCAAGCAAAATCATTCTCAAAACCGTTTGCCAAAAAGCTTCAAAGCTTCTGTTAGTCAAAAAAGAAAGTCCACCGATAACAAGTCCGCAAATACCCATTGCCAAAGTCATTTTAACAGTACTCTTGAAAAGTCCGAATATACTGTAAAGCAAAAACACTAAGCCTGCAAAAGCAAATGCAAGTATATTTTTAGAAAAAAGCATACCAAATACTAATACAATAATTGAAACCGAAAACGAAACAAGCGGATAAAACGGCTTTTTTACTTCAAACGCTTCAAACATCTGTTTCTTCTCCGTATGGCTTTAATTTTCCTGCTTTTTGAAGTTCGCTCGCAATTTTCATACCGATAGCAGAACCTACAAAAGCAAGAATAATTGTACCGATTGATGTTAAAACGGATACAATCGGTTTTGCAATTAACTGTTCATAGCTTTGACCGTTAAGCCAAATGCTGAATAAAACAGAAATAGGAAGCGACAAAGGCATATAGATACCCGTAGTCACAAATACTGCACTTTTCTTTTCATATCCTTTAAAAATCAAAAGCATAATAAGTTCCGCAATTATAGCTGAAATAAAATTATTAAAGAACATTACGGTTGAAAAGAATACAAGCGGAGCGCCTGAAAAAATACCTATAATTGTAAGAGCACACGGTTTTCTTACTTTCATAAGACCGATTGCAACAAAAATTGAATATATCGGAGCCGCCGCCATATTACGAAGTCCGAATAAAGTAGTGTGCATAACAAGCGGCATTGTTATACCGCCGCATAATGTCATTGCCGCAGAAAGAACTGCCAAAAATACAAAATCTTTTACCTGAAACTTTTTAAATATTTTTTTCATACTTCACCAATTAGTTTGACTTTTTCTTTACTATAATTACTACAATAGCAGCTATAACAACTACGCCTGCAACAACGCCGATAATTACCGGAGTTTTGGCTTTTGAACCGGTTTCTTCTTCACTTACAGCTGTTGTTGTTTCGCTTACTGCTTGCGTGGTAGTTGTTGTCTGCTCGGTTGTGGTTTCTATTGTTGTAGCTTCGGTAGTTGTTTCTTTTTGAACATCACCTACTTTTTTAGCGCTGTCGTAGTCGATTTTAATTCTTGCAGACGGTGAAAGCGGCATAGCAGATGCGGCAAATTTAACACCAACATACTCATCATCACTTTCAATAGGAAATTCAAAAGCAGTTTCATACTTTTCTCCGTCAATTTGAACTTCACCTTTTTGCTTAACTTCAACCGTATCACCTGAGACCGAGCCGTCTTTATAATACCAAAACTGCATATCACTTGTAGTTTGAGCAGGTGCAACAGTAAGTGTTTTATCTTTTCCGTCAACGGTTAAAAGAGCTGTATGAACTATGTAACCGTTGCCCATTGAAGTTTTATCCTTTTCAGCGTGGCGCATTTCAATAGAAACTTCATATACACCGTCCTGCGTAGGACCCATAGCATATGCACTCATTGATGAACACATAAGTAAAATTGCAAAAATAATGGCTGATAAACTGATTGATAATTTCTTAAACATATATTGTCCTCCGTTGTTAGCATACACTAATAATTATTAGTGTTAACTAACTTCTAATTAAAAATAATAGTTAGCCCTTGCTAACAGTTAGTTATTTTAACAAATAATAAATTAAATGTCAATATACAAAATAAAATAGCAAAGATTGTAAAAAAATAAAGTCCTCTAAATTAAGAGAACTTTATTAGAAATTATTTGTTTTTATTTATCATTGCAAAGTCTTTAGCGTTTACATATCCGTCATTATTCAAATCTAAATACATATTATCATTATTTCGTTTTACCAGTGTATTAATATAAGATTTAAAATCAGGTAAATCTGAAGGTGACTTTGATATAGTTTTAAGGCAGTAAATGCATTGATAATTAATAAATGAATTATCAAAATCGGTATAGTGATAACTGCATCCAGCAGGCTCGGTATAGTATTGCGAATATGTTTTATTACATCCACTGCATCTATACTGTGTATATCCGTTTTTTTCACAGTAAGGACCATAAATTGTTTTAATAAATTCATGTGTATGGTCAAACTTAATATCATTATCGGCACTGTCACCATCATTGTAATTTTTAATATCTGACAAGTTGTATGTAACAACAGGCGAATAGAAATACATACCGTCTACGCAAATATACGATCTTACAGATATACCTTCGTTTGAATAATCTGCAGGTATACCTGTAAATACTGCATTGTATGTTGAAACAGTACCGTCAACATTCCTTTTCGTAGCAGATTTAACTAATGATTCATCGTCAAATTCTTGTAAAAAGTCATTAATATAATCTTCATCTTTATCTTTAAGCGATTTATATGTGTAAACAAATCCGTAATCGACAGTATTTGCATACTTTTTGAAATCAAAGCCTATATTATTATCATCAAGTTTAAAACCAAAACGCAAGCCATTATCTCTTGTACGAATTTGAGTACCAAGGCTTTCTCCGATTGAGTCACTGCAAATATGATTATATCTGTCTTGATACCCATTATAGTTCGCAACAATGAGTCCGCTTGTATGACGAGGACTGACAAATGTATACTTATATTCGGAAAAATCATCGGGAAATGTAACATGTGACAAAAATCTGGTGCAATATATAGTAGTATTGTTAGGTATTCCGGCTATTATACTTTCAAGCATCGGAGCAAAAATTGTTTGCAAATTTGTACACCCGTCACATCTATCTAAACTTGTTGCCATAGGAATATAAAGCGTTTCTAAATTTGAACAGTTTTTAAAAGCATTATCTCCTAAATCAGTTGCTTTATTTAATGTGATTTCCTGTGCAATACAGCTTTCGAAAGCCGAGTCGCCTACAGATTCACATGCCGGCAAATCTATCGTTTTAAAATAAGTTCCTGCAAGACCTTTATTATCAACTCGATTTACCGATGATAAATCAATATTATCGGTAAGCAATGGACAATTGGTAAAAGCTTCAGTGCCAATATATTTAACATTAGAAAGGTTTATGCTTTTTAAATTATTACAACCGTAAAATGCTTGTTGTTCAATTACAGTAACACTGCTTGGTAATGTGACGCTTTCGATATTAAAATTTTTAAAGCACCCTTCTTGAATCGAGCCTACTTCAATACCGTTGATTTTATCAGGAATAGTAATATCTGTATCATTTCCGAGATATGCTTTTATGCCACACCAGTAGGTTCCGTCATCTACAACAAATTCACTTTCACCGTCTTTTAATATGTAATAATCAAGGGTTGTGAATTTGCTGTGAATCGGAGTTCCTGCTCTTGCAAAAGCCACTGCATTTATTCTTGTTGTTTCAGTCAATTTGATAGGCTCGGTATACTTTGTGCCGTTTGTTTTGCTCGGCAAAGTTCCGTCTGTTGTATAATAAATATCAGTAAGAGTATTTGCACTTTTAAGTTCGACACTTATATCATCACGATAAACACCGCTTTGCAAATTAGCAGTAATATCCTACCACTGATTATGTTGGAAAAATTAACAATTCCTGCACCACAACGGTCATAATAACAATCGCTCTTTTTAAATGGGATTGCAGTTTCAACAAGTTTTTGTTTAACCTGCTCAGGTGTGTAATTTTTATTTTCCATTAATACATAAGCGGCGGCTGCCGAGACAAATGGTGTTGAAAGAGAAGTGCCATTATAAAAAGTATATGATGAATTGTTTTTTATATCTGCAGTATAAATATGTTCACCTGGTGCTGATATATCCACACAAGCACCATAGTTTGAAGAACTCCATGCATTGCCATATTGATTTGTGGCGGCAACTGTTATAACACTGTCAAATTTCGCAGGCTGTTGATATACTTCCTTATGTTCGTTTCCGGCACCTGCCACAACAGTCACACCCATATTGACAAGTTCATCAACTACAGAACCAAGACCCGAACGAGTTTCAAATGAACAATTGATTATATCAGGTTTATTCTTTAATTGTTTAATATATTCTAAAGCGATTAAAGCCTCTGAAGCTGTTCCATTGCCCTTTGAATCAAAAAATTTATAACTTGAAATTTTAATGTTGCTTGGCGTACTTTTGGCGATAGCACCTGCAACAGCCGTACCGTGGCCGAATTTATCCATTTCGTCACTACTGTTATCATTACTGAAATCCATTTTAGTACGCACAACTCGATTTTTAAAAAGCTCATGGTTATAATTAATGCCACTATCAATAATTGCAATATTGATTGTTGATTTGATTTTTGATTTATAATAATCAATAGCAGAAATGGTATCGGTTTCTTCGTATGCCCATTCATCATTTAGGCTTTCGTAAGTGCTTTTATCGGAAAGTGCGATAAAAACAGAATCATAATTAACAATATGTTTTTCTTTTTCGTACTCGTTTTTTGCCTTTTGAGCTGATTTTTTATCTGCATATTGCAAAAATGCATATCCGAAACCATATACACTGTCAATAGCCTTATATTCATCAATAGCAGTATCTGTTTTTACAATTAATCTGTTACTGACAGTTGTATCATCTAAATTATCGTACTTGTCATATTCGGCACACATTTCTGTTACATCTCGTCCGATAGAAAGGATATTATTTAACTTTACTTCCTGTGCGATTACATTTTGACAAGGATATATTACTGAAGTGAATATTGCCAATGTCAGCATTAAACTAATAATTCTTTTCATAAATGCACCAACTTGATATTTTATAGATATATCAAATTATAAAAAATTAATTATATAAAATCAACAAAAATGCAAAATTGCATAATTTTATAATTAAAATTGCACATTTTAATCTTTAAAAATTACTGCATAAAAAGTTTAATTACTTTACCATCCAAAACATCAGGTACGCTTATAGACTGAGGACAGTGGTTTTTACATTTATTACACCAAGCGCACTCAGTAGGTTTAACATCAAATGAATTATACTGTTTTCTGCCATCGTTAATATCAATATTACCCGACACAACATTATTATAAAGAGAAAAGAAAGAACTTATTTTTATACCCTTAGGGCATGGCTGGCAATAGTCACAGCCTGTACATTCGATAACTTCGCTCCTATTCATTATTGATGCAGCTTTTTCGCATAGTGAGTATTCTTTATCAGTAAAAGTCTCAAAATCGGTGAGCGAGGACAAATTATCAAGCATTTGTTCTTCGCTGTTCATTCCGCTTAAAATTGTAATTATATTCTTATGGCTAGCAACAAATCGCATTGCCCAAGAAGCTATACTTTTATTTTGCTGTTCGGCTTTAAACATAGTGCTGATTTTATCATTAACTATCGCAAGCTTGCCGCCGCGAACCGGCTCCATAACTATAGTTGGAATACCCGCATCCTCAAGTATTTTGTACTGAGTTTTTGCATTTTGATTTTCCCAGTCAAGGTAATTCATCTGTATTTGAGCAAAGTCCCATTTGTGAGAAGACACGATTTGTCTTAAATCATCAACGGTACCGTGGAAAGAAAAGCCGATATATTTAATCTTGCCCTCTTTTTGCTTTTGATTGATAAAATCATAAGCGCCGAATTTTTCGCACTTTTCAAAGTTTTCCTTATCAAGTGAATGAAGAAGGTAAAAGTCGAAATAGTCCATACCAGTGCGCTCAAGCTGATTACCAAAAACTTTTTGCATATCTTCTTTAGTGTCACACATCCAAATAGGAAGTTTGTCGGCAAGCAAATATGTATCTCTCGGATATTTTTTTAGTGCAGTACCAATAAATTCTTCACTTTTGCCGCAATGATACATATATGCTGTATCAAAATAGTTAACTCCGTTTTTATATGCTAAGTCAACAAGCTTTTGCGCGCTTTCATAATCTATATCGGGGTTCGATTCTCTCTTTTGACTCGTAAGGCACGGCAATCGCATTGTACCGAGACCGAGCAAAGACACTTTTGTATCTTTAAAATTTCTTTTATCAACCATAAAAATTACTCCTAAAAAGAGCAGGAAAACCAAAGTCCCCTGCCCTTATATCAATTATTCTTTAGTCCAAGTAACGCCCAGCGGTGCATCTTTCAAAATGATACCCTTTGCTTTAAGTTCGTCACGAATAGCATCAGCTGTTGCCCAGTCTTTATTTGCTCTTGCTTCTTGGCGCTTTTCGATGAGTGCCTCGATATCGGCATCTACATCGTTACTCTTTCTGTTATAAAGAATACCCAAAACATCGCAAAGCTCATCAAATACTTTAGCCGCAGTTTCACAAACATTCTTTGAAACTTCTTTATCAAGAATCGAAGTATTGATATCCTTAACAAGGTCAAATACAGCGGCAACACCGTCGGCAGTATTAAGGTCATCATCCATAGCCTTTATAAACTGTTTTCTGTGGCTGTTAAGTTTTTCGATAAGTTCGGTATCATCCGGAATATCTTTAGCGTTTTTAATAGCAAAATCAAGGCTTTCTCGGCAAGTGTAAAGTCTTTCAAGAGCACTCTTGCACTGCTCGATAATTTCAAGGCTGTAGTTGATAGGTGAACGGTAGTGGGAAGAAATGAGGAAATATCTGATTACTTCATAACCGTAAACATTAGCAATTTCTCTAACTGTTTTAAAATTGCCGAGTGACTTACTCATCTTAATATTATCAACATTAATATAGCCGTTGTGCATCCAATATTTTGAGAAAGTGCAACCGTTAGTACACTCACTTTGTGCAATTTCATTTTCATGATGAGGGAAAATAAGGTCCTGACCGCCGCAATGAATATCAATAGTGTCACCTAAAAATCTCTTATTCATCGCAGAACATTCAATATGCCAACCCGGTCTGCCCTTGCCCCAAGGCGATTTCCAATAAGGCTCACCCTCTTTTGCAGCTTTCCAAAGAGCAAAATCAAGCGGGTTTTCTTTCTTTTCACCGATTGCAATTCTTGCACCCGACTGCAAATCTTCAATAGGCTGATGGCTGAGTTTGCCGTATTCCTTAAACTTTAAAGTTCTGAAATAAACATCGCCGTCAACGGCATAAGCATATCCCTTTTCTTCAAGAGTTTTAATAATATTGATAATTTCATCAATATTTTCTGTAGCCTTTGGGTGAACTGTAGCTTTTTTAAAGTTTAAACCGTTAGCATCAGTCCAAAATTCCTCAATGTACTTTTTAGAAACTTCCTCAAAGGTGATACCTTCTTCATTTGCACGCTTAATGATTTTATCGTCAACATCGGTAAAGTTTTGAACGAATTTTACATTATATCCTCTGTATTCAAGATATCTTCTAAGCACATCAAAAACACAAAGAGGTCTTGCGTTACCGATATGAATATAGTTATATACGGTAGGACCGCAAGCATAAATTTTAACTTCGTTAGGGTCGTTTGGTACAAATTCTTCTTTTTGACGGGTCATTGTATTAAAAATCTTCATTTATTTAATTGCTCCTTTAATTTGTTTATTTCTTCTTTAAGGCTTTTAATTTCAGCCTGATTTTCCTTAATAAGATTCATAAGTGGGTCAGGAATATTGATTTGGTCAAGGTCGTCGACCCTTTCACCGTCTATCCTAACAACTTCACCCGGTACACCGACAACGGTACAATTAGGCTCAACATCTTTAACAACTACTGCGCCTGCGGCAACCTTTGCATTCCTGCCTATAGTTATAGGACCGAGAACCTTTGCACCCGAGCCAATCATAACACCGTTTTCAATAGTCGGGTGGCGCTTGCCGACATCCTTACCCGTACCGCCAAGCGTTACGCCCTGATAAATCATAACATCGTCGCCGATTTCAGTCGTTTCACCGATAACAATACCGTTACCGTGGTCAATGCAGACCCTTCTGCCGATAGTAGCACCGGGATGAATTTCAATACCCGTTTTATGCGCCGACCTTTGACTGATATATCTTGCGATAAAAGGCATATTATGGTTTAAAAACCACTTTGCTTTTTTATGACTTTGAAGAGCCTTAAACCCCGGATAAAGAAGCACAATTTCAATCGGGCTTCTTGCAGCAGGGTCATGCTCCATAAAGCTTTTAACATCCTCTTTAAATGAGTTAAACATATATTATGATCTCCCTTATTATATAAAAACAAAATGCCCCTGTCATATGACAGAGGCAATAAATTACTGCGGTTCCACTCTTGTTTATACTTTACTGCTAAAATACAGCTATGCCTATAACGGAGCAACACGGCTCAAAATACTACTTTCCTTTGAGCAACTCAGCAGTGCATTTGGGCAGGTTTATTTATAAAGCCTCACAGCAAAATGGCTTTTTCTCTGGATAAATAATTATCTGCTTACTTCTCTGCGTCACAGTTTTTAATATTAAACAATATGTCTACTACTATTATATATATTTTTTCAAAATTTGCAACAATTATTTTGTTTTTATTAAATACCAACCGTCTTTGGCATAAATAAGACCGCTCAAAACAGCAACAACGGTTACTATCCAAAACGCAATAGCGCAATAAATATTGAGCCACGGGGTAGTCATAGTTATATCTGTACTGCCCTCTCCTATAGCAAGAAGAAGGAAAGTCATACCTGTTGTTGACATTTGAAGAAATGTTTTGCACTTGCCGAAACCGTTTGCGGCAACAACTTCACCGTTTGCAGCGGCAAGCATTCTTATTCCGGCTACAAGGAATTCCCTTGCAAGCATAAAAAGTATACAAAGTTCTGTATGCCAACCCATATTTATAAATACTAAATATGCGGCAAAAACGAGTGTCTTATCGGAAAGAGGGTCCATAACTTTGCCAAAATCGGTAACAAGTCCCCTTTTCCTTGCAATAATACCGTCAGCTTTATCGCTCATACAAGCGACAAAATAAACTAAAAGTGCGGCTACCCAATGATATTTGAAATCAATAAGTGAAAATGCCATTAAAAACGGAATACAGCAAAAACGAAATACAGTTATTTTATTTGGTAAATTCATACTTTTTCTCCAATCAAATCATAGCCGTCACAGCCTGTAATTTTAACATTGACAAAATCGCCGATATTAAGCTTTTCATAGCTTTCAAACATAATACCGCTGTCAATTTCAGGAGAGTCGAAATAGGCTCTGCCGTTATATTTTCCGTCTTCAAAAGAGTCAACAATTACTTTATATGTATTGCCGACACGCTTAGAATTAAGCTCTTCTGTAATAGAATACTGAATATCCATAAGAATATCGGCACGCCTTTGCTTAACATTCTCGTCAATTTGGTTATCATATTTGCAAGCAGGAGTATCTTCCTCCGGTGAATATGTAAAGCAACCCATTTTATCAAACTTAATATCCTTAACAAACCTGCAAAGTTCCTCAAAGTTTTCTTCAATTTCGCCCGGAAAACCGACCATAAAAGTGGTTCTGAGTGAAAGGTTAGGAATTTTCTCTTTCATAGTTGTCAAAAGAGATTTAAGTTCATCATAAGAGCCGGTTCTGTGCATTGATTTAAGAATATCTTTATTGCAGTGCTGAAGCGGAATATCAATATAAGGACAAATCTTTTCTTCATTTGCAATTACATCAATAAGCTCGTCCGTAACTCTGTCAGGATAGCAATAGTAAAGCCTTATCCATTCAATACCGTTAATTTTAACTAGTTCTTTTAGCAAAGCGGCGAGCTTATATTCACCGTAAAGTTTCAAGCCGTATTTAGTCGTATCTTGAGCAATAATGATAAGTTCCTTAATACCTTTACCGGCAAGTGTTTGTGCTTCTTTAATAATGCTTTCCATCGGGCGTTCAATATAGCCTCCACGGATAAGCGGAATGGCACAATAAGAACATCTGTTATCACATCCGTCACTAATCTTCAAATAAGCCCAGTGCTTAGGTGTAGAGAGCATTCTGTCACCCTCAAGCAAAAGATACTTTTTGTCAGGGTAAAAGCTTGTACGAACGCCCAAGAGAGCCTTGTGGCAAACTTTAACAATATCATTATCTGCGCCGATACCGATTACGGAATCAACTTCCGGTATCTCCTTGATAATTTCATCCTGATACCTTTCGGCAAGACAACCGGTAACTACAATAGCACTGATTATTCCGGCTTTTTTATATTCTGCAACTTCAAGTATAGTTTCGATAGCTTCACGCTTAGCATCCTCAATAAAACCGCAAGTGTTAATAATCATAACATCACTGTCCTCGATGCTTTGCGCAATCTCGAAACCGCTTTTAATCAATTTTTCAAGCATTACTTCACCGTCAACCTGATTTTTAGGGCAACCGAGCGAAATCATACCTACTTTATTCGTCATAATTTTCTATCCTATAAAATGCTGATTTAATATCCGAGTAATAAAAGCCTTTTCTTTGCAGAGCGGCTATTACTTTTTCCTTGCCGTTTTCCTTTTCAAGCTTAGTTGCATACTTACCTTTTATAAGTTCAACTATTGTTGAAATATTATCTATATCATATTCGCTGAGCTTTTCGTCAACGATTTCACGGTCAATGCCGCGCTTAAAACATTCCTGCTTAACATTGGATGCAGAAAACTTTTTCACTTCAAAAAGGTATTCAATAAGCCTTTCACAATATTTTTCATCGTCAAGATACCCTGCCTCAATGTAACGGTCAATCGCTTTTTGAGCGCTGACTTCATCAACAGTCCGTAAAAGCTTTGTTTTAAGCTCCTTAACCGAATGGTCACGGCGAGATAAAAAATCGGCACATTTATTTAATGCTATTTTATAATTTATTTTAACAAGCAAATCTTGCCACTCTTCTTCACTGATATCTGTTCCGTCGGATATATAGTTATCAAGCCAACAGTTTTCATCGGTAGTGGCAGTATATTCGCCGTCAAGAAAAAGATGAACTTTAGTTCCTCTTCCTTTTTGATGAGTTAAAATCATCAGTCCTCATCATCCTCAACAGCTATATCAAGTTTTGCCCTTGCCTGCTCACGGGTAATTTTTTTCTTTGATTCAGCTTCATCATCGGTAACAGCCATAGGAGCGGCCTTTGGCTGATACTTTTGAGTAGCTTTTTCCTGCTCTTCAGCCATTCTGTCTTTAATCTTCTGTTCAAGTTCAGCAGCAAGTTCAGGCTCGTTCTTGATAATTTCCTTAACATTATCTCTACCTTGACCAAGCCTGCGGTCACCGTAAGAGAACCAAGAACCGCCTTTATGTACTATATCATATTCAACAGCCATATCAAGAATTTCACCCTGCTTGCTGATACCGGTGCCGTACATAATATCAAACTCGGCAGATTTGAATGGAGGAGCAACTTTGTTTTTAACAATCTTTGCTCTTGTACGGGAACCAATAAATTCACTGCCCGATGCTTTAAGCTGTTCAATTTTTCTTACATCAATACGCATTGAAGCATAGAATTTAAGCGCACGACCGCCTGTTGTAACTTCAGGGTTACCGTACATAACGCCAATCTTTTCACGAAGTTGGTTAATAAAGATAACAATACAATTTGTTTTATTAATAGTACCTGCAAGTTTACGAAGAGCCTGTGACATAAGTCTTGCGTGCTGACCAACATGACTGTCGCCCATATCGCCCTCAATTTCACTCTTAGGAACGAGCGCCGCAACCGAGTCAACAACAACAATGTCAATAGCACCACTGCTTACAAGTTGTTCTGTAATTTCAAGCGCTTGCTCACCATAGTCAGGCTGAGATACGATAAGCGAATCAACATCAACACCTAGGTTCGCCGCATAAATCGGGTCAAGTGCGTGCTCGGCATCAACAAACGCCGCATCGCCGCCAAGTTTTTGAGCTTCGGCAATACAGTGAAGCGCAAGAGTGGTTTTACCACTTGATTCAGGACCATAAATTTCAATAATTCTTCCTCTCGGAAGACCGCCGATACCTGTAGCAATGTCAAGTGAAAGTGAGCCGGTAGGAATAGCGTCAACCTTTAAACTTGAATTCTCACCAAGGCGCATAACTGCACCGGCACCGAATTTCTTTTCTATATTTTTCATTGCAGCTTCTAAAGCTGCTTTCTTTTTATCATCTGCTGCCATTAAAATGCCTCCTTACATAATTCCCTTCTATTATACTAAATTAGCTATTTAAAATCAATAGTTAATAAAAAATATGCAAATATTTGTTCTAAATCAAAAAAATATAAAAAAATGCTTGCAATTTGGTTACATTTGTGATAGTATACTTATGTTCTAAATTGACAAGGAGGTGTTCGCAAATGGCAAAATGTGAATACTGCGGAAAAGATGTATCTTTCGGCATCAAGGTTTCTCACTCACACAGAAGATCAAACAGAACCTGGAAACCAAACATAAAAAAAGTAAAGGCTATTGTTAACGGCTCTCCTAAAAGAGTTAATGTTTGCACAAGATGTCTTCGCTCAGGTAAAGTTGAAAGAGCTTAATTATTTCGCATAAAAAGCACCGATTTGTTCGGTGCTTCTTTTATTTTTGAGGAAATTGCAGTCGGGTTTTCCCGACTTTTTTTATTTTATCCCCCTACGGGGCTTGGAAGTAAAGTTTCTGTAATATATAATGTTTTTAATTTATAATAGGAGATTATTAATGGACATAATCAATGCGCAAGGCATAAACCATTCATATATAATTAATCAGCAAGAAATCAAAACGCTAAAAGATATTTCTTTTAATATTGATAAGCGCGAGTTCGTTGCTATTGTCGGCAAAAACGGCTGTGGCAAAAGTACGCTTGCAAAACATCTTAATACACTTATCCCCCTCCAAAGCGGAGAACTTACCGTAGCAAGCCTTGATTGTAATAATAAAAAGAACATTTATAAAATAAGAAACAAATGCACAATGGTTTTTCAAAACCCGGACAGTCAATTTATTTCAAGCGTGGTTAAAGAAGATATAGAATTTTCGCTAAACAACTATAATATTAAGCAGAATAAAAACACGGTTAGTGAAGTATTAGATTCAGTCGGTTTAAACGGCTTTGAAAACCGAGATATATTTACTCTCTCCGGCGGTCAAAAGCAAAGGCTTGCGCTTGCTGAAGTTTTATCGGTTAAGCCTGACATAATTATACTCGACGAAGCTACTACAATGCTTTCGCCAAAAAGCAGAATTTCTGTTATTGACACGGTAAATAAAATTCATAACGAAACAAACATTACAATTATAATGATTACACAATATGCCGAAGAAACAGTTAATTGCGACCGGCTTATAGTTATGGACGGTGGAAGAATAGTTGCAAACGGTTCACCAAAAGAAATTTATTCAAATGAAGATATAATTAAAAATACTAAAATAGGCGTTCCCTACTGTGTTAAAGTTTACGATGAACTAAAAGCGAACGGTATTAGCCTTGGCGAATGTCCTTTAAATAATGAAAGGCTGGTGGAATTACTGTGCCTATTAAAATAAATAACCTTTCATTTTCATATGACAAAATTAAACTTATCGATAATCTAAATTTGAATATAGATGACGGCGAGATGCTTGGTATTATGGGCAATACCGGTTGTGGAAAATCAACACTTGTTCAGCTTATCGCAGGACTTATCAAACCTAAAAGCGGTCAAATAATAATTGACGGCGATGATATTGCAAGTAAAAAATACAATAAATCAATACTCAGAAAAAAACTCGGAATAGTTTTCCAATTTCCGGAAATGCAGCTTTTTGAGCAGACTGTTCAAAAGGATATATTTTTTGGCTTAAAGAAATTCAAACTCACTAACAAAGAAAAGTACAAAAGAGCAAAAGAAGCGCTTGAACTTTTAAATCTTGATTTTGACAAAATTAAGGACAAATCACCGCTTGCACTTTCAGGTGGCGAAAAAAGGAAAGTTGCAGTAGCAGGTATACTTGTTTGTAAACCAAAGTATCTTATACTCGACGAACCTATTGCAGGCCTTGACAATGATTCAAGAGAGAATTTCTTTAAGCTTCTTGCAAAGCTTAAAGAAAACGACACAACTGTTATAATTATTTCACACAATGCCAATTACATAGCCGAATACTGCGACAGAGTATTGGTTATGGACAATGGCAAAATCGTGCTGAATGACACGCCGAATAATGTTTTTAATAAAAAAGAAGAACTTGAAAGGCTAAATATCGGAACTTGTTCAAGCAAGCGAATAATAAATTTGCTTAGTAAAAACGGAATAAGCATTTCAAATAACATAATTAAGTATGATGATTTAATAACAGAATTAATAAAACAATTTGGAGATACAAATGGATAAAACGCTTACAGGCACATATGTAAATATATCGTCACCTATTCATAAGTTAAATGTACGGTATAAAATTGCCTGCCTTGCATTAATGATAATTTTAACGCTTGCAAGCAAAAGCATTATCGCTTATGCGATTGACTTAACGCTATTGATATGCACTATGGCTTTGTCAAAACTTAATTTTAAATATTATTTTGCCGTGATAAAAAGGCTGTGGCTTTTTTGTTTATTAATCTTTTTAATGAATTCATTTTTTTATAACCAAGGAAAAGTGATACTCGGCATCGGCAAAATTAATTTAACAAGTGGCGGAGTAAAGCAAGGACAAATAATTATAATAAATGTTTTATTTGTAATTCTTTGGTCAAGAATTTTTATTTTAACAACTTCACCTATTGAAATTACAAACGGAATTAAGTTTTATTTAAAGCCGCTTAGTTTATTTAAAATTCCAACTGAAAATTTATCGCTTATTCTTTCGGTTTCAATCACATTTATACCGATACTTTTGCTTGAAACGCAAAACATAAAAAAAGCTCAAACTGCACGAGGTGCCGAGTTTGAGTCAAAAAATATATTAAAGAAAGCCAAATGCATCTTTCCCCTGATAGTTCCGATATTTATTAATGCATTTAAGCGTGCCGACGAACTGTCACAAGCGTTGGAGGCTAGAGGTTACAAAGGAGATAACTAATATGGAAAAGAAAAATTTAAAAGTAAACAAACTCGGCAAAATGAGTGCCCTTAAACAATCAATTATTACTGCTGTTTGCATTGCGCTTTGCGTTGTACTTCCTATGGCATTTCACAGTATACCGCAGGCAGGTATGATTTATTGTCCTATGCACATTCCCGTTCTTATTTGCGGTATTGTTTGTGCACCGCAATATGCAGTCATTTGCGGCTTAGCGGGTCCTATTCTTTCAAGCGTTATAACAGGTATGCCAAACGCGGCAATTTTACCGTCAATGCTTGTTGAACTTGTTTGCTATGCGCTTATTTCTTCGCTTTTGATGAGATTTGTACATACTAAAAAATCAGTGGCAGACCTTTACATATCGCTTATCGGCGCGCTTCTTATCGGCAGAGTAATCGCAGGAATTGTAAAAGCATTGATTTTTGCAAGGGGCGAAATCACTATTGCTACTTGGGCAACATCTTATTTTATAACTTGCTTGCCGGGCATCGTTATGCAAATTATACTTATCCCTGTAGTTTACGCTGCACTTGTTAAAGCTACTTTAATTCCGTCAAGATATGTTTACGAGGCTGAATAATGGATAAAAAAGAAGTAATCAAGTTTTTTGATGAGCGTTCCGAAATTTGGGACGATGAAATGATTAAAGATGATAACAAAATGAACGAAATACTCGACAGTGCAAAAGTTTGCGAAAACAAAAGTATTCTTGATATTGCTTGCGGCACGGGTGTAATGATTGATTATTACATTAAAAGAAATGCAGGTGAAATTGTCGGAGTTGATATTTCATCAAAAATGATTGATATTGCCAAAGATAAGTTTAAATCTTATGACAATATATCTTTTATCTGCTGTGACGCAGAAAACTATAATTTCGACAAACAATTTGACAGCGCAATTATTTTCAATGCATTTCCTCATTTTGTAAACCCGAATGATTTAATTAAAAATCTATATAAAGCGGTTAAAATCGGCGGCACACTTACAGTTGCTCACGACCGTGGAAGAAAGCAGATTGACCTACATCACGATGAAGTTAAGGCAAGCAAAATTTCCAACGGATTAATGAGTGCCAATGACCTTGAAAAGATATTTATTAATGCAAGTTTTAAAGAAACTTACACAAAATCAACAGATGACATTTACATTGTAACAGGTATTAAAGCATAAATTAATAAACACGGTACACTCTCCAATTTTGAGCGTACCGTGTTTTTCAGTTTTGAAAGAAAAATTCTTCATCTTCAATTAACGGATAAGCATAAAGCTTATCAGAGTTCAAATCAACCCTATGCATATCAACTGCATTAATTTTGTGAGAGTTATATGTTGTATAGTAATAAATGCCTTTATCGACATTACAACAAGAGGTGTAAATCGTTATTTCGTATTTACCGTCACTAACCTCGCAACAGCCGCGCTGTTGGTCAACTGAACCGAGAATATGAAAAAACTGGCCTACACTGCTTTCTTCATCGTCTTTTGAAACAGAATTAAGCTTAGTAAATGCAACTTTAGCAAAACGGGAAGCAGACGACAAATCACCCGGCAAACCGATAGCACCCATTCCCCTGCTATATGTTTTCAAATCAATATTTTTTGAAAAATTATTTTCAGGTTGTTTTATTGAAAGTGACATATAATTATTAAGTATAAACATTTGAATGTCGAACGGTGGGTTATTTGTCAGTACACCGACTTTATTATCGTATATCTTCATTCCGTCCTTAGTACATTCAAGAGTTAAACAGTCATTTTTATCGGAAATAATATAATGAAGCTGAGCTACAGGAAGCTGAATGCTAAATGCAGTATCGGTAATATTAATTGTTTCAAGTTTTTGCCTTACTTCGCTCACATCGGCACAGTGAGATAAAAGATAAGGTATAAGTTCAAACTGAGCAACATTATCCTTACCTTCAACAGGCTTATTATAGATTGCATTGCCTACAAAATTAAGACCTGCAATAAAAACGCCTTTTTCGTTCATTGCATCATAATAAAGTGGATAGTCATTTGCAATATGCACCATACCGATTATAGCATAATGATTTTTCACTTTACCCATATGCCTGAACTCAAAATCATAATTTCTCGGAGTGATTGTAATTTCGTCACCATATGAAAATTCATAATCAAGAGTTCTACCAAAATAAAAATCTTTAGTCTTATATGTCGCCGCAGTACACATAATCAAATTCCTTTCATATATATTATAGTTAGTATTAAACTTTATGATAAAATAAAAACCTCAAAGAAAATCTTTGAGGTTTGTTGGAGGCACCACCCAGATTTGAACTGGGGCGTAAAGCTTTTGCAGAGCTCTGCCTTACCACTTGGCTATGGTGCCATATAACAAAAGGCTTCGTAATTGAAGCCTTTTTAATTGGAGCGGATGACGAGGCTCGAACTCGCTACCTCAACCTTGGCAAGGTTGCGCTCTACCGGGTGAGCTACATCCGCAAATGTGGTGCTTCCGGACGGAATCGAACCATCGACACGGGGATTTTCAGTCCCCTGCTCTACCGACTGAGCTACAGAAGCACAAATGGCGACCCGGAACGGGTTCGAACCGTCGACCTCTAGCGTGACAGGCTAGCGTTCTAACCAACTGAACTACCGGGCCATTTGTGGTGGGAACAACAGGGCTCGAACCTGTGACCCTCTGCTTGTAAGGCAGATGCTCTCCCAGCTGAGCTATGCTCCCACGAATGTCGTCGTGAAGTTATTTCTCACTTGCGACGAGTTATATAATACATCAATTCTAATCAAAAGTCAAGACTTTTTTTCAACTTTTTTAAACTTTTTTATTTTGATGTTTGTTCAAGTAATTTTTCAATTTCTTTTGGCGTAAAAGTATAGTTTTTGTCACAGAAATGACATTCAACATTTACATCCTCATTATCGACAATCATTTGCTGCAATGACTCTCTGCCGGTTGAAATAAGCGCGTTTTCAACCTTAGCCTTAGAGCAGTTGCATCTGTACTCGATTTTGCTTTCATCAAGCTTATCAAGTTCAATACCACGCATTGCGCGCTTAGCTATATCGTCCGGTGTCATTCCATTTGAAAGCATAGTTGTAACCGAATCAATATCTTTTATTGAATCTTCAATCTTTTCGATTATATCCTCAGGGCAACCCGGAAGAAGCTGAATCATAAAGCCGCCTGCTTTTAAAACGGATAAATCCGGGTTAACAAGCACACCGAGAGCGCAAACAGTAGGTGTTTGCTCTGACACGGCAAAATAATTGGTAATATCCTCGGCAATTTCACCGCTCACAATTTGCGTATTGCCTACATACGGCTCTTTAAGACCCATATCTTTCATAACATAAAGAAAACCGTCAGTGCCGACTGCTCCCCTAACATCAAGCTTGCCCTTATCATTAAGTGGAATTTCAACAACAGGTTTTTCAACATATCCCCTTGCGTTTCCCTGACTGTCCGATACAGCAAGAACTACACCTGCAGGACCACCGCCGTTAAGCCTTAATGTAACACTGTCGTCGGCGCCTTTTAGCATTACGCCCATCATTGAAGCCGCAGTCATAAGTCTGCCAAGTGCTGCAGTTGTAACGGCTGAAGTTTTATGAATATTTTCAGCCTTACTAATCATATCGGTTGTGTCACCGGCAATTACGAAAGCACTGCCGTCTGTTGTAATATATCTTACTATTTTTCCCATTTAATTATTCACCTTTTTACATACAAAATAAATTCTTTCACTGTCATTTCTCGGTTCATTTAAAGTAAGTTCATCATATATACCGAGAATTTCAAACTTATTAAGTTTATTTTCAAGTTCACTTATTTCGTAAGCTTTTTCGCAAAATTCTTCACTGAATCTGTCATAATTAACTCCGTTAAACACAAAAAAATCAAGAAGAATTCTGACTGTATTATCGCCCAAATATTCGTTGTCCCAAGACAGAAAAAAATCTTCCTCGTCAAAAACAAATGTATTGTTGTACAAAACATTTTTATGCTTATAAACAGTATTTACATCAAAAACAAATATACCGCCGTCATTTAGAGAATCATAAACGCTGTTAAAGCAGTCGCCGACTTGCTCAATACTTTCCAAATGATTAATACTGTCAAGCGAGCAAACGCAGTAATCAACCTTTTTAGGTAAAACAAATGACGAAATATCAGCTTTAATAAAATTAGCGTTATCTACGCCCTTTGAGGCTGCAACGCAAAGCATATCTTCCGACAAGTCAATACCGACAATATCATAACCCATTTCACTTAAAAGCTTACTGAGAGTACCGGTACCGCAAGCCAAATCGAGTACGGTTTCACCGGTCGAATAATACTTCTTAAAAAAGGAAGAAACATATTTTGCTGTCTTTTCATATTCAACATTTTGAGTTAAATCGTCGTAAAACTCGGCAAAAATATTATAACTCGCCATTTTCGTCTTCTTTGTTTTCGTCTTCAAGCTTTATTTTTTCAAAAATTTTATCATATCCGTCACAACCGTATTGAAGCGAACGATTAACACGGCTGATTGTAGCGGTTGAAGCACCCGTTGCATTGACAATATCTGTATAAACACACTTTTCAGAAAGCATTTTTGCAACAACTATTCTTTGACTGATTGTTTTAAGTTCCTGAACAGTGCACAAATCTTCAAAAAAGTCATAGCAATCTTCAATAGTTTCAAGTTCAAGAATTGCTCTAAAGAGAAAGTCGATATTATCATCTTTTAATTTCCTGCTCATATTATCATTGCCTTTCTAACAAATCATAATTTAAAGTAATCATATTGTAGCACACTAAATCGTGAAAGTAAAGAAAAATCTCCGAAATTATGAAAGATTCGGAGATTTTAAGAAATTATTCTTTTATAAGTTCATCATAAAAGTCAAAACAATCGAATGTAGCAAAATAGTCCTTAGGAGTTTCTGCTCTTCTGATGAGTTTAAATGAGCCGTCTTCATTTAAAAGAATTTCAGCGCTCTTGAGCTTACCGTTATAGTTATAACCCATTGAGAAACCGTGAGCACCTGCATCGTGAATAAAGAGGTAGTCACCCATTTCGATTTCGGGAAGCATACGGTCAACAGCAAATTTATCGCAGTTTTCACAAAGCGAACCGGTAACATCATACTTATGGTCGCAAGGTTCATTTTCTTTACCCAAAACAGTAATATGATGATATGCGCCGTAAATTGCAGGACGCATAAGGTTAACAGCACAAGCGTCAACGCCGATATATTCTTTATGAGTATGCTTTTGGTTAATAGCCTTTGTTACAAGACCTCCGTAAGGACCGAGCATATATCTGCCAAGTTCTGTAAAGATTGAAACATCATCCATACCGGCAGGTACAAGAACTTCCTCATAAGCCTTTCTTACGCCCTCGCCGATAACAAAAATATCGTTTGGTTCTTGGTCAGGTCTGTAAGGAATACCGATACCGCCCGAAAGGTTGATAAAAGTAATGTGAACGCCGAGTTTAGTCTTAAGGTCTGCCGCAAGTTCAAAAAGAAGCTTTGCAAGCATTGGGTAATATTCGTTAGTTACCGTATTTGAGCAAAGGAATGAGTGAATACCGAATTCCTCAACGCCCTTTTCTTTAAGAATTCTGAACGCTTCATAAATCTGCTCGGTTGTCATACCGTATTTGGCATCACCCGGGTTATCCATAATATCATTAGAAATTTTGAAAACGCCGCCCGGGTTATAACGGCAGCTCATTTTCTTAGGAAGTTTACCGCAAGCTTTTTCCACTGCTTCTATATGAGTAATATCATCAAGATTGATAATACCGCCCAAATCGTTACAATACCTAAACTCATCAATAGGAGTGTCGTTTGATGAAAACATAATATCATCACCGACAGCGCCGACAGTCTTAGCCATCATAAGTTCTGTTTTTGACGAGCAGTCACAACCGCAGCCGTATTCACGAAGAATATTGATTAAAAACGGGTTTGGTGTAGCTTTTACCGCAAAATATTCTTTGTAGCCTTTATTCCAAGAAAATGCTTTTTTAAGATTTTTTACATTTTCTCTAATGCCTTTTTCGTCATAAAGATGAAAAGGAGTAGGATACTTTGCTGCAATTTCTTCTACCTTTTCTTTTGATACAAATGGAACTTTTGCCATTAATTTATCCTCCTAAATCACATTACTGATTTTTCTATATAATTTTTAATTCCGTTAATTCCCTGCCCTGTTACTGACGAAAACGGAACGACAGGAACACCGCCTGCAAATGCAAGTTCCTTTCCTGAAAGGTCAAGCCTTTCTTTATATGCTGTTTTTTTAAGCTTATCAGCTTTTGTCATGACTATTATAAATGGAATATTCATCTCTTTCAAGAAATAAATCATACCCTCATCATCCTTTGTGAGCGGATGGCGCATATCAATAAGAAGAACTACAAGAGCAATGTTTCTTCCGCTTTTAAAATAGCCCTCCATAAGTTCGCTAAACCTTTTAAGTTCCTGTTTGTTTATTTTAGCATAGCCGTAGCCCGGAAGGTCAACAAATTTGATATTATCAACATCATAAAAATTTATTGTAATTGTTTTTCCCGGTACAGAACTTACTCTTGCAAGACTTTTACGGTTGAAAAGCTTATTAAGAAGTGAGCTTTTACCGACATTTGACCTGCCTGCAAAAACGACTTCCGGCTCGTCACTCTCAGGAAGCTGGGATAAAAGACCGTAAGCATTTTCAAATACTGCTTTATTATAATTCATATTTCACCTATTGGGTAACAACATTTGATTTAGACTTTTTGTCGGGAATAATAATGTTGTTATCTTTAATTTCTTTCTTTTTCTGCGGCATTGCAACAAGCGCATTAGGTAACACTTCATCAAAAGTAGAAACGCTTACAAAATTGATTGCATTTTTAACCTCTGCACTTATTTCTGCAAGGTCTTTAACATTATCCTTTGGAATAATCACTGTATCACAACCTGCTTTAAATGCAGCCATAGATTTTTCTTTTAGTCCGCCGATAGGAAGCGCCTTGCCTTTTAAGCTTATTTCTCCTGTCATAGCGACATTTGCTTTAATAGCAATACCTGTAAGTTCACTAACTATTGCAGTAGTAATAGCAAGACCGGCTGACGGACCGTCCTTTGGTATAGCGGCTTCAGGTGCGTGGATATGTATGTCTTTAGTTCTATAAAAATCGGAGTCTATACCGTACTCATTACATTTCGACCTAATAAAAGACACTGCCGTTTTAGCACTTTCTTTCATCACATCGCCGAGATTACCTGTAAGTTCTATTTTACCACTGCCGTCAAGCGCTGAAACTTCGATAGGAAGCATCGTGCCGCCAACGCTTGTCCACGCAAGTCCATTAACTGTACCTACCTGGTCCTCACTGCTGATTAAATCTGCAGTAAATTTCTTTTTTCCCAAATATTCTTCAATATTTTTGTCTGTCACTTTAAACGACTTAGCGCCGCTTTCCAGTGCAACGGTAGCTTTTCTGCAAATAGTTGCAATTTCTTTTTCAAGCTTACGAACTCCCGCTTCTCTTGTATAACTTTCAATAACGATATTTATTGCTTCATCCGTCATTTTAAATTCTCTGGCAGAAAGCGAATGCTTCGCCATTTCTTTTTTAATTAAATGATTTTTTGCGATATAAAACTTTTCAAGAGAAGTGTATGAATTAAGCTCTATTACTTCCATCCTGTCATAAAGAGGTTCTGCAATAGCTGACACATCATTAGCGGTGGTAATAAATAAAACTTTGCTTAAATCTATAGGGAATTCAATGTAATGATCGGCAAAAGTATTATTCTGCTCCGGGTCAAGTGCTTCAAGCAAAGCAGAAGACGGGTCGCCCTTAAAGTCATTACCTATCTTGTCAATTTCATCAAGCAAAATTATTGGGTTCATAACGCCTGATTTAATAACCGCTTCAACAATACGACCCGGCATTGAACCGATATACGTTTTCCTATGACCTCTTATTTCAGCTTCGTCATGAATACCGCCGAGCGCAATGCGAACATATTTCTTGCCCATACTTTTTGCAAGTGATTTAACTATAGAAGTTTTACCCACGCCCGGAGGACCTGCAAGGCAAAGAATTTGACCGTTAAAATCAGGGTTGCGCTTATAAACTGCGAGAGAATCAACAATTCTTTCTTTAACTTTGTCTAAGCCGTAGTGTTCTTTATCAAGAATTTTTCTTGCTTTTTCAAGATTGATTGAGTCTTTTGTAAATTTACCAAACGGAATTTCAAGGCACTTATCAAGATAATTTCTTTCAACAGTACCCTCGTGTGAACCGCCCGGCATTTTTGAAAGCTTATCACATTCTTTTAAAAGCTTTTCCTTAATTTCGTCACTGCAATTAAGTGAATTGATTTTATTTCTGTATTCGTCAGCTTCTTCCTGTGGGTTATCACCCTCACCCAAAGCGTCGGAAATAACTTTCATTTCTTCCCTTAAATAGTACTCTCTTTGGCTCTTATCAATTTCCGTCTGAACTTTTTCCTGAATTTCATTTTCAATTTCAAGCGCATTATTTTCTTTTTTCAAATAAACCACAAGCTGACAAATTCTGTCGCTCGGGTCGGTCGCAGACAAAATATCCTGCTTTTCATAATAGTCAAGAAAAGTATTTGAGCAAACAAAATCGGCAAGTTCACCGCTGTTTTTTATTGAAATAACTTTGGCGATAACATCATTGCTGATTTTAGGCATCATTGAAGCATAATATTCAAACTCTTTTTTAACTATTCTTTGATATGCCCTGTCTTCTTCGTCAGGAATATTATCGAACTTACTTTCATCTATAAGTTCTATTAAGCCCGTAATATAAGGTTTAACGGTGGTAAAGTTATAAAGAACCGCTCTTTGCTCGCCCTCAACAACTACCCTCATATTTTCACTGCCCGGAATACGCATCATCTGCCTAATACTGCAAACAACACCTATTTCATAAACATCTTCAATACTCGGTTCATCAACCGAAGCGTCTTTTTGGCAAACGAGGAAAACTTTTTGGTCTTCGTCCATTGCCTTTTGGAGGGCTTTTACACTCTTTTTTCTGCCGACATCAAAATGAAGCACCATTTGAGGAAATACAACAAGTCCCCTAAGAGGTATAACCGGCATTTCAAGCATAATTACATTTTCATTATTATCTGACATATATTAAAAACCTACTTATTTCATAGTAAATAATCAATATAGATTATATACTAATATAGTAAAAAACGCAACCCATAATTTTTGACAGTACAAAAAATAAAAGGGCTGTAAAAAAACAGCATAAAGAAAAGCCGAGATTCACGAATCAGTGAGTCT
>CAVKLC010000026.1:0-30959 GCA_963657005.1 bacterium | reverse complement strand
AATTTAGTTTTGCACATTTTTGTGTAAGGCTTTCTTCTTCTGACATTTTTTACCTTCTTTTTCTTCGAGTTGCTTGCTTTACTGTTTTTTCTTATTTTTTTCTTTCGTTTTGCTCATCACTAGTTCTATATATACAAAAAAGCCTGCCGATTTTAACCGACAGACTTTTAACTATATACAGATGTTTGACACTAATAAAGGATAACTATTTATTATCCCGTATTAGAATAAATGATGATCAAAGAATTTGAAAATATGTTGTATAAAATACAAGGAAAAACAATTGCCATAGTTTATATATTTGAAGGTGAGAACGCAATAGGTTATGAACATTATGACATTTGGAAGAGTGATGTAATATCGGAGTGGCTAAGCGCTATTCAAGAAAACTATTGTAGACCTTTAATAATGGATGCAAGAACTTTTATTGATAAAGCCATCAGCAATACATTACCCAAAATTGACGCTGTTTTAAATTTAAATAATGGCAATACAGAATTGTCAACATTATCTCTAATTCCATCAATCTGTAGTTTTATTGGTGTTCCTTGTATCCCTTGTAATGCTGTATCCATTATTGCAGGAGAAAATAAGTATATTTCTAATTGTGTTGCTAAAAACTGTGGTTTAAATATACCTAAAGAAGTTGATTTTGGGGATTCTGGTATTTTTAGAACATTGAATTATGGAAGTAGTAGAGGAACATATAAATCGGAACATATAAAAAAAATGTCAAATGGTTTTTCTCAAGAATTTATAAATGGATATGATATCACAACACCATTATTATATCACCCTTTCACCTATGAATTGGAAATACTGCCTTCAGTAATGTATTACCCAATCAATTTAGACACAAATTGGTTTTTTAATGAAACTGTTAAAGAAAATCGGTCTGGTTATAAAAAGCGCATTGTTAATATAGATAAACAAACGGAATTTTTATATAAAGAATTAGCAAAAAAATTACATATAAATACATTCTGTCGAATTGATGCAAGAATAAAATGCGACAATAAAAATGAATGGAATGAATTATGCAATAACACTATTTCTAATGATAGAATTTTCTTTATTGAAATCAATCCTATGCCTACTTTAAAGAAAAATATAAATTTCCATAATTCTTTAAATTCCTTAGAAGCGAATTCTTCATTTTATAAATTATATGATATATACAATAATATAAGAAATGAAAGTTCTCCAACCGGATTTATTTTGGCTTGCTCAATTATAGCTCAAACTAAAGCCAAGTGTTAAAGAAAAATGGATTCATTCCATATTGACAAATAAAATCAAGCCTTATTCCAGAAACATCTGTTCTCTTATTTGGCAATTTCAATTCATCAAGTAACTTGAAATTTGGATACTTAATTGTTAATACCTCTAATTGTTTAATCATAGAGCCTGTACCCATAATATTTGTATCAAAAGCAGTTTGAATTAATTTCACTATTTTATATTCGTTTAACAAACTTTCATAGAGAAACGGATTGCTTCTAATTACTACTGATAGAACATTTAATGCAAATTGAGCAGTTAAAAATGTTAGTCTTTTTAATCCAAGCGAAGGAGTAAATATTTTATTTAATATTTGTTTTACTTCTTTTTCATCTAAATCAGTGTATGCAATACAATTAGCACATAAACGGTTGCTTCTTAAAGCTAATTGTTGAATATGATTATTTTTAGCATAAGAAAGACCTCGATTAAATGTATCAATAGCATCAGAAGTAAATAATTCAAAAAGATATGCGACACCTACATTATTTATAATATGTGCCATTAAAGCTAAGCCGGGTGTATCATATGTTGCTTTTCCTTCAAGCAAACAGAATTCATTGATATTAATTGAATTAGAAGAAAATTGGTGAATTAGTCGGTTATTTCTACAATATATTGCATGATCAGAAATGTTGTATTTTTTAAAAATATTTTCAGCTTTCTGCAAACATTCTTGTTTGTTTTGGCGGCTACAATTAAAAAAATGTGAATATCTATATACATGAGCCAACAGTATTTCATTATCTAATTCTTTTGCAAGACTGTATGCTGAGTTTAACTCTTCCCCACCAAAATCGTTACAATATACTTGAAAGAGTTTATTCATACAAATGAAACTATTTCTTAGGATTTCATTGCCTTGATTTTCAGGAATATAATTCAAAAGTTGATTATCAAGCCATTTTATATTATCAATAGCATCTAGTTTATGTTCGTTTAAAAAAGTTGAACGAATTTGGAATATTGTGGGACTAAATCTACTTATTGCATTATTATTTGACCAGCTTTCTGAAAGCAATACATTGTGATCAGTTTTACTACATGTGCTAAAACATTGTTTAGAATAGTATTCTAAAAACTCATCGATATTATCTGCTCCGGTATTTATAACTTTATAAAAAACTACTTCACCATCATTATGAATCATTTTAATATTCATACCATTTGGACATTTGCAAAGAAGTGTTTTTGCTCTTTCAAAATCATCGTCTTTTAAAATTATAATTATTGATGGTCTATAATTGCAACCTTTGTGTAGCGCAACAAGTTGTGCAATATTATTTGTTGATATTTTACCTTCTTCGATAATTATAGGATCTATTACTTCGGGTCCAGCAGCTCTATGCACATTAGCTCCAAAAATTTTACTTAAGGCAACTATTGCTTCTGTTAAAGCCAATGTTTTATTAACGGGAATATCAATTAGTGATTTAATTAGTTCACCAATATGAGGAATGTTTTTTTCAATCCATTCTAATATTTTGTCGATTCTTTTCTTGATAATCTTATCAGATGAAATCCAATTATCGCTATTTAAAAATTGTTGTAAATATTTATGTCCTCTATGCAAGTAATATTTTTGATCAACAATAAACAAAGTGAATTCATCGTCAACTTCTAAAAAGTCATCCTTAATTTCGTCAAATTCATAATAATATTTCATATGTTTCACCTCATTTTAGAAAGGAGTTAAATAATGCAAAAAGTCAATTCTCAAATAATTGGTATGTGCCATTTTTTACAATTACCTGACGATCCTAATTATTGTGTTAAGAAAGGTTTGGGTCTAAGTATCGATAGAGCAAAAAACGATTTGGAAGTATTACAAAAAAATGGAATTGATAAAATACTTTTTTCAAACGAATTTAGCTATCCTTATATGAAAAAACTAAATCCTATAACACCATTGTCAATGGCTTATTTAATTGGTATGTTGAAAAAAGAGCTATCTGTACCTTTTGGTGTAGATTGCATGTATGATTCATATGCAACAGCGGATCTTGCTAATGCAACAAATGCAGATTTTTGTAGAATAACTTTGCAAAAATCAGATCTTAATAGTTATATATATGGTAGAACTGATATAGGAGAAATAATAAGGCAATTAAAAAACTACAATTATTCTAATAATTGTGAAATTGTATTGAATGTTTCAGAACCATTGAAAGAATCATTGATAAATAATAATTTCAATTATTTATTATCGGAAATAATTACACAAATAAAACCACAAACCATTTGTCTTTCCTCAAATATTTGTTTAAAATTGATAAATGACACAAATTTCATTGATTTCAAAAATAAATACTATGAAACAAAATTTTTTTGTGATGGTGGTTGTAACGCTGAAAATATATCGACTATTTTAAACACGTTTGATGGTGCAATTATAGGAAAAGCATTTAAAAACAATGAAATACTAAATAATCCAATCAATAGTGATAATGTTTTCAAAATAATGAAAAATGTATTTAACTAATACGGGATAATAAATAGTTATCCTTTATTCCTTTTAAAATATTTTTATTTTATCAAAGTCAATTTATTAACTTTTAATCATTTTAAGCAATATCATATTTCAATCAATTTGTCAATAGGAAATGCCTAAATGCAGAAAAATACGGCATAATTGCAAGAAATTCTGCTAAAACACTCAAAATTTATCGACTTTTGGTTTATTAGCAATCATAATAAAATCAGATAATTTTGGAGGTTTTATTATGATTGACATAGAAAAAGAAGCGAAAGATTACATTGCGGTTTGCAGTGATTTAAAAGGACTGAGTGCTTTGACGATAAAAGCGTATAAAATTGATTTAAAGCAGTTTTGTTCTCATATGCAAGGTAAGGATTGCTTTAACAAGAATGAGCTAAATAAATACATAAATTCACTTCATCAGCGTTACAAACCAAAGACTGCCAAGCGAAAAATTGCTTGTTTGAAAGCATTTTACAGGTATATGGAAATTGAGGACATTATTGAAATCAATCCTTTTCACAAAATCACGCTAAAATACAAAGAACCGATTACTTTACCTAAAACAATTCCGATTGAAAACATAAAAACTATTTTGAAATTTGCTTATTTACAGCTTGATAATGCAAAAAGCAGTTATCAATATATAATGGCACTAAGAAATGTTATAATCATTGAACTGTTATTTTCTACCGGAATGAGGGTATCGGAAATCAGCAATTTAAAAAGAAAAAGCCTTGACCTCAACAGCAACACAATATACATTTACGGCAAAGGCTCAAAGGAACGGATAATGTGTATTGCTAATGTTAAAGTATCAAGACTTTTAAGTGAATATATTAAAATTTGTGATTGCGACAGCGATTATGTTTTCATCAACAAATTAGGAAACAGGTATTCGGAGCAATCTATAAGAAATATGATAAGTGATTATGCAAAAAGGAGCAGAATTGATTTACATATAACGCCGCATATGTTCAGGCACACTTTTGCAACGGCACTTATGGACGAAAATGTAAACATAAGATACATTCAACAGCTTCTAGGTCACAGTTCGATTACAACCACTCAAATTTATACTCACATCAGCACAAATAAAATCCGTCATATTCTTGAGGAAAATCATCCAAGAAATAAGATGAATTTGTAACACTCCCCTATCGCCTATTTAACGGCATTTTTGCTTGACGCAAAAAATACTTCGCAGAAGGTAAATTTGCGTAAATTTACGCAAATCTTTACGCAACTTTTACGCAAAATGGGCTGAAAAGTTATGATATTTTGCGATAAAATACGGCAAGTGAGAAATTCCATAAAAATAACAAAAACCCGCTAAAACAGTGCGTTTTAACGGGTTGTGATAGGTTATGAAATTTTATTTGAAATTTCGATTAGCCGTTGATTTGCTTTGCAATTTCTTCAGCGAAGTTTTCTTCTCTCTTTTCAAGGCCGTCGCCCTTCATCATTCTGATGAAGCCGTTAAGCTTGATTTCAGTGCCGAGTTCCTTAGCAACTGAAGCAACATAACCCTTAACATCGCCCTGGAAAAGGTCTGAACGAACGAATTCCTGGTCAACAAGGCAATTTTCCTTGTAGTACTTGCCCATCTTACCTGCGGCAATCTTAGCAAGAACTGCTTCAGGCTTAGAAGCCATCTTAGGGTCTTCCTTCATCTGAGCTGCAAGGATAGTCTTTTCGTGTTCAACTACTTCAGCAGGAACCGAAGCTTCGTCAAGATATGCAGGGCTCATAGCTGCGATTTGCATAGCTACATTCTTGCCCATAGCGTCAAATTCAGGAGCAGAAGCCTTAGATTCGTCAGCTACATCAAAACCAACCATAACGCCTACAGAGCCGCCACCATGGATATAAGTTGAAACAACGCCGTCCATTCTTTCAAAACGACGAACTTTCATATTCTCACCGATTGAAAGAACAAGGTCATTAAGAGTTTCGGTAACAGTTCTGTCTGTGCCGTCAAACTTTTCTTCCTTGAGAACTTCAACATCAACAGGGTTTGTTGCAAGAATAGTCTTAGCAACGCCCTCTACAAAGTTCATAAACTTTTCGTTCTTAGCAACGAAGTCTGTTTCAGAGTTAACTTCTACTACAACACCCTTCTTAGCTTCAGTGTCATAGTAAGGAAGAACTACACCTTCAGCAGCAATTCTTGTTGCTTTTTTAGCTGCAGCTGCAAGACCTCTTTCACGAAGAAAGTCAACAGCCTTGTCCATATCACCATCAGCTTCAACAAGAGCCTTTTTACATTCCATCATACCAACGCCGGTCTTCTCACGAAGAGCCTTAACATCTTGTGCTGTAAATGCCATTATATTATCCTCCTAAAAATAGTAAGTGTTTATATTAAATTATTCAGCAGCTTCTTCAGTTGCTTCTTCAGCAGTTTCTTCTGCTGTGTCGTTACCGTCTCTGCCTTCGATTACAGCGTCAGCGATTGCGCCTGCGATAAGCTTAACTGCACGAATAGCATCGTCGTTACCAGGAATAACATAGTCGATTTCATCCGGGTCACAGTTTGTATCAACGATAGCTACGATTGGAAGACCAAGCTTAATAGCTTCTGATACAGCGATTCTTTCCTTGCGAGGGTCAACGATGAACATTGCGTCAGGAATCTTCTTCATTTCTGTGATACCGCCAAGGTACTTTTCAAGCTTTTCGATTTCAAGCTCAAGACCAACAACTTCCTTCTTAGGGAGAAGGTCGAATGTGCCGTCTTCTCTCATAGCTTTAAGCTGAGCAAGACGAGCAACTCTGCCGCGGATAGTCTTGAAGTTAGTAAGCATACCGCCGAGCCATCTTGCATTTACATATGGCATTGCGCAACGCTCTGCCTCTTCCTTAACTGATTCCTGAGCCTGCTTCTTTGTACCGACAAAGATGATTGAACCACCATCTGCTGCGAGGTCACGAACATACATATAAGCTTCATCAAGTTTCTTAACTGTCTTCTGAAGGTCGATGATGTAGATGCCGTTACGCTCTGTGAAGATGTATTCAGCCATTTTAGGGTTCCATCTTCTTGTCTGGTGTCCGAAGTGAACACCTGCTTCTAAAAGTTGTTTCATTGAAACTACATTTGCCATTATTATTTCCTCCTTTAAGGTTAATTCCTCCACACCGAGTATGGCAAAAGCCCATAAAAATCACCTAAGGCTTAACTCGAATGTGTGCGTATTCGTTTGTATTTCTACGAATGCTGGAACATTATAACAAAAAAGGCTTGAAAAATCAAGCCTTTTTAATAATTATTTTAATACAAAACCAACTTTTTTCATAACCTTATCAAGTGTACGCTGAGAAACTTTTTGAGCAAGTTCTGCACCCTGTGTCCATTTTTCCTGAAGGAATGCTTTATCCTTGATAAGTTCATTATAACGCTTTTGAACCGGTTCAAGTTCAGCAATAACTGCTTCACCTACAGCAGACTTGAAATCACCGTAGCCTTTGCCTGCAAATTCAGCTTCGATAGCATCAAAATTTTTGCCTGTAACTGCAGAGTAAATTGACATCAAGTTGTTGATACCGTCCTTGCCCTCTGCATAACGAATACTCATTTCGCTATCGGTAACTGCGCCCTTAAACTTTTTCATAATTACGTTCGGGTCATCTGTAAGATAAACAGTGCCCTTTGGGTTAGGGTCGGACTTACTCATTTTCCTTGTTGGGTCTGCAAGGCTCATAACCTTAGCCGCAGTTTTAGTAATATACGGTTCAGGAACGGTAAATACATTGCCGTAAATACCGTTGAAACGCTCAGCGATATCCCTTGTGATTTCAAGGTGCTGTTTTTGGTCAACACCTACCGGAACGACATCTGCCTGATAAAGAAGAATATCGGCAGCCATAAGCGACGGATAAGTGAAAAGACCTGCGTTAATATTATCTGCGTGTTGCTGAGATTTATCCTTAAACTGGGTCATACGGCTGAGTTCACCAAACTGAGTATAGCAGTTAAGTATCCAGGCAAGCTGAGAATGCTGAGGCACATGGGACTGAATGAAAAGTATGCTCTTATCAGGGTCAAGACCTGTTGCCATAAGCAGAGCGTAAAGCTGAGTAGTTTGTTCCCTAAGCTTTTTAGGGTCCTGCCTTACTGTGATTGAATGTAAATCGGCAATGCCGAAAACGGTATCAAAATCATCCTGAAAGTCTTTCCAGCCACGCATAGCGCCGAGGTAGTTACCCAAAGTAGGAATACTTGTTGGCTGAATGAGCGAAAGGCTTCTTTTTTTATGTTCTTTTTTAATTTCTTCTGACATAATTATTCTCCGATTATCTATATGATTTTGCAACTTCGCCGAGTGCCTTAACACCGTTGATTATACCGTCGTCGGTTGGTGTTGAGAAGTTAAGACGAATATAGTGCGACGGCTGAGTATCATCCATAAGAAAAGCGTTACCAGGAACAACGGCAACATTCTTTTCTACTGCTTTTTTAACGAACTCGAGCATATCAACATTGTCAGGAAGCTTGCACCAAACGAAAAGTCCACCCTCAGGCTTAACATATTCAACAAAGTCGCCGAGGTGCTCATCAATGCAGTCACACATAAGATTAAGCTTATTGCGATAAATATCCTGAATATGCTTAATATGAGTGTCAACATCATACTGCTTAAACCATTCATCAACAATCATTTGGTTAAGGCAAGCGGTATGAACATCGGAAGCCTGCTTGCCTACTGTCATTTTAGCGGTAACAACTTTAGGAGCAATACAGTATGCAACACGAAGACCCGGTGAAAGAATTTTTGAAAACGAACCCGCATAAATAACGATTCCGTCCTCGTCCATTGATTTAATTGTAGGCAAAGATTCGCCGTGAACTCTTAAATCACCATATGGGTTATCCTCGAGAATCATAACACCGTACTGCTTAGCAAGTGCATAAAGCTTCTTTCTCTTTTCAAGCGACATAGTTGCACCCGATGGGTTTTGGAAATTAGGGATAGTATAAATGAACTTAGCGTTAGGAGTTGTTTTAAGCGCATCTTCAAGAGCGTTAACATCCATACCGTCAACTTCAACAGGAACGCCCTTAAGCTTACAGCCGTATGAACGGAAGCAGTTGAGCGAGCCGATAAACGACGGTTCTTCACAAATAACGGTGTCACCCTCGTTGCAAAGAACTTTTGTTGTAAGGTCCATAACCTGAGTAGCACCCGAAACAATAAGAATATTGTCAAAATCTTTGCCAATATTTTCGTGCTTTTTCATCCAAGATTTAATAGTATCACGAAGAGGTTGATAACCCTCTGACACACCGTATTGAAGCGCGTCGATAGGACGGGTATCAAGAATTTCCGCCGCAATAGCCCTTACTTCTTCAACCGGGAAAGCGTCCGGAGCAGGGTTGCCTGCTGCAAGAGGAATAATTTTCGGGTCCGCGGTAGCTTTAAGAATTTCTCTTATAGCGCTTGGCTGGAGAGAAGAAATTTTGTTAGAAAATGTGTATTCCATTAATTTAGCCTTCTTTATTATTAATTAAACAAGCATTGAAATAAACTTTGCAAGTATCTCAGCATTGTTTGTTTTTGTATTTTCAACATAATCACACTTGAATTTATAAAGTGCGTCAAAGTCGTAATTATTTGATTTGATTGAGTTTGCAAGCTGTTCGGCATCTTCAAAAGTTGCGCTAGGCATTTCCTCTTTAAGTTCAACATTAATGCCACGCTCCTTAGAATATTCGTCATAATCGGGAGTAAAAAAATAAAGCGGTTTCATAAGAACACTTGCTTCAAAAGCGCAAGCCGAATAGTCGGTAATTATAACATCGGCAACTTTCATTAAATCATAGGTAGAGAACCTACCTGAATATGAAAATTCATCTTCAACTTTAATTTTAGAAAAAAGAGGATGCGCGCTGATGATAAGATGATAACCCTCAAGACCCCTAAACTCAACTTTGAGCATTTCAGCCACATACGCTTCCCTTTCACGGAAAGTCGGGAGATAAAGAACAATTTTATCGTGGCTCAAACCCGGATTTTCACTAAAAAACCTTGAAGAAGCGTTATTATCCGTTAAAATATCGTCAACCCTCGGAAGCGAGCAAATCTTGATTTTACTGCTGTCGCAGCCGAAAGCTTCCATATAAAACTTAGCCGTCTTTTTACTCGGAGCGAGAACATAGTCGTAATTTTTATGCATACACATAGCGCGACTTACTTTCTCGTCCCTACCCTCTTTAGTACCTACGCTTTGAAGACCAAACTTTTTAAGCGCACCGAGAGCGTGCCACATTTGAATAACTTTAAGGCTTTTTTTGTGCCTAAGACACGAAACGGTGATTGAATAAGTATCAAGAATCGCAACTTTGGAAGTAGCGAGATAATACATATCGCCGACAACGGAAAAGCAATACGATATTTTACCCAAAAAACCATCGGGAATCATCCTGAGCCTAAACACTTGCTCGGTATTTTGACATTCTTTTTTTACAGCTTCTTCAAGAAGCCTCATATCAAGGCTTTTATCGTTACTCTGCCTTGAAAGGTAAACTATCCTGTTTTTCGTTTTAAACAACTTGACAGGTGCGTATAAAAGCCTAAGTCCGAATTTTAATAAACTTATAAGTAATACTTTCATATTATCACTCGTAAAGCGGATACTTTGCACAAATTTCTGCTACGCCGTTTGTGATATAATCTTTTTGATTATCAAAGTCGGTAACAGCAAGAGTAATATATTCTGCAATCTTGTCCATATCGTCGGTATTAAGACCCCTTGTAGTAGCGGCAGGAGTACCGATACGAACACCTGAAGTAACGAACGGTGAAAGAGGTTCGTTAGGAACGGTATTCTTATTAAGAGTAATATGAACTTCGTCAAGTCTGTTTTCAAGTTCCTTACCTGTTACGCCTGTACCGCGAAGGTCAAGGAGGCAAAGGTGGTTATCTGTACCGCCTGAAACAAGCTTCATACCTCTGTTCATAAGACCGTCGGCAAGAGCCTTTGCATTTTCAACAACTCTCTTTTGATATTCGTTAAATTCAGGTTTAAGCGCTTCACCGAAGCAAACAGCCTTACCTGCGATAACATGCATAAGAGGTCCGCCCTGAGTACCAGGGAACACAGCAGAATTAAGCTTTTTAATAAGATATTCATTATTGCAGAGGATAAGACCGCCTCGAGGACCGCGAAGCGTTTTATGAGTAGTGGTAGTTACAACATCTGCATAAGGAATCGGAGATTGATGAAGACCTGCGGCAACAAGACCTGCGATATGAGCCATATCAACCATAAACATAGCGCCGTTAGCGTGAGCAATATCAGCCATAGTCTTAAAGTCAATTTCCCTTGGATAAGCAGAAGCGCCGGCTACAACAAGCTTAGGTTTAACTTTATTAACCTGCTTTGCAAATTCCTTATAATCGATAAAGCCGTTTTCATCAACACCGTAAGGAACGAAATTGAAATACTTACCGCTGATATTTGCAGGTGAACCGTGAGTAAGGTGACCGCCGTTATCAAGGCTCATACCCATAACGGTATCGCCCGGTTTAAGAAGTGCAAGGTAAACAGCAGTATTAGCCTGAGCGCCTGAATGTGGCTGAACATTTGCAAAGTTACACTTGAAAAGATCGCAAGCTCTTTTAATAGCAATATTTTCAACAATATCAACATATTGACAACCGCCGTAGTAACGCTTTGCAGGCAAGCCCTCAGCATACTTATTTGTAAGCACGCTGCCCATAGCTGCCATTACCTGCGGTGAAACGAGGTTTTCAGAAGCGATAAGTTCAATATTGTCACGCTGGCGCTTGAGTTCAAGAGCCATTGCGTCTGCAACTTCCTTATCTGTTTCGGCAACCTTGCCTATTGAATCGTAATAATCTGAATACATATTAGATCCTCCAAATTTTTATGTAAATTTATATAATTATACATATCTATAATATCATACAGTGAGTAAATATACAATAACTAATTTAAAAAATAGATACTTGATATATAGCAAATAATATGTTAAAATAGTAAAGTTAAATATTTTAAAATTATAACTAATGTTAGGAGTGAAAATATGAGCGGTCATAACAAATGGAGCACCATTAAAAGAAAAAAGGGTGCAAATGACGCAGCAAGAGCAAAAGTATTTACAAAAATAGGAAGAGAACTTGCCGTAGCAGTTAAAAACGGTGGTCCTGACCCTAACAATAACGCTAAGCTTCGTGATGTTATTGCAAAAGCTAAGCAAAACAATGTTCCAAACGACAACATTGACAGAATGTTAAAGAAAGCTGCCGGCGAAAGTGACAGCACAAACTTTGAAGAAATCGTATATGAGGGTTATGGTCCGAGCGGTATTGCAGTAGTTGTTGAAGCACTCACCGATAACAGAAACAGAACCGCTTCAGAAGTAAGGCATTACTTTGACAAGGCAGGCGGCAATATGGGTACACCGGGTTCTGTTACATTTATGTTTGACAGGCAGGGCGTTATCGTTATTGAAAAAGAAGATGTTGACGAAGACCAACTTATGGAGGACGCACTTGAAGCAGGCGCTTCCGACTTCCTTACCGACGAAGAAGACATTTTTGAAATTAGAACAGAGCCTAACGATGTTGGCGCTATTCGTGACGAACTTGAGGGCAAGGGTTATCATATCATTTCAAGTGAACCTGCTTACATTCCTCAAACATATACAAGGCTTGAGTCTGAGGACGATATGAAAAATATGGCAAGAATGATTGATATGTTTGAAGAAAACGACGATGTTCAAAACATTTGGCATAACTGGGAAAACGAAGACGAGTACGAAGGCTGAGTTTTAAAGCCAAATATCGGGTATTAAAAAAAGGAGAGCGGGTGCTCTCCTTTTTGTTTTGGTAAATTATAGTTTATAATCATTAAACCGATTAAGCCTCCCTTGCAAAGGGAGGTGATTGCGAAAGCAATCGGAGGGATTTATTTTGTAGGGGGGGCGAACTGCGTTCGCCAGCCAATCCCTCAGTCAACAAGTTGACAGCTCCCTTTGCAAGGGAGCCATAAACAATAATTTATCTTATTTAGTTTTAACACTCTTAACCTTAGACCAAGAAGAATAAATTTTCTTACCGTTTACTGTTTTATAAGTACGAATACGAACATAATACTTTTTCTTAGCTTTAAGCTTTTTAACAGTTGTTTTGGTTGTCTTTTGCTTTTTAATTGTTACGGTTTTCTTGTTCTTTTTAAACTTCTTATCGGTAGCAAGTTGAATTTGATAACCTTTTACACCTTTAACCTTTGCCCAAGTAAAAGAAATTGATTTCTTCGATGCGGTCACTTTTTTAAAACTTGCAGCTTTTGGCTTAGAAGTTGCGGTTGTTGATTTTCCATTTATAACACCATCGGTACAATTGATAGTTGCGTTAATTAAATAATAATTGTAGTTATTGTCAAAATCATATTCCGAACCTTCTATTGAAATCTTATTCCATTGAGCCACAGTTGAGTTGTAATAGACATTTTCTATATTCGTACAGTCAATAAAAGCACTTAATTCGACAGATTTAACAGAACTTGGTATCGTAATATTTTCAATATTTTTACAAAGACCGAATGACCAATAACCGATTATTTTAACACCGTTTGGCACTTTATAGGATGTTCTTTTACCGGCAGTAGGATATTGAATTAAGGTTGTTTTATCCTTATTAAAAAGCACACCGTCTTGAGAAGAATAATTTTTATTATTCGACTCAACAGTTATTGAATTTAATTTAATACAACTTGTGAATACATCGCTACCAATAGTTTTTACTGAAGCAGGAATCACAATATCTGTTATATCAGTTTTCAAAAATGCGGCATCATCAATAGTTGTAACACTTTTTGGAAAAGCAACACTTTTAAGTCCGCTAAAGCGAAAAGCAGCATAGCCGATAGATTTAACTCCGTCAGGTATATTAATCGAACTAAGTGCATAACAATATTCAAATAGATTACCGGCAATTTTTGTAATTTTAGCAGGAAGAGTAATTTTTTTCAAATTGTGGCAATGGTTAAAAGCGCCATTACCAATACTGCTAACTTGATTTGGTATACTTATACTTTCAAGCTTTTCACATTCATAAAACGCAAATTTGCCGATAGTTTTTACAGAATCAGGCAAAACAACATTTTTCATATTACACTCAAAAAATGCAAAAGAACCTATATGTGTTATTCCGTTTTGAATATCTACTTTAGTAATATCATTAGAATATTCGCCAATATACCAAGGTGTATCGAAACTGCTGTCATAATCAACCATATCGCCTTTACCGGATATAGTTAAAGTTCCCGTCTGTTTATTAAAATTATAGTTAACATTATCACCGCAAGTGCCGGAATATTCGTTTGCATAAGCTGTTAAATTAAACCCTGCCGAAATGCTGAGTAGCATAATGAGTGACAAAAGAATTGATAAAAATTTTTTCATAAAAGTTCCTCCTAATATTCAGTGTAATTTTTGCTGAATATAATTATAGTGTATTTTCCGCTAAAAGTCAATAGTGGATAATGCGCTATAATATACTATAACCATACTACTAACGGAGATGGTTAAATGTACAAGCGAATATACGAACTGCGCGCCGACAATGATTTGAAGCAACGAGAAATTGCCGAGATTTTAAACTGTTCGCAAAGAGTGTACAGCAACTATGAGCGTGGCGACCTTGACATTCCGACGGAGATATTGATTAAACTTTCAAAATATTACGATGTAAGCACAGACTATATTTTGGAAATTACGGATAAAAAAGAGATTAACAAATAATTAAAGGAGAGCAAGTCGCTCTCCTTTTTGTTGTTTATATTGCAAATGGTTTCTCTCCTATTGACGGCGAAGCCGCCACTTCCCTCGTCAGAGGGAAGCAAGAAAACTCGGCTCCATCTGATGAGGGAGCTGTCAACTTTGTTGACTGAGGGAGAGAAAAACTAAAATATGCCGTCAACCAATTACAAATGCTTATTTCTTCTTAACCTTATTAAGCATAGCGTTGATTTCAAGAATTTGTTCTTTGGTAAATTTACCGCCGAGCATCATAAGACCGCGCTTAACGGTAAAGCCCTTGAGCATATCAATCATAGTTTTATTGATATCGGCAATTTTGAAGCCCATAACTTCGGCGCTCTTTTTCTCGCCTTTCTTTTTAGGACCGTCGGGAGTGAGCGCTTTTTTCATTTTCAAGAGAAGTTTAACTGCGCAAATCTTGCCCCTGAAAGTTGAAAGGATATCACCAAGGGTATCGTTAACGCTATAGTAATCGGTTGGAGTTTCAATCTCAAACCAGTTAATAACCGCACCTTCCTCTTTAAGTCTGTAAGCTTCGTAAAACTTGTCAACCTTTTTAATTTCGGCTTCATCTGTAAGTTCGCCCGCTTTGGCAACAAGCTTTGTTTCGCCTACATTTTTAACTTCAAAATGGAAGAACGGGAACTCACCTTTCTTCTGCTTGCCCACACTTTCACCGTTTGCGAAAAGTTCAACCTCATCACAGTTGGTATAAACGGTAACTTTTGTAACATCCTCTACCCTGTCAACATATCTTTTGCCGCAAATATGAAGCATAGGAGTTTTTGAAAGCCAAGCCTGATAAGCGTAGAAGCTGTCCTTTTTATACTTCCTGTCAAAAGTGATAAGACCCTTATGGTTCATACCGTTTTCGCCGCCCTCGGCTCTTGCGTCGGCAGCAAAGTCAAACATATTCCAAACATGCGTTGCCCAAAGGTAAGGACGGCGAGCAATTTGCTTAATTACTTCTTCATGATAATATGTCTGATATTCTTCTGTATAATCGCCCTGCTCAGGGTTAGAAGTATGCCAATTAAGTGCTTCACAGCCGTATTCACTCATACCGATTGCCTTATTTGGATACTTTTTATGGAAGTTATCGAACCAGTTACCGTACATTGACACATCGCCGCCGTACCAACCAAAGTAATGGTTATATGAAAGCACATCGGAAATGTGAACATATTCTTCATTAATATTGCAAGCGGTAAGAACTGCCTCGGTAGTAAGTCTTGTTTTATCAAGAGAATGGACAAGGTCATTGAGCATTTTATGGTTTTCAACAATAGCAGGAGTTGCGCCGCCCATTGAAATTTCATTTGAAAGCCCCCAAACAACTATACTCGGATGATTATAGTTTTGATAAACAAGTTCTTTTATTTGGCTCTTTGTATTTTCAACGCCCTTATCAAGGTGCTTTGAAATATAAGGAATTTCAGCCCAAACAACCATACCTCTTTCGTCGCACAAATCATAAAAATACTGAGCGTGCTGGTAGTGAGCAAGACGAATTGTGTTTGCACCCATTTCACAAATAAGGTCCATATCTTCCTTATGATGTTCAGGTAAAAGAGCATTACCGATATGAGGTCTGTCCTGATGCCTGCTGACACCGCGAAGCGGATAAGTCTTACCGTTTAAGATAAAGCCTTTATTAGGGTCGATTTCAAAAGTACGGCAACCGAAACGGGTTTTAACCTCGTCCACTGCTTCGCCGTTTGAAATAAGCTTTGCGCTTGCTGTGTAAAGGAACGGGTCAAGCGTACCGTTCCAAAGGTGAACATCTTTAATTTCAAGGTTAACGCTTGGGTTCTTGCCGTCGGCTTTAGCTTTGGCAATCACTTCGTTACCGTCGGTAATTTCAAATTCAACTTCACCGGTACAATAAGCGTCAATTTTAATTTTAGCGTCATCACCAACAATTTCTGGAGTGACTGCAATACCCGGTGCGCCGTAAAAATCGAGGTCAAAATGCGCCTTACCAACACCGATAAGAGTTACATCACGATAAATACCGCCGTAGAAAGTAAAGTCTGCAACCTGCGGATAAACATAGTCGTTAGGAGAGTTATCGGCAACAATTACAAGGAGATTTTCATCCTTAATATCGTCAAGCTTAACTCTGAAAGTTGAGTAGCCGCCGTTGTGTTCTACAAATTGTTTACCATTGAAATAAACAGTACCTGTTGAATTAACGCCGTCAAGCTGAAGGTAAACTTCTTCACCCTCAGGGATATCGCTCTTGTTTAAAATCTTAGCAAAATATCCTTTGCTCCTATAGTAGTCATTTCCGCCGTCCTGACCGTCTTCACCATTCCAAGTGTATGGCAAATCAAGTTTTTGCCAATCATCAGGCAAAGAAGTAGGAACACTTGAAGCATCCTTTGAAAATTTCCAATTTTTATTTATATTAACAATCTTACGCATAATATACCCCCCCTTTCGATTAATATATGTAAATTATATAATAATATTAATATTTAATCAACTAATACAATGTTAATCAATTATAATATAGTTTAGCGGGCTAACGATGTTAGCCCCTATGGTCATTACTTAGACATTTTTAAATAATGAGGATATCGTAAGAGCAAGCATCATTCGCCCGCTTTTTCGTTTATAATTTTTATTGAATTTACAAAATCGTCCATTTCATCAAAAATAACTTCAACAATTATTGGCCAATTAATGCCCTCATAATCGTGCACAAGTCTATGACGAAGACCTGCAACAACACTCTAAATAATTTCAGGGTATTTTTTCTTAGTTTCATCACTGATTTTGTATACTTGCTCGCCGATATTATAAAGTGGAGTAGTAACCGCCCACTGCAAAAATTCATCTTCCAGCAAATTTTATTTATGGTTATTGAATGTTCTTTAATTTGAATTTCACAAAATCAAGTTCAGCCGACTTTTCATTTTCAAGATTGCCTGATATAACATTTTGCAAAATAAGGTTTAAAATTTCGCCGATTTCTTTGCCTTTATAGCCAAGATTTATTAGGTCAAAACCGTTGATTTTCAAATCTTTTATACAATATGGTTCTTTTGAAGCAATTATTTCGTTTACATATTTTTCCGTCACTTCAAGATTTAATAGTTCTTCACTCGTCATTTTTGGGTTTTGACCGAGTTTATCGGCACGCTTAACGGAAATTAAGTCATACATTCCCTTCTCGCCGAGTTTATTAAGCCATTTTTTTATATTCTTTTTATCCCTGCCGATATGGATATCATGGATAGGAATAATGAGCATAACTCGGTTAAATATTTCGTTTGAAACTTTAAATCTTTTAAGGATAGGTTCGCTCATTTCAGCGCTGATTTTTTGATGACCTTTAAAATGGTCAATGCCGTTTTCGTCAGTCGTTTTCGCCGCAGGTTTGCCGATATCGTGAAGAAGCATAATAAGCCTTATTTCGGGAATTTTGGGCGACATTTCAACTGTTTTTGCAATATGAGTATAAACATCATAAAGGTGCCAAACGGTATTTTGCTTGCAGGTAAAAGTAGGTATCAGTTCAGGAATAATTACGGCGATAACCTCTTTATATTCGGTCAAAACAGAAAAAACATTTTCGCCCATTAAAAGCTTAACAAGTTCTGCAAAAATTCTTTCGCTTGCAACATTTCTTAAAAATTCTTTATTATTAAAAATTGCTTTCTTCGTTTCTTCTTCAATTTCAAAACCGAGAGTCGAAGCAAAGCGAATGGCACGCATAATGCGAAGTGCGTCCTCATTAAACCTTTTATCGGCATTTCCTACCGCTTTAATAACTTTATTTTTTATATCTTCCCTACCGCCAAACAAATCGACAATCTCGTCCTTATTCGGGTTATAAGCGATTGCATTAATTGTAAAATCTCGCCTTGACAAGTCATCGTCAATTTTTCTTACAAAAGTCACGCTTTCAGGGTGGCGATTATCGTTATATTCGCCGTCGCACCTATAAGTCGTTATCTCAAAATTATCATTTTCAAAAACAGCGGTAACAGTTCCGTGTTTAAGACCGGTTTCGATATATTTGATATTATTATTCTTCAAAATTTCTTCAAGTTCAAGTGGCTTTGCAGAGGTTGTGATATCAATATCGTTGCACTCATTTTGCATAAAATAATCTCTTACACATCCGCCGACCTGATACGCTTCAAAACCTGCTTTTTCAATTATATTTATCAAATAATTTGCCTTTTCAAATAAAGTCATAACGCACCTTTTAAAATAAATTATATTAATATTTTATCACAATAAAACTAATAATACAATTATGAAATATTTTTACACTTATTTGATTACATCGCTTATCGGCGGTTTTGGCTATTGCTTGATAGAAATTTTATACAGAGGCAGAACGCATTACTCAATGTTTTTTGCAGGCGCAATAGTGCTGAGCAGTTTTTACTATATTAATCAAAAATACGAAATGCACTTTTTGATGAAATGTTTGGTAGGTATGCTGATAATAACAGGAATTGAGCTTGCGTTTGGGCTGGTGTTTAATATTATATTGAAAGAACGGGTATGGGACTATTCAGGTATGCCGCTCAACTTTTTAGGTCAAATATGCGTACCGTTTTCGCTGCTTTGGTTCGGTGCATCGGGTGTTACATTTAAGCTGATTGATATGGTGCAAGAGAGTATATAAGGTTACGAAAATCAGACGAACAGTGTTCGCGCTATAAAGACATAAAAAATGCACCTCCAAAAATTTCTGACTTTTGAAGGCGCATATTTTTTTAATTTCTCTTTACATCTGTATTTAACGAACTTATTTAAAAAGATTTGGATAATCTTTTGGAATTTGATATTCACCTTAAAATCCTAAGATTTGACTTCTCTTTTTATTGTATTCTTCTTCGGTAATAATTCCTGAATCTAATAATTCCTTGAATTTCTTTAATTCTTCAGCACCTGAAATAGGTTGAGACACAACATTAGATGTACTTTTATAATCATCGATAATATCTGTAATCGCATTAAATATAGCATCAATTTTATTCTTATCAAGTCTAATGCCAATATTTTCTTTAATTGTATCAATACTTATCGTTCCATAAGCAAGTCCAAAAGGGGCTTTTTCAATATCATTCACTTGATTGAGGTTTACAATTTTCACTTGTTCTCCAAATAAAAAACCGCCTTTTTGTGCATAAATTAAACGCTTATTCGTAAAAGCTATTGCAGTTGTTCCGCCCATAACGGCTTGTGTTCCATTATACACACCAACAGCTGTTAAAGCACATTTAACATTTTCATCGGGTTTTAATTGTTTTTCAATTAGTGAAAAATGTTTCAAAGCACTTTTATCGGAAAAAGAAAATCCGTTTGCCAAACTATACTCATCCATTTCTTTCGCAGTACGCATATTAAATCTCTCTTTCAATCATTTATTTGCACTTATATAAGTGCAAATAAATGATAACATACAATTAAAATAAAGTCAATGATAATTGTTCCTATTTAGGTGCAAAGGAGTATGGCTTATGAATATTGGATATGAAAAAGAATTTGGAAGAAACATAAGAAGAATAAGAGAAAAAAGAAAAATGACGCAGGACACATTATCTACAAAACTACAATTAAACGGTTGCGACATAACCCGCTCTGCCGTAGCTAAAATGGAAGTGGGTCAAAGACACATTTATCCGGATGAAATTAAACTGATTAGAGAGATTTTAAATGTAAGTTATGACGAATTATTTGATTTTTAAATAAAAAAATAAGGCGAACGGTGTTCGTCGCTACAATCCCTCAGTCAGCAAAGCTGACAGCTCCCTTTACAAGGGAGCCTTAACAATAAAAAAACAGGCACAACCGAATTAATGGTTGTGCCTATCATTTTAAAGGTAAATTGTAAGGTTAAATTACTTGAGTTCAACCTTTGCGCCAGCTTCTTCAAGCTTAGCCTTGAGAGCTTCAGCGTCAGCTGTTGGAACAGCTTCCTTAACTGCCTTAGGAGCGTTATCAACGATTTCCTTAGCTTCCTTAAGGCCAAGACCTGTTGCTTCACGAACTGCCTTAATAACCTGAATCTTGTTAGCACCTACTTCTGCAAGTACTACATCAAATTCTGTCTTTTCTTCAGCTGCTGCTGCGCCACCTTCTGCAGGTGCAGCTACTGCTACTGCTGCTGCAGCGCTTACGCCGAATTCTTCTTCTACTGCTGATACGAGCTCTGAAAGTTCAAGAACTGTGAGAGTCTTAAGTTCTTCAACGATTGCTGTAACTTTTTCTGATGCCATTTTATTTTCCTCCGATTAAAGATTAATTTTAATTAAAATAGTTTGATTTAATTATTCAGCTGTTTCTTCAGCCGGTGCTTCTGCAGGAGCTTCTGCTTCTTCTGCAGGTGCTTCTTCCTTAGCTGCCGGCTCGCAAGCCTCAACGCCGCCCTTATCTACGATAGCCTGAACTCCACGAGCAAAAGCTGCGATAGGTGCATTGAATACGCTGCAAACTGTAGCAAGAAGAACTTCTCTTGATGGAAGCTTAGCAAGAGCCATGAGCTTATCCATAGAGATTACTTCGCCGTCAAGGTAACCACTCTTGAGTGAGAAGTTATCATGAGAATCAGCGAACTTCTGTAAAATACGAGCTGATGCTACATAATCATCAACTGATGTTGCGATTGCTGTTGTACCTTCGAGAACATCATCAAGTCCTTCAAGACCTGCATCTTCAACTGCTCTTCCGAGAATTGAGTTCTTAACTACTGAGTATTCAACGCCTGCTTCACGAAGCTCTTTACGAAGCTTAGTGTCATCTTCAACATTGATACCCTTGTAGTCAACTACGACGCCGGCACAAGAATTTTTGATTCTCTCTGAAAGGTCAGCAACCATTTGCTTTTTTCTTTCAAGAACTGCTGTACTTGGCATTTAATTTACCTCCATAAATATTTGCCGCATAAATACGGACTTTTGAAGGCTGTTTAGCTATAACAAAAAAGTGCACTCCGAGAACCTCGGAATGCACGATAACAATCAACATAACATAATGCTACTTGAATGTCCATTCCTCGGTAGGCGATAAACTTACGCCGAATCGGCACCTACTGTCTTTGGCTGAACAGCTATTGTATTTTAGCACAAGGAATACTCCTTGTCAATACCTATTTTAAATTATTCAGCTGTTGAAACAGTACCAACTTTGTTAGGGTTGATTTTTACACCAGGACCCATAGTTGATGCAACTGCAACTGACTTAATGTACTGACCCTTAGCTGAAGCAGGCTTAGCCTTGACAATAGCATCAAGAAGTGCATTAAAGTTTTCAAGAAGCTTGTCAGCACCGAATGAAGCCTTACCGATTGGGCAGTGAATGATGTTTGTTTTGTCAAGACGGTATTCAATCTTACCTGCCTTAGCATCCTGAACAGCCTTAGCTACATCCATAGTAACTGTGCCTGCCTTAGGTGACGGCATAAGACCACGAGGACCGAGAACCTTACCTAAACGGCCAACGAAGCCCATCATATCAGGTGAAGCAATGGCAACATCAAAGTCCATCCAGCCGCCCTGAATCTTCTGAACAAGGTCAGCGTCGCCGACTACATCTGCGCCTGCAGCTTCAGCAGCCTTAGCAAGGTCGCCCTTAGCGAATACAGCAACCTTAACATCCTTACCTGTACCGTTTGGAAGGATAACAGCGCCACGAACCTGCTGGTCAGCGTGACGAGAGTCAACACCTAAACGAATGTGAACTTCAACTGTTTCGTCGAACTTAGCAGTTGCTGTCTTTACTGCGAGGTCAAGAGCCTCTTTTGAATCATATAAATTTGAACGGTCAATAAGTTTTGCACCGTCTGTATATTTCTTTCCGTGTTTCATAATTAAATTACCTCCAGTGGTTAAATCGGATACTTCCTCCCACAAGGGAATTAGTCTTCTACTACTATACCCATGCTACGTGCAGTACCTGCAATCATTGAGATTGCTGCTTCAAGAGATGCTGCGTTAAGGTCAGGCATCTTTGTTTCAGCGATTTTCTGAACATCAGCTTTTGAGATTGTTGCTACCTTATTCTTGTTAGGAACACCTGAAGCCTTATCAATACCGCAAGCCTTCTTAATAAGAACTGCTGCTGGTGGTGTCTTTGTGATAAATGTAAATGAACGGTCTTCATATACTGTGATTACTACAGGGATGATAAGACCTGCGTCATTCTTGGTTCTTTCGTTGAATTCCTTTGTGAACGACATAATGTTTACACCGTGCTGACCGAGTGCCGGACCAACAGGTGGTGCCGGAGTTGCTTTGCCGGCAGGAATCTGAAGTTTAATTAAACCTACTACCTTCTGTGCCATAATTAATTTCCTCCTAATATTGTGGTAAATGGCGAAACCTTTGGTTTCTCCCACCATCATTTGAGAGCCACAGTGCAGTCAAACGATGATAATAAGCAGATATACTGCGAATTACTGAATTGATTAGTCTTCTTTGACTTTTTCAAGCTGGTCAAGTTCAAATTCAACCTGATTTTCTCTGCCGAACATTGAAACTGTAACTTTAACGCTGTTGTTGTCAACATCAATTTCGTCAACTGTACCTGAGAAGCCTTCAAGCGGACCGTCAACAACATTGACAAGGTCACCGACCTCATAGTTAACCTTAACGCTGACTCTTTCAAGAGCGTTGTTGCGTACTTCTTCATCTGTAAGCGGCTGAGGCTCGCCCTCAGGACCTACAAAACCGGTACAACCTCTTGTGTTTCGTACGACATACCAACTATCGTCAGTCATAATCATTTTGACGAACACATAACCCGGCATCAATTTTCTTTGATACTCTTTTTCAGTGCCGTCGCTTTTAAGTTCTTTTACTGTTTCGGTTGGAATAGCAACCTCATAAATTAAATCGTGAAGGTTACGATTTTCAACAACAGTCAAGATGTTGCTTGCTACTTTGTTTTCGTAGCCTGAAAATGTATGTGCAACATACCATTTTGGTTCTTCCATCAATAAGCCTCCCGAATAATTATTTAAGCATTAAGTACAAAGTAATTATTCAGCAGCTTTTGTTGTTTCGGCTGTAGTTGTAGCCTCATCAAGAGCAGCGGCTGTTGTACTTTCACCCTGTTCGGATACAGAAGTTGTTGTGGTGGTGGTTTCTGCAAGGTTTTTGATACCCTTCATTCCGAGAGAAAGAAGCGAGTCAACACCATAGATACATAAACCTACAATAATAACAACTATAAGAACAACAACTGTGTTTTTAAGGACATCCTTTGCCGGAGCCCAAACAACTTTTTTGCCCTCTGCCTTAACACTTTTAAAGAATGACGCAATGGATTTAAAAGGATTTTTCTTTGACTTCTTTTTGTCCTTTGACTTAGCTGATTTGTTAGCCCTTTCAGCCTTTGAGTCAGCTTTTGGAGAAGTCTTCTTTTCTTCTGCCATTCGGTCTTCCTCCAATCACTTTGTCTCTCTGTGGAGAGTGTGTTTCTTACAGAATGGGCAATACTTGTTCATTTCCAATCTGTCAGGTGTGTTTTTCTTGTTTTTCATTGTGTTGTAATTGCGTTGTTTGCATTCAGTGCAAGCTAAAGTAATTTTAACTCTCATTAAAATAGCACCTCCATTAATATTTCGATAAAATAATCTCCCTCGTTGCCACGCAAAGCAAAGCAGGCAAAAAAATAACGCCTATCGGCATTTCACCTACTACGAGGTAGACCTAATATACCATAAATGTAAAGAATAGTCAAGCCTTTTTTGCAAGATTAAAATTGATATTGAAAAATATTATAAATCACTTGGTTGAAGCAGTTTTTGCACTTGACCAAGCGGAATATACTTTTTTGCCGTTCAACTTAATATAGCTTCTTATTCTTACATAATATTTAGTTTTTGAAAAAGTAGTTTTAAGGGTAGTCGAAGATGATGACTTTGTGACCTTTTTAGACATTTTAAAATCGGAAAATCTTGAATACTCTATCTCATAACCCGATGCTGCGCTTACTTTCTTCCATTTAACATTTAATTTTGATTTACCGCTTTTTATTGAGGAAATGCTCGGAGTTTTGCATATTATTTTATATTTTATTGAGGTAGGATACAAATCCACATTTTCAATATCGTTTGAATAAACAATTTTAATTTCATATTCACCGACAGCGGCAGCTTTTTCAGGGTAAATCAAATTATATGCTTCACCGAAAACGAGTTCTTCACCGTTAGAGTTTGCAACCGTAACTTGAGGAAATTGATTTTTGCCGTTGTAGGCAATGGTATCTTCTTCAATTTGCGGATAATAATAATCTTCAACTTCATCTTTTAAAACAAAACCATGCTTAGCTACACCGTCAAGCAAATATTCAATATAAAAGCAGTCATTCTTTTCGCCTAAAATTTTAACTTCCGTGTTTTCACCGAGCTCGTCAAAATTACCGAAAGTGCAATGCTCGTAAACTCTTGAGTCATAACAAAGATACGAAGTTACAGCATTTTCATATTTTTTAAAACTATCATCAATATTAAATGCTTTAAAAGCAACTATATTTCCAGTATAAAAAGAATCTGAAGAAAAATACTTTTTAATTCTCGATTTTGAAAAGCCCTCAAGAAGCTGAGTTTTATTGTTTGTGTTAACTGTCATTATATTACCTACGGCATCGTATCCCACAAGAGTAATATAATGCGAGTAAGAAGTAAATAGTTTATCCTTAGTATCTTTAAGCGGAATAATTATCATATAGCCGTCTTTCAAATAATCGAAAACACTTGACTGAGATATTTTTTTGTAACTATATTTATAATTATATGTATCTTCAAAATAAGAAGACATAGAAGAAACGAGAGTGGTAATATTCGTGCCCTTTCCCTCTTTAGTAATAGCTTTTGCGGGCATATTGTACATTACTTCTTCAAGAGTTACAACTCGTCCCATTAAAGCAGATATAACGGTTGCGAAGCTTGACGGACCGCAGGATGAATTTATTTTCAAGCCTTTGATTTTACCCGTTTTCATTTGATCATATTGATAAATCGGTAAAGATTTATAAAGATAATACTTATAGTTTTCAGATTTTTTTGTGTAAAGATTTTTAACTTTTTCGCTCTTATTTTCTTCAAATTCATAAGAGTTTTGGCTTGAAACAAATGCCGTCTTAACATAGCCGTAATACTTTTTGCTGTTTATGCTCTTGCTTATATAAAAATATGAGGAATTTTTACCGAGTATAGTTACGATAGTACCTCTTTTAAGTTTTTTCTTATTAGATTTATTCACAACCGAGCTTATTGATTTTTTCTTTGAATCTTTTGTTAAATAAGCATTAACGCTAAAAATTATCATTCCTTTATGAGTCGTATCATAATAAGCAATTTTTGAAGAAGCGTCAACATTTAACACCGAAAAAGAAAAAGCGGAAATGACGATTAAAAAAGACATAAAAATACTGATTACTTTTTTCATAACACAAACCCTCAAAATAAAAATTTGAAATTATTTTACAATCACAAATAAATGTTGTCAAGTAAATAAGTTGCATTTATAATAGTTTTATATTATTATATAACAAAACAATTTGTAAAGGTTACATTATGACTACTGTAATAATAGGCGCAGGGGCAAGCGGACTTGTTTGCGCAATAAGATTAAAACAGAATAACAAAAATGACGATGTTGTATTACTCGAAAGGCTTGACACGCTCGGCAAAAAAATACTTGCAACGGGCAACGGACGGTGCAATCTTTCAAATGAGAATGCAGAGCATTATAAAGAAGTAATTACTTTTTTTGAAAGCATAGGACTTAAAACAAGGACTGATGAAGAAGGCAGAATTTATCCTTATTCTAATCAGGCGGCAACGGTTAAAGGTTTGCTTGAGGAAGAATGTAACAGGCTCGGCGTTAAAACGGTTAAAGAATGCGAAGTAAAAAGCATAGGAAAAGATTTAACGGTTTTAACAAGCAAAGGGAAAATCAAAGCTGACAATGTTGTTGTGGCAACAGGCGGAAAGGCGCAAAGCTCACTCGGTTCAAACGGTACGGGATACGATTTGCTTAAAAACCTCGGTCACAAAATCAATGCGTTATCCCCTGCACTCGTTCAACTCACTTCACCGAGCAAATACCCAAGGCAGTTAAAAGGTCAAAGAGTTAAAGGGAATATGAAAATTCTTCTTGACGGCGAAGTTATTAAAGAGGAATGGGGCGAAATCCTATTTACCGATTACGGTCTGTCAGGCATTGTTTGTATGAATTTGAGCGAAATTGTAAGCAGGAATTTTGAACGCAAAAAGCCAAAAAAATGTGTTGCCGTTATTGACCTTGCAAGCGACTTCAGCGAAAAAGAATTAAAAGAACATATCGAAAAATTCAAAAGCCTTGACGGTGTGCTCGGCTACAAAGTTTCGGCTATACTCGAAAAAATGGCTGGCGGAAACAAGGAAAAGGACGCACACTGTGCCAAAAACTTTCAGCTTATTATTAACGGTACAAAGGGTTACAATTTTGCGCAGATTACGAGTGGCGGCGCCGATTTGACGCAGTTTGACAATTTTGAATCAAAGCTCATTAAAAATCTTTATGCCTGCGGCGAAGTGCTTGACAAACAATTTGAATGTGGCGGATATAATCTTAATTTTGCATTTTACAGCGGAATAAAAGTTGCGGACAATATAAATAAAAGAGGACGAAACAATGATTAGAATTAACGAAATAAAATTATCGCTTGACGAAGACGAAAGCCTGCTTAAAAAGAAAGCGGCAAAAATTTTGAAAATCAACGAAAAGTATATAAGCAAATTCAGTATATTTAAAAAGAGCGTTGACGCAAGGAAAAAAGACGATGTTCATTTTACTTATGCGCTTGATGTTGAAATAAGCCTTGACGAGGAACAGATTGTAAACAAATGCAAGTCAAACAAGGTTCAGATTGTTAAACCTTATCTATACGAACTTCCCGAAAACAAGAGGGTGAGTAAATTTCGCCCTGTTGTTGTAGGTTTCGGTCCGGCAGGTATGTTTGCAGGTCTTATACTCGCTCTTTCCGGTTTAAAGCCGATTATTCTTGAAAGAGGGAAAGATGTTGAAGCAAGAAAAGCTGATGTCAACAAATTTTGGACTGAAAAGAAGCTAAATGAAGAATCGAATGTTCAGTTTGGCGAAGGCGGTGCAGGAACTTTTTCCGACGGCAAGCTTACAACGGGTATTAAAAGTCCGTTTATCAAAAAAATACTTGAAGAACTTTACGAAGCGGGTGCACCTGAAGAAATACTTTATTCATCAAAACCGCATATCGGCACGGACAGGCTCGAAATAGTTGTTAAAAACATAAGAAAAAAGATTGAAAGTCTCGGCGGCGAAGTAAGGCTTGAATGTAAGCTTACTAAACTTATTGTTGCCAACAAATTTGTTCACGGTGTAACTTATGAGCGCAATGGCGAAAGCATCGACCTTGAAACCGACACGGTAATTATGGCAATCGGTCACAGTGCGAGGGACACGGTTGAAATGCTCTACTCACTCGGTGTTGATATTATGCAAAAGCCGTTTTCTGTCGGCGCAAGAATTGAGCACCCGCAAAAACTTATTAACGAAGCACAGTACGGCAAATTTGCAAATCATCCAAAGCTCGGTGCGGCAGACTACAAGCTTGCCTGCCACGGTTTGCACGAAAGAGGTGCGTATACTTTTTGTATGTGCCCGGGCGGTACGGTTGTTGCTGCGGCGAGTGAAAAAGAATGTGTTATAGTTAACGGTATGAGTTCACTTGCCCGTGACGGAGAAAACGCAAACTCGGCTTTGCTAGTCGGTATTGAGCCTAAAGATTTTCCGAGCGAGCATCCGCTTGCAGGCATATATTATCAGCGTGAAATTGAGCACAAAGCGTACGAACTTGCAGGCGCAAATTACAATGCTCCTGCTCAGCTTGTCGGCGATTTCTTAAAAGGAATTGAAAGTAAACAGCTTGGAAATGTTAAGCCTACCTGCCCGACCGGTGTAACGCTTACAAATCTTGACGAATGTTTACCCGGCAAAGTGTCGGCTACCATGAAAAGTGCGATTGTTGAAATGGATAAGAAACTTAACGGGTTTAATCTTTACGATGCTGTACTCACTGCTCCTGAAACGAGGTCATCAAGTTCTGTAAGAATTCTTCGCGACGACCTTTTGCAGTGCAACATTAGGGGTGTATACCCTTGCGGCGAAGGTGCAGGATATGCAGGCGGTATAATTTCTGCGGCTGTTGACGGCGTGAAATGTGCGCACGCCGTACTTGACGACGAACATTAATGAAAAGGAAATAATGCTATGAGAATAAAAAGAAAAAAGAACCTTGACGAAAGAATTGAAGCGTCGGGTGATTATCTTATTACAATGAGAAATGAGTCGCTTGATTTTCAGGATGCGATTAATGAAAATCATCTTCTCGACTTTGGCAAAATATTTAAAAAAGAACAACCGGTTTATTTGGAAATCGGTTGCGGCAAGGGTCAGTTCGGCAACACATTTGCGCTTCAAAACCCTGATAAAAACATTCTTTGCGTGGAAAGAAACAGAAATGTTTTGATTATGGCGATTGACAAAGCGAGAGAGCTTGGGCTTAGCAACATTATGTTTCTTTGCGGCACGGCGGAATATCTGCCGTCATACATACCTAATAATTCTATTGAAGAAATTTATTTGAATTTCTCTTGTCCTTTCCCTAAAAAAAGCCACGAAGCGCACAGACTTACAAACCCAAGATTTCTTGAAATTTATAAGCCGATGTTAAAAGACGGTGCGGCAATTTGCCAAAAAACCGATAATATGCACTTTTTTGAATATTCGATTGAAAGCTTTTCAAAATTCGGGTTTAAGCTTTCAAATGTTTCTCTCGATTTGCACAACAGCGACTTCGAGGGCAATATTGAAACCGAATATGAGCAAAAGTTTTCATCCCAAGGTATGCCTATTTATAGGCTCGAAGCAAGGTTGTAAATTAATGTTTGCGTCGTCACAAACTCCGTATCATTCGTGATGAATTTCTTTAATCTATAATTTAAATTCAGCCCTCATTCGCTTCGTTGCTCCTCCTTTTCAAAATTTGTCGTACGGTGGTGCGTCAAATTTTGTATGGGAAATAGGTTGACGGCTTACGCCACATTATAGTATAAACAATAATTTATATAATAAACACAGGAGAATAAAATGAATGAATACACTAAAAATTTAGAACGAATAGAATTTGTGGTAACAAACGGCTGTTCAGGGCATTGCAAGCATTGTTCGCAAGGCGACCACAATGACAGGTTTGAGCATATTGACGGCGAAATTGCAGCTAAAGTTATTGAAGATATATGTAATAATTACAATATAACTTCGCTTATGACTTTTGGCGGCGAGCCGCTTCTTTATCCCGAAGTTACAGCTAAAATTCAAGAAACTGCTAAGAAATGTAATATTAAAAACAGGGAAATAATTACGAACGGATATTTCAGCAAAGATAGCAAAAGGATAAAAGAAGTTGCAAAAATGCTTGCGAACAGCGGTATTACACTGCTGTTGCTTTCCGTTGATGCTTTTCATCAGGAAACAATACCGATTGACAAGGTTGAGCTATTTGCGAACCTACTTTTGGAATACGGTGTTAATATTGAAGTTCATCCCGCATATCTTGTAAGCGAAGCGGACGAAAATGAATATAATCTTAAAACAAAAAAATTACTTCAACGCTTCACTGACAAAGGCATTAAAGTTTCAAGCGGAAATATAATTTTGCCTATAGGAAACGCTAAAAAATATTTCGGAAAATATTATGACGAAGATAAAGAATATATAAGTCCGTATAAACAAGACAATGAAAGCATTACTGCAATAAGCATAAATCAAAACGGCGATGTCCTTAGCGGCAATCTGTATAAAGAAAATATAATTGATATACTAAACGCATATGAACCGAAATAATTTATAAAAAGGTGATATTATGTCAACAACAATTAATTATTTGCAAGAATATATTAAAGAAAAAGATAATCATCCCGAACTTGTCAAAGACTATTTTCTCAAGTTGACAGAAGAAGTGGGAGAATTGTCTGAAGCTATTAGGAAAAATAAAATTCGTATTGAAAACAGCTCCGTAAAAGGCACAATAGATGAGGAAATTTGGGATGTTATCTATTATGCGATTGCTATTGCAAACTGTTATGATATAGATTTAGAAAAAGCCATAAAAGACAAAGAAAAAATCAACGCTGAAAAATACAAGAGCGATATTATTTTTCAGGAAAATAATTAATAGCGTAAAAATATTGAGAAAGAGAAACAGCATAGCCAAAACTATGGGCTTTGTCAATAAAAGTGTGTAAGTTTTTTGAAAAGTTATAAATTCAAGATTATGCAGGGATATGAAGTGGAGCGAAGCGAAACGAAATATCCCTGCATAAACGGCTCAAATCGTGTGCTCGTATTTTTCAATACG
>CAVKLC010000025.1:0-32033 GCA_963657005.1 bacterium | reverse complement strand
GACTGTTTAAAATAGAAAAATCACCGTAGGGGCGAATACCATTCGCCCGCTAAACTATAATTTATAAAAATAACCCCAAGATATTTCAATACCTTGGGGTTAAATATTATCTATTATTCATTATGAATAGCAGTAAGTGAGCTTACTTTAACCGAACGCTTAGCAGGGGAAAGACCTGCGAGAACGCCGACGCCGATAGCAAACATAATGCCCGTGATTGCAAGCCACGGCGGAATTGAAGATACGCAAACTTTCATGCCTTCGCTTATATCTCCCGTTTTTTCCATAACTTGCTTTGCAACCAGATTGGCGACTATAGAAATTATGTAACTTATCGTGATACCGATAACGCCGCCGAACATACCGATTATTCCGGCTTCATAAAGGAACATATCCTTTATATCCTTTATATCGCAGCCGAGAACCTTCATTATGCCTATTTCTTTGGTTCTTTCATACACACTCATTACCATGGTGTTGCTTATGCCAAATGCGGCTACAAACATCGATACAGCGCCTATGGCACCGAGAACGAGCTGAACTATTCTCATAACTTTCTTTTGCTGTTGAAGTCCCTCGTCGTCTGTGTAACAGCTGTAGCCTTTGTCCTGAATAGCTTGCTTAACTTCGGCAACATCTTTTGAATCATCGCAGTAAACACTGATTGATGAATATTCAAACTTGTAGTTTTTAACCGAGCTTAAACGATTGCTTTCAGCAACAATCTGCTTTGCTTTATCAAGGTCGATATACATTGCGCTTGAAGCTTCATAGTCGTTGCTTGTTTGCTTGAGCGTGCCTATAATGTTAAGCTTCTGCACGCCGCCGTTTTCCTGTTGCTTTGTGCTGTCGCTTTGACCGTTTTGGTCGATTGATGTTGAATTGTTATAACTGTCGGAGGAATCGCTGTTTTGATTCTTAGCCGAAATAGTTATGCTGTCTTTCATCAAATCGAGCTCGCAGTCGGTAATGTTATAGTCTGAATCGTATTTGTATTTTGGTTGGTTGCCCTGAACATCGTAAAAGTTTGTAATTGTGTCTTTACCTGCAAGGCAGGCATTTTTTTCGCCTACTTTTTTAAAGTCGCCTTGAGCTGTTTTGTAGCCGAGCATTTCCATCTCTTTAAGCGGAATACCGTAAACGGAACTTCCGTAAGTGTATTTGCCGCGGCTGATTTTTACATATTGGCTTATTTCAAGAGTAGGCACCACTGTTTTAACTTTGTCAATCTTGGAAAAATATGAAACAGCACTGTCGTCAAACGGCATTGCCTGTTGTATTTCGCCGTTATCGTTTGTGTAGTCACCCATTGAGTAAACGGTGATTTTGTTAAGTGTTGAATCAGCTTCGTACTGCGAAGTAATCATTTTGTCAATGCCTATACCGATTGACACCATTATTATGATTGCGCAAGTGCCGACCACAACGCCTGCGATAGTTAGCCTTGTTCGAGTTCGTCTGTTTCTTAAATTCTGCCAAGCCATTGCCAAAAGGTCAGATTTTTTCATCGAACTTTACACTGCCTTTCTTGTGCTTTTTCTTCTTGATTATTACTGCTACTGCTGTGATAACAACAACTGCGCCTACACCGCCTGCAACAGCAATAATGATTGTCTTTTTGTTATCTGTTGTGCCATCGGTTGTGTCCATATCACTTGTGTCATCACTCGACATATCGTCAAATGGGTCAGATGTTTCTTCAACTTTTACTTTGAATTCCTGCTCAACGGTTTTCTTTTCCATATTTTCATTTTCATATTCAAACACAAGCTTTAATTTGTAGTCACCCGCATCGTTAAATGTTACAGGAAGGGTGTAGTTACTTGCAAACTGACCGCCTGCTTCAATGTTGCCGATGTATGCGCTGTTAAGTTCCTTGCCCTTTGAATTTAAAAGCTTAACGGTACCGTTTGAAAGCTTTGTTTGACCTGCGTTGATAATTTGGAATGCACAGTCGCTTTCTTCGCCGAGATTGATTGTTTTGTCTGCAAGTGAAACCTGTTGAAACTGAACTTTGTCAGGCTGAACTACAGGGATACTCATTGTAAGGTCACTTGAAGCACTCTGCTTGCCGCTTTCAATGTATTCGTAAGAAACGGTTGCGGTAATCGGATAAACGCCTGAAGGCGCACTTGTAAGGCAAGAAAACCTTTTACTTACTTTTACTGTTTGGTTAGGTTTAATTGTTTTGAGAGAAATTGTGTCCGTTCCGTCTGCTACAACAAATGTGTCGCCGCCTGTAAGCTTTACAAGAACGTTTTGAGCTTTAATTGATGATGAGTTATTTTTAATTGCAAATGTAAGTGTGAATTCTTTGCCGCCTGAAATTGTGCTTTTGCCGTAGTTAAAGCTTGAAATAATAAGCTGCGGGGTGAGGGGAGTTGTTTTTTTTGTGGTTTTGGCTTTTTTCTTTTCATTTACTTTGATACTGAAAGTAAAATCACTGCTTCCTTGCTGCTTTTCACCGTTAACGGTGTATTCAAATGTTACGCTTGCGGTGATAGGATATATGCCTGTTTTGATATCTTTGCCGCAAACAAATGCTTTTGAAAACGATGCACTTGCAGATTTTGCGATTCCTGTGCTGTAAAGTGCGTCAACATCACTTGCGACCGAAAATGCTTCACCGCCCGAAAGACGAATGTTTACATTAGAAATGTTGTATTGCGAACTTTTATTTGTGAGGTTAAAATTAAGATTGAATTTGTCACCGTTTTGCAAATTTGCCTTACTTGTTGAAAATGATGCAACGAGGCTCGGAGTATCGCCCTGAGTCGGCTCGCTTGTTGTAGTGGTTGGGGCAGCTAAAACAGAAACAGTATATGAAAATTCTGCCGAACCTTGGTTAACTTCGCCGTTATCTGTGTAATTGTATGTAGCGCTGACGCTGATTGGGTACATTCCCGCACTTGTTTGAGTACTTACATAAAAATTCCTGTTAAACTCGGCATCTTGATTTTTTGAAAGTGTTTCCCTGTAAATTGTGTCAATATCGTTAGAAACAGTAAATGCTTCGTTGCCGGAAAGACGAATGTTTAAATTTTTGATATCTATATCTTTGTTGGAGTTTTTAACTTTGAATGAAAAGTTAAAAGTGTCGCCCGGATATATTGCCGATTTATTAACGCTGAAACCTTCGGAAATGAGGTTGACGATTTGCTGAACTCTTGTTGTTTCCGTTGTGCTTGATTGTACATTTGAGGTTTGAAGCGCAGATGAAGCGTCGTCATCATCCGAATTGCTTGCTGCAAATGCAAATGTCTGAGGTGCAATTATCATCATAATTACAACCAAAATTGATGTGAATAATTGTAATTTTTTCATTGTCGTTCTCCTTTTAATTTGTATATTCTTTCGATACGATTCTTCCGTCTGATATTTTTACTGTTATGTCGGAATATTTTGCAACATTGGAATCGTGTGTTACCATAATAAGCGTTTGTTTTTTCGTATGAACTAAATCTTGAATAAGATTCATAACTTCAACAGTCGTATTACTGTCGAGGTTACCTGTCGGCTCGTCGGCAAAAATAACGCTCGGGTCGGTTACAAACGCTCTTGCAATACCGACTCTTTGTTGTTGACCGCCGCTCATCTCTTTTGGCTTGTGCTTATACCTGTTGCCGATACCTACAAGTTTGAGCATTTCCATCGCTTTTTGCTCTCGTTCTTCTTTGCCTACCCCTTTAAACATAAGCGGAAGCGCAACATTTTCAAGCGCAGTCATTGTCGGCAAAAGGTTGTACGACTGAAAAATGAAGCCGGTGTAAAGCTGCCTGAATTTTGCAAGCTGTTCTTCGCTCAAATTGTCAATTCTGTATTTGCCGATATAAACTTGACCGCCGCTCGGTCGCTCAATGCCTGCGAGCATATTAAGAAGCGTTGACTTACCCGAACCGGAAGTACCGAGTATGGCGCAAATCTTATTTCTTTCTATTTCCAAATTGACTTTGTCAAGCGCGATTACTTCTTCTTCGCCTACTTGGTAATGCCTTGAAAGGTCAATCGTTTTAATTAAAACATCGTTTGGCATATGGTCCTCCTTAATTACTATAATATTTAACTGTGCTATATGAGATATCACAGTTATCTACGGCTTCAGTATAGCATTAAGGAGATATGTTGTCAATACATATTTTCATTATTTTTAAATTATTTTATGTGCTATTATATGTTGAATTTGCGCTTTTTAGGTGTATAATATATATGTATTTTATATGTTTTATTTAGGAGGATAAAATTTATGCTTGATAAAAGAAAAGTCGTTATAATCGGTGCGGGTCATGTAGGCTCTCATGTTGCAATGGCACTCTGTTTTCAGGGCACTTGCGACGAAATTGTTTTTATTGATACCGACCACGAAAAGGCGGTTGCAAACTGCTATGATGTTGCCGACGCGTGCCTCTTTTTAGGCTCAACAACCAAGATTAAAGTTGGCGACTACAACGACTGCAAGGATGCCGATATTATCGTAAACTCAATCGGTATGCCTCGTAAGCCGGGTCAAACAAGGCTTGATATGCTTGACGATTCTATCAGGATGCTCAAAGATGTTGTTGAAAACCTCAAGCCGATTGATTTTAAAGGCGTTTTCGTTTCAATTACAAACCCTGCCGATGTTATCGCAAACTATGCGAGAGTTCACCTCGGACTTCCGAGGGAAAGATGTTTTTCAACCGGTACTTCGCTTGACACTGCAAGGCTTAAAAGAACAGTAAGCGAACTTGCAGATATCGACCGCAGGAGCGTAACAACCTGCGCTATCGGTGAGCACGGTGATTCATCTTTCGTTCCTTTCTCTACTCTTACTCTCGGCGGTAAAAATTATAAGGAACTTCAGGAAGCTAAGCCTGAAAAGTACAGCAAGCTTACGGAAGAATATGTGCTTGAAAGAACCCGTTATATCGGCTATGATATTATCAATGGCAAGGGTTCAACCGAATTTGGTATCGGTGCGGCTTGCGCTGATATTTGCAAAGCTGTTTTCCACGATGAAAAGAGAGTAATTCCAGCTTCCGTTTTGCTTGAGGGTGAGTATGGTATTAACGGCGTTGCTTGCGGTGTCCCTTGCGTAATCGGCAGAAATGGTATTGAAGATATTATTGAGCTTCCGCTTAATGATAAAGAAAAAGAACAGATGAATCACACCTGTTCCGTTATTAAAGATTATTGCGAAAGAGCCGAAAAGGTTCAGTAATTTAGAAATGATAATAGCTTTCAAAAAAAAAATAAAAGGTGCTGAATTTCAGCACCTTTTTTACTATCTTCTACTATTTTGCTTTTTGGGTTGACGATACGGTTTCGCCTTTTGCTTTATAATCTTGATATCTGTTTTCAAGCTTTGTATACTCGCCGGAATCAAGGTCCTTTTTAAGCACATCCTTGCCGTCGTATGAAATGTAAAATTCACCGACAGGAGTAAGTGAAAATGTTGTTTTGCCGTTAGCCGCGGTTTCATCATTCTTTTTCATAACATTTGCCGCAACTTTAACATATTGTTTACCGTCAATTTTAACACCGGTTGATGAAATCATAAAAGAATATTCTTCCTTTACTTTGTCAAGACCGAGTTCCTTGGCTGTGTAAGATGTTTTAATAAAGTTGATAGCGTCCGCATCTTTAATAACAGCCTTGTCGGTAGGGTTCTCAACCGTAACAGAAGTTGACTCTTTAGCCGTAGTTGTTTCATCCTTGCCAGATGATTTTGAACAGGCAATAAAAGTGGTTGAAACAATAATAACTGCGAGCAAAACTGCCAAATACTTTTTCATCGCAAAAAACCTTTCAAAAAAATTATTCTGCGTCCTCATCATCGTCTGCTTCTTCAACCTCAAACTCAAGCATTTCGCCGCAGTTAGGGCAAGGAACAGTACCGTTTAATGCTGTTTCGGCATCAACTGTAAAAGGAGTGTTGCAAAGAGGACATTCAACTTCAAATTCTTCCTCTTCGTCATCACAGCAATCATCACAATCACATTCGTCATCGTAATCATCACCGTAAACATATTCTTCAAGGTCTGCAAGGTCTTCGTCAACAGCGTCAACCTGGTCTGCGAGCATTTCAACGCCGTCTGTCATATCGTCGATATCTTCAACAAGGTTTGAAAGAACATCAACAATAGCAGAGAAAACCTTTGTTTCCTTCTTATTGTCACCAAGGTCAAGACCTTCGATTAAGCCTTTAAGGTAGCCTAAGCTTTCAGTTGTATCCATAGTAAATATTTCCTTTCTTTAAATAAGATGTAAAAGAACTTATGCTCTTTCCATATATTCGCAGGTTCTTGTGTCAATTCTGATCATATCGCCTTCGTTAATGAAAAGAGGAACACGAATTTCTGCACCTGTTTCAACCTTTGCAGGTTTGAGTGTGTTGGTAGCAGTGTTGCCTTTAAGACCTGGCTCTGTTTCTGTAACTTCAAGAGTAACAAATGTTGGCGGTTCAACACCGAATACCTTGCCTTTGTATGAAAGAATACGGCAAACTTCGTTTTCCTTAACGAACTTAAAGTTGTCTGAAAGGTCACTTTCAGATACAGGAACCATATCAAATGTGTCGTTATCCATAAAGTAGTAAAGACCTTCATCGTTGTATGAATAAGTCATTTCTTTTCTTTCAATATAAGCGGTAGGGAACTTAGCTGTTGGGTTGTAGCTCTTTTCAACTACCGAACCGGTAATAACATTCTTTGTTTTTGTTCTTACGAAAGCGGCACCCTTGCCCGGCTTAACATGCTGGAATTCAATTACCTGAAGCACATTGCCGTCTTCTTCAAAAGTAACGCCGTTTCTGAAATCGCCTGCTGAAATCATATTTTTTACCTCCGAGTAAAATTGTAATTTTAAATTAATATGTTCTTATTTTATAATATTTCCATCAATAAATCAATACCCATTTTGTAACTATCCTTGCCAAATCCGCAAATTTGTTTAACACATACATCCGTAATAACCGAAATTTTGCGAAAATCTTCTCTTTTATGTATGTCGGACATATGCACTTCAACAAAAGGAGTGTAGTCGCTCACCGCTTCAATAGCGTCCCTTATGGCATAAGAATAATGAGTATATGCGCCTGCGTTTATAACAACACCGTCAAATTCATCCTTGCTTTCGTGGATTATATCAATAAGGTCGCCCTCGTGATTAGATTGAAAAAATGTCATCTTAGCTCCGTGCGCCTTGCCGTAAAGCTTCAGCTCATCGTTGATCTGTTTAAGCGTTTCGCCGCCGTAAACATTCTTTTTCCTTATACCGGTCATATTAAGGTTAGGACCGTTTAAAACAAGTATTTTTTTCATATCTTTCATTTTGCTCACCGTGTTAATGAAATAATAATGGGAGTGACGCATTGCCACTCCCATATGTATAATTATTTATACTTTCTTTTACGAGCAGCCTCGCTCTTTTTTTTACGAGCTACAGAAGGCTTTTCATAGTGCTCTCTCTTGCGAACTTCCTGGATAATACCGTCACGAGAAGTCTGACGCTTGAATCTTCTGAGTGCGCTGTCAAGAGATTCGTTTTCTTTAACTTTTACTTGGCTCATTTTATTCCCTCCCTCCGACCGCTTCGGGGGTATTTGATACTTCAATTAAATATCTGCACAAGATTATATACAAAAATATTTCAAAAGTCAAGCGTTTTATTCATAATTTTATCGTATTTTGTAAAATTATATTGTAAAAGCATAAATATGCTTGAAATTTGTTATATTTTAACGCTTTTTTTGTTTGAAGTATAGCCCAAATACTGCTTTTTGTTTTGTGTTTGATAAGCTTTAACGGTGTAATAATACCTTGTATTTTTGTAAACTTTCTTGTCTGTGTAGCTGAATGTTTTGTTTCCTTTAACTGTTTTTATGAGTTTGGCTTTCCCGTTTTTCGATGTTGAACGGTAAACTTTATAGCCGGAAACATCTTTTACTTTTTTCCAACTTATTTTTGCGGTTTTATTCTTTTTAGTCACTTTGATTTTTGTTTTCTTTGCTTTTATAGTGATATTTTCGGAAAACACCGGAGTTCCCTGACCGTAAGAATTAACACTGCAAACAACAAATTGATAAGTTTTGCCTAATTTAAGGTTGTTTATATGAGTGCTTGTTTGATAGCTTGAAATATATGTGTAGTCGCCGCCGTTGATTTCACGATATCCTATCGCGTAACTTGTTGCGTTTTGCGCTTCGTCCCAGGTAAGCTTTACTCCTGTTTTTGTGTCGTGAAGTGCATTTACATAAGTTACATTTCCGAGTAGGAAAACACAAGAGGCAATAGGCGACATTTCACTTTTGTATACCATATCGCCAACTTCAAGATACCTTTCAATCTTATAATAATAAGTTTGGTTGTTGCTTATATTATAGTCTGTAAAAACATTGCCCGCCTCTTTCGGCACGGTCATAATTAAATTATACGATCCGTTTTGAGCTGAACTGCGATAAACATTAACACCGGTTATATCACTTCTTTTTGCCCAACTGAGCGTTATTCCCCAATTTGAACAATCTGCTGTGATGTTTGCGGGCTTCGGCGGTTGAACCGATTTTGTAACCTCTGTTGAGTAATCTTTCCATTCGCCTAAAACAAATGCGTTAACTCTGAAACAATATGTAGCACCCGGAGTAAGATTTTTTACCGTATAGTTTAAGCCGCCTATTGAATTTGAAGCAGTTATCCATTCGGGTGAATCAATAGCTCTGTACTCAAGATTATAAGCAGTAGCGTCGCTTACTTCGTTCCAATATATTTTAATTGCAGTTGAGCTGCTCCTTTCGGTTTTGGCAATTTTTGCAGTGTATTTTGAAAGCGTATCAAGTTGATATGTTTGCTCCAAAAATGAATAACGGTTTATTGATATTCCAAGACCGCCCGAAAGCTTAAAGTTTGAACCCAAAAGGTAATTGAGCGAGTCTTTTGTATTAGTTGTAGGACTTGAAACAAAGCTGTTCCAATAAATTGTATCAAGTCTGCAAACTGCCGCAGATACTCCGCCGGTTGCGTAATTTGCGTGATAAAGCATAATTTTTTCTTCATCAATGTGCTGAATAAGAACGGTGTGCTTCTTGCTGTATCCGTCATTTGCACAGCCTATTTGGAGAATATCGCCGATTGCCGCATTGGCGAAAAGCCAGTCTTTAAGCCCTTGTGCGTAATTACTGAGCGTAGTCATATCAGCAGTGTAGGGAAATGTGGTTTGCGCTACTGTAAAGTAATTTTGCGTGTGCACAAATCTGTAGTTTCCCGATTGAATTTCATTATTATATGTAACGCCGTAAAGCTTTGCGCAAACATCGCTTATAAAACCAAAACAATTATATTGAACGCTTGAATATTGAAACGGAATGTAGCCTGCCTGTGTTTCAAGTGCGTTTAGCGTGTCCTCAATGTGTGCCCTGTCATCGGCATAAGATGTTATTGCGGTAAATATACAACTAAAAGATAAAATTACAGCTAAAATGAAAGAGATAATCTTTCTCATTTTTTGACAGCCTCCTTCAAAAATCGATATATATTATACCACAACATAAATTTACCGTCAAATTATAATTGCAATCGGTTGACGGCTGGTGCAACATTATAAATGCGACCGCAGGTCGCCCCTACGGCAGTCTTATAATTTTAGACTTCTGTAGGGGTCGGCGTCCTGACGACCCGCTGTAATATAAAAAAAGACTGCTGATTACTCAGCAGTCTTTAAAAGGTTTGTAGTATTAAGATTAAGCCTTAGCTTCTTCGTCGCTCTTCTTTTCTTTAAGAAGAACAAATTTTTCCATAGGGAAGAGAACTACCATCTGTACAAAACCTGCAGCCAAACCTGCAATAGTTCTTGCAAGACCGTTGAGCCAAGCCCAAGGAGCCTTTGCGATAACACCAACGAGCCAACCCTGGAACCAAGTTGAGAAGAGGATGAGCGCAATCATAAGTACAATGTAGATAGCGAAGTTGTACCAAGGTGCGTCAGACTTGAATGTAGTCTTCTTATTCTGATAGAAACCGTAAATGTTAGCAATAAGGTTTGAAAGGAAGAAAGGAAGAAGATAACCCCAAGTAACAACACCGTCAACAACATACTTAGCAATCTGCTTAGCGCCCTGTGCTGTAGTAGCGTCAAAGATTACATCCGGCTTGAAAATACCCTGAAGGAAAGTCGGAAGTGTAGCTGTTACGCTGTCAAAAATGAGTGGGAGAACATTTGCAAGAACAAGCTGGATGATTGTTACAAGTCCTGAAACAACGAGGAACTTAACAAGCTGCCAAACAGTCTTGATAAATGAACCCTTTTCTGCAGCGGCATTATCAATACCGCCAAGGCTGAATTTTTTCTTTTCGTCTGCCATAATTTTACTCCTTTAATGTAAAAAAATTAATAAGCCTTTAACATTATAGCAACAAATAGACTTTATTGCAATATATTTTTTGTTTTTTACGAAAATAATAAACCGAGCGCTGCCGTACCTGAAATTGCGTGAATAATTGCAACAACAGCCCAAACAACGAGAACTACAAGGCCTACAACGACAGCAAGAAGAAGTATAACAATAAGAATTAAGATAAGGAGCACGAGCGGACCTTTTTTACTTTTCTTAACAGGATCGTTAAATTCTTTTTGCTTAAATACTTCTTTAGGCGCCGGGTTTTCATCGTCATAAAGCGGATAAAGAGGAAGCGAAGCTTCGGCGTCGCAGTAACCTGGGTTCCAAAGAAGCGGTTCAACGAGTGAACGAACGCTTGTAGCACCTTTGAGGAATTTGCCTATATTCAAATGAATTGTGTCAAGGAATGAATCAATTACATTAAGCAAACCGCAGGTGATTTTGTATTCTCTTGTTTCAGGACCGTAAGGCGAGTCGCCACAGTAAAGATTTTGCACAAGTTCAAGAATGAAATCAACAACTTTATTGTCTGCGATATCTGCAATGTCAGCCTTTTTAAGTCCGCTTTCTTTTTTGCAAAGCTTCCAAGCTTTCTTAAATGTAAGCTTGTTGAGCCATTTGCCGATGGGTTTAATAAGCCAAGCAAGCTTTTTAACCTTTTCTCCCGGAATTGAAAATGCGTCCGTCATTTCGGCAAGGCGGGCAATGTCGTTGCCCATTGCCCAAACGATTTCGCCAATCATACCGAAGAAGAAGCCTTTCATATATTCGTCAAAAGGCTTGCCGTTTGTGTCAAGACCCGGAACATCTTTAATCATAACGGTTTCAACATTAACTTTGCCGTGCTTTGGGTCAAGCGTTACATTACGCATAGTTGGAGGACAGCCGACCATAGCACCGCAGGCAATGTCATAAAATGTGTTGCCCTTATCCGTTACAACATAGCTGATATCGTGAATGTGAGTGTGACCCGTGAGCATACAGGAAAGACCTGCATCTGCAAAAATCTGCCTTGTGGTTTCATGATTTCTTTGCATATCGCCTTTGCCGATAATAGCGTAGAAAGGTGACGGAGCAATCATAGGGTGATGGGTCATGGCAACAACAAACTGGTCGTTTTTCTTAGCATCCTCAAGCTGTTCCATTATCCAGTTCATACAGTCGTCGGAGAAGCCTGAACCTCTTTCACCCTCCGGCTTGTAATTAGTGTCGTCGTTAAGAGCGAAAAGACGGTAACCCGGTGCAAGCTGTACAACATAGCTCATAGAATCGGGATGAGTGGCAATAGCTTCACTCGGACCGAATTCATAGTACATACCCCACAAATCGTGCCTGTCCTCGACTGCAGGAACTTCAATCTGCTTGTCGCCGTCGTAACCGTTTGCAACGCCGCGGTCACGGAAGTCGTGAGTAGCTGTGATTACATAAACTCTCTTGCCGCGCTTTTTAAGGTCGCGAAGCATTTCAATAAATTCCTTGTGCGATTCAATTTCGCCGTCACGGGTTGTGTCACCTGCAAGAACAACAATGTCGGTTGACTTGTCCTCGCAAAGCATATCAAAACCCGCTTTAATTACAAGGTCGGTATCTTTAATAACCTTTTGTGATTTTGATTCGGCTTTTTTGTAAGCTTTACCGCTTGTGCCGACTTTTCTTGAGTAATAATGAGTATCGGTTATAAATTGAATTTTAAGTGGCTCGTTATTACTGCCGTAAATTTTGTTTCCCATTTTTTACTCCTATTTTTCTTTAATTTTAAGTATACCCGATTTAATATCATTACTAAATGTGAATTCAAGGCTGCCTTTGTTTCTTTCGTTAAATTCAATCTCTTTTCCGTCAAGAAGCGCAACATAATCTGCCTTGTCACTGAGGGTAACAATCATAGTATATTTGTCACAGTTGCCAAAATATTTAAACTTGATTTCGGCGCTTGTGTCCGTAGTTTTTTGATAGTCTGTCCAAACATCAAAACCTGTTGTAACAGTCTGCGGCTTGTAGTAAGCGTTTGCCCAAATGCAAATAGGTGCAGAAAGACCGCCGAAGTTGTGGAACCAACCGCCGCGTCTTGTTGCAATGCCGAAACATTCATAAGTGTTATATGTAAAGTCGGTTTCATCTTTCCACATATCAAGCGCAAGGTTTGCAATGTCGAAAGCAAAATCTGCTTCGCCGTTGTCAAGCATTGTTTTCCAAATGAACCACTGGTGACTCATCCAAACATTGCCGTTCCAATATCCGTCGTCAAAGTAATACGATGCGCTCATATCAACTGCGGAAACACCTGCGGCAGACCACATTTCTTTAGGATTTTTGATATGCTCAAGAAGTCTTTGCTTCCTTTCGCCCTCAACTGCGCCTGCAACTATAGGGTAAACACCGTCCATACCCTTGTTAAAGTTTTCGCCGTCTTCGGTTCTCATAATACCTTTAACATTGCCGTTTTCGTCATATTCGGTGTAGCCGAAATATCCGCTTTCTTCATCCCAGGCAAGGTCGTTGAGCGCCTTGGTTGAATATTCAATATCTTCGTCATAAACTTTGATATCGTCATATCTGCCGAGCGAATCTGCAACCATTTTCATAATCTTGCCTGCACGGATAATCTGCGCTGTCGAAAGGCAAGGACAGGTGTATTTTTGAGAATATCTTTTCATCATCTCAACCTGAGCCGGGTAGTCGTCCATACCGCAGTGAGAATACCAGTAGTCATATGTTGTAAGAAGACCGTTGTTAAACTTATCAACGGTTGACTTGTGAGTTCTGCCACGCAAAAATTCATAGTAAAGCTTAGCTTTGTCATAAAGAAATGCAAGGTTTTCCTTATCATTTGTACGCTTCAAAAGTTCAAGATATTCCACAAACTGAGTAGGAACGAGCGAGCCGTGAAGCAGGAAGCAGAAGTCCTTGTTTGTATCATCGCAAAAATACATATCAAGCGCGTATTGGCAAATCTTAGTCGAAAACTCGAGCAAGCCCATACCGATAAAACCGCTGTCCCAAGTGTAAAAGCTGTCCCATCTCTTGCCCGGTGTGTGGTGAATAACATTTTCGCCGTGGCGGTAAACAGGGTAAACAACATTTGTCAAAAGAGTAGACTTGAGAATCTCGGTTGAAAGAGTGTATTTTTTACCTGCTTCGTTAAAGTTTGCAGGCTCACTGCCTTTCTTTGCGTTTTGATAAATTGCTTCGTACTCCTCGTCTGAAAGCTGTTTAGGCTCAGACTGAGAAAGCATAACATATTCAATATGAGAAGTGTTAGGCTCAATGAAAATTGACTTTACAAGCGAGTTGTGGAAGAAACCGTCGTCGCTGTGCTTTCTTTGGAAAGAACCGGAAAAAGTTTCTCTAAGCTCGTCATAAGTGTGGTCGCCGTTTGAAAGTCTGTTGATAAGCGCGTCTTCAAGGCAACCCGAATCAAGCTTCCTCTCACGCGTATTCTTGTTGTTTGTGAGAATATAAAACGGATTGTCAATGCAGTCGTATGTAAGCTTTGTAATATGACCTTTTTCAAGCACTTTTGTTTCAACTTCAGGCATATAAGGCTGAGGTTTGTTTACGCATTTGATTTCGTCTTTGCGGCTTTCCTCGACCACGCATAAAAAGTCAAGCTCAATTCCCGCCGTGCCGAGGCTTTCAAGAGTGAAACTCTTCATATAAGGAATGTAAGTTATTGCTAGTTCATCACTGTGAGGAAATGTGACTTTACTGCCGTTCATATCAAATTCAACGTCACCGTCGGTAGCACTTTTGTACCTTACTGCGATAATAGGGTCTTTAATATCGTTTTCCTCAAACGAGTAAGAAACTTTGTCGCCTTTAACGCAACCGAAAGGCTGAAGATTTAAAAAGTGAACATGGTAGTTTTCGCATCTGTCGCCGAGACCTTTGCCAAGGTAAAAGTCTTTGTCCGCAAACATTCCTTTAAACATACCGTCAGGGTTTTCCTCGTCCCACGGTCTGTCAACCGCATAAGTGTAGTTAACATAGTCGTTTGCTGTTTTAAGTATCGCACCGCTCGGTACACTTACTTCGCAATAAGTAGGGTGAGGAAATTCAAGAGATGCAAATATATTTAAAATACAATTTTGAGAAAGAGAAGTGTTATTAAAGATTTCACACCTCATTAGGTATGCGTCGTCATCTGCTTTTGAAAAAGAAATGTCGGCATAAACCTGATCTTTCCACATAAGCTCATATCTGTAAGAGTAAAATGTGTAGTCGTTTTTGCAACTCCACAAATGGTAGTTAGACGGCACTGTAACATTAGGTACAGGCGTTGAACTGTTCCAAAGGGTAGGGTGGATAGAAAAATCGTATCTTGCGCCTTTGTCTGCAAGTTCTTTAATTATTTTTGAAATGCCCATATATTTTTTAGAGTACGGACCCCAAACAGGCATTTTGATTTTGTTTTCTGTCATAAAAAACTCCTTTCCTAAAATATAAATAATTCGCATTTCATTATCTGCTATTTAATAAGTTTTGTCAATACTTATTTTTATGTCAAAAACATAAATATCTTTGTTGACAAATAAACCGTTTCAATGTATTATATCTACTATAATAAAAAATAAAAGCTTCTTATCGGAGGAGAATGTATGAACACAGAAATAGATTTGCAAAAAATGTTAAAGCTTGTGCTTAAAAAGTGGAAACTTGTGGCTGTTTTTTGCATTATAGGTGCTCTTGTAGTTTATGTTTATGCCGCTAATTTTGCAAGCCAAACATATTCATCGAGCGTTAAGTTTTTTGTATATGCGGTTGAATCGCAACAGGAACTTTCCGATTCAACTCAGTCAAGAAATGCGGTAAGTAACACCAGCAAAATGAACTACGCTATGCAAATGCTCGAAACTTATACCGAAATGTTTAATACTAATGAGTTCAGCGAAAAGGTTGCGCAGGAACTCAACGATGAGTATTCAACAAATTATACATACAAAAACATCAAAGGTGCTCTTTCTATCACAACTAAGGAAGATACGGCTATTATGATTATGACGGTTACAACCAATGACAGCGCAACTGCTTACCAAATTGCTCACCAGCTTGAAAAAACCGTTCCTGAAGTTATGGAAACTAAAAATAACGGTCTTCTCAACGCTTCGGTTGAAGATGCGGCTATTGAAGCTTCAGGTGCCAACGGTATGGGTATTGTTCAAAAAACCGCTATCGGTTTTGTTGCCGGCGCAGTTATTGCCGTTGTATATATAATTTTGCGTGACCTTCTTGATGTTCGCATTAAGTCAAGCGAGGGTCTTACCGACAGGTACAATATTCCGGTTCTCGGTACTATACCTGAATTTGAAATCAGCAACAAAAAATCAAAAAAGCGTAATACTAAAAAGGAGGAAGTTGTAAATGGCTAAGAAAAAAGAAAAAAAGATTTTACCTCATTCCTCCCGTATGCTTATTGATGACGCTCAAATTCCAACCGATTTAAAATTTAGAATTGAGGAGTCATATAAAACTATCAGAGCGAATATTATGTTTTCGGTAGTTAAAAAGGGTTGTAAGATTATTGTTGTTTCGTCTTCTCTTCCGAGCGAAGGTAAAACAACAACCACGGTAAATCTTGCCGCTACCATTTCTCAGGCAGACCAAAGAGTGCTTCTTATCGATGCCGACCTTCGTAAGCCTAAGATTCATCAGTATTTTTCACTTCCAAACGCTCCGGGTCTTACAAATTATTTGAGCGATACTATTTCAGGCAAGCATAAAACCGACATTTTCGGCATTATGCACCCTACCAAGTATGAAAATCTTTCAATTATCTGCGCAGGCAATATTCCGCCTAACCCGGCTGAACTTCTCGGCTCGGATTTTATGAGAGATTTTTTAAACAGCGTAAGCAAAGATTTTGACTATATTATTATTGATACTCCGCCGCTTAATGTTGTTTCCGATGCGCTTCCGCTTATCCGTCAGTCGGACGGTATTGTTCTTGTTGTTCGCAATAACAAAACCACTCATCCTGAACTTCAAAAAGTGCTTTCTTCACTCGAATTTATTGATGCGAAGATTTTAGGCTTCGTTGTTAACTTTGTTGAGTCTAAAGCAGGTAAAGGCGGCGATACTCCGTATAATTCTTACAACTACAGCGGCTACGGCTCAAAGGGTAGGGATTATTACGGTTACTACGGCTACGGCGATTACCGTGGATACGATTACGGACGATACGACCCAAGATATTAATTTTTAGGTGTGATAAGATGATTGAAAATCTTGTTGAAGTACACAGCCATATATTACCCGGCATTGACGACGGTTCACCCGATGTTGAAACAAGTCTTAAAATGATTGAAGCTTTGCAGTCGCAGGGCACAAAGGCGATTGTATTAACTCCGCACTATTATTCCGATTCAATCAGCTATGAAGATTTTGTTGCAAGGCGTGACAATGCGCTTCATCTTCTTGAAAAGTCATTGCCGCCGGGAAGCCCGAAGCTTATACCGGCAGCCGAGGTTTACATAACGAAATATCTTTTGAATAATTCCAACCTTGACGCTCTTAAAATCGGCAATACCGACTATGCACTTATTGAGCATCCTTTCAGTTGCAATTTTTCGCAGGAAATTTACGACAGGCTTTTGAGCCTTAATTATGATTATGGAATTAAGCCTATTTTGGCTCATATTGAAAGGTATCCCGCTTTTATGGATGACGGCGATTTGCTCGACAGCTATATTGAAATGGGTTGTATTGTGCAGGTTAATGTCAGTTCTTTTGTCGATTCCTCCCGTTCGGTGAGGAAGAGGCTTTTTAAGTATCTTGAAAGCGGAAGAATTCATCTTATCGGCTCCGACTGCCACAACCTGTCTTCCCGCAGACCAGATTTTGAAACTGGTGTAAAGGCGATAATAAAAAAGTGCGGCGCAGACGCAGTTGAAGTCCTTGAAAGAAATGCAAATATACTTGCAAAATAAAAAAATAGCGAATTTGAGATCAATTTCTTGAATTCGCTTTTGTTTTGTATAAAAATGTTCACAAAAAATACTTTATATTTGTATTAATATATGGTATTATATATTTTGGTGATGTAGGTGAAACTGCAAAAAAATGACGATATAAAACTAAATATTGACGCTCTTACATCCGAGGGCAGCGGTATCGGTCGTTATGACGGTTTTGCCGTGTTTGTAAGGGGCACTGTTCCCGGTGACGAAATAATTGCCCATATTATTAAAACTTCTAAAAATTATGCCATAGGTATAGTTAAAGAAATTGTTAAGCCGTCGAAAAACAGGATGGAAAGCGACTGCAAATATTCGGATAAATGTGGCGGCTGTTCCTTTAGAAATGTCAGCTATGAGGAAGAACTGAACTTCAAAAAAAGTAGGGTTCAGGACGCTGTTTCAAGAATCGGCAAGATTGACATTGAAGTTGAAGAAATTATCGGCGCGAATGAAACCGAGCGCTACCGCAATAAAGCGCAGTATCCCGTTTCAATTTGCGACGGCGAACTTTTCGCAGGCTTTTACGCTTATAAAAGCCATAGGATAATTTGTTGCGACGACTGCCTGCTTCAGCCTGAAGAATTTAAGTGCGGTATTGAAGCATTCGCCGCTTGGTGCGATAAGGCAAATATCACTTCTTATGATGAAAACAGCGGCAAGGGTCTTCTTCGCCATATCTATTTTCGCAAGGGCTATGCAAGCGGTGAAGTTATGGCTTGCGCCGTTATTAACGGTAACACGCTCCCTCAAAGCGAACTTTTGGTGTCGCTTCTTAAAGAAAAAATTGCCGGTTTAAAATCGGTTGTGGTTAATATCAATCGTGAAAAGTCAAATGTAATTCTCGGCAAAAAGAGCGTTACCATTTGGGGCGAGGACAATATCAGCGATATTTTGCTTGGTAAAAAGTTTGTCATTTCACCCAATTCTTTCTATCAGGTTAACCATAATCAGTGTGAAAAGCTTTATCAAAAAGTGTGCGAGTATGCAAATTTGAGTGGGGAAGAAACGCTCCTTGATTTGTACTGTGGGGTTGGTACAATCGGTCTTACCATGGCTGATAAGGTTAAGAATCTTATCGGAATTGAGATTATACCGCAGGCTATTCAAAATGCAAAAATCAATGCCGAAATTAACGGTATAACAAATGCAAGGTTTATTTGCGCCGACGCGCCAAAAGGTGCCGAGATTTTGAAAAAAGACGGTATTAAACCCGATGTTGTCATCGTTGACCCACCGAGGAAAGGGTGTGACGCTTCACTGTTTGAAACTGTTTATGAAATGAACCCGAAAAGGATAGTTTATGTGTCGTGCGACAGTTCGACCCTTGCAAGAGATTTGAATATACTTGAGGGTAAAGGCTATAAAACCAAGAGACTCTGCGCCGTTGATATGTTCCCGCGCACCCCTCATGTTGAATCGGTTGCTTTAATCGAAAAAGATAAATAATTTAAAAGGTGATATATATGAAACTTAAAAACGGTATCGTTACAAATTCAATAGACGGTGAAAGCTTTGCTATTGCAACAGGTGAAGCCGCAAAGAAATTTAACGGTCTTATTAAAAACAATGCTACCGCCGCATTTATTTTTGAACTTCTTAAAGAAGAACAGAGTGAGGACAGCATTGTTAAGGCAATGACCGATAAATACGATGTTGATGAAAATACTGCAAGAGCAGATGTAAACGAACTTTTAAATCTTCTTAAATCTAAAAATCTTATTGAGGAATAATTATGAAATACTCATCGCTTGAAAGTGAATATCTTGTATCTTTGCTTAAAAGTGCGCTCAAAGGCGAAGCAATGCCGAATGTGCCGGAAGGTCTTGACTGGGCGAAGCTTGTTGAACTTTCAAAAAAGCAGCAGGTATATTCTACGATAGTGCCTATCATTAATAAAATCAATATTCCGCCCGAGCAAGCGCAGGAACTTGTTTTTTATTCTCAAAATGAACTTGTTCGTATGATTGCGATGAAAAACGAGCTTGAAGAAATTGAAAAAGAGCTTGAAAAGCAGGGCATAAGATATATGCTTCTTAAAGGCGGAGTTATAAGAGATTATTACCCGCTTCAAAAAATGCGCCAAATGAGTGATTTTGACCTTCTTTATGATGAAAAAAACAGAAGCAAAATCACGGCAATTATGAAAAATCGCGGCTATGCCATTGTGTCAAACAGTGAAAATTCCGACGACTTTTTCAAAAAGCCCTATTATACATTTGAATGGCACAGGCAGCTTTTTTTTGAAGAACACGATTTTTGTCCTGATTTTTCCGATGTTTGGGATAATGCAACACAGGATGAAAAGAAAAAGTGCGAATATCATATGAGTGCAAGCGATCTTTATCTTCATTCCGTTGCTCATATGTTTAAGCATTATATTTTGGGTGGTTTCGGTATAAGATTTTTCGCCGATATTTATGTTTTGCTTACAAAGCTTTCAAACGAGCTTGATAAAAAATATATTGAAACTAAGCTTTCAAAAATGGGACTTACCGAGTTTGAATTTAATGTAAGAAGCGTTTGTTATGCCATTTTTGACGATAAAGAAATAACGGACGAGCAGCTTATATTTGTTAACGAATCGCTTTCTTTCGGCGTTTACGGCAGCGGTGGTTCGGCAGGTCCTAAGCTTTATTATGAAGAATATAAGGCAAAGCACGGCGAAGCTTCCGTGTCAAAATACTATATGTCAAAAGTATTCCCGTCAAAAGCTTATATGAAAAGGACTTATCCGATTTTGCAAAAAAAATCGTATTTGCTTGCGATTTATTATATTATCCGCCTTTTTGACAGACTTTTCCGTTCAAGCAAAAGAATTAAAAAGGATATTAAGCTTTTGAAACAATCGGTTAAAGAAGAAAATAAAAACAGTTGAGAGGATAAAAACTTTGTCAGTAAGTAAAGACCATATCAGAAATTTTTCAATTATTGCCCATATCGACCACGGTAAATCAACTCTTGCGGACAGGCTTCTTGAACTTACAAGTTCCGTTGCCAAGCGTGATATGCAAGAACAAATACTTGACGATATGGACCTTGAGCGTGAGCGCGGCATAACTATTAAGGCGCACGCAGTTAAGCTTGATTATACTGCAAAAAACGGAGAACTTTACGAATTCAATCTTATTGATACTCCGGGTCATGTTGATTTTAACTATGAGGTTTCCCGCTCGCTTGCGGCTTGCGAGGGTGCAATTTTAATAGTTGACGCTTCGCAGGGTGTTGAGGCTCAAACTCTTGCAAATACCTATTTGGCACTTGACCACGACCTTGATATTTTGCCTGTAATTAACAAGATTGACTTGCCTGCCGCTGACCCTGAAAGGGTGGCAAAGGAAGTTGAGGATGTTATCGGTATTCCTTGTATGGACGCACCGAGGGTGAGCGCTAAAACAGGCGAAAATGTTGAAGAAGTACTTGAATATATAGTTAATGAGATTAAGCCGCCGCAAGGCGATGACAACAAGCCTCTTAAAGCGCTTATATTCGATTCTGTTTACGATTCTTATCGCGGCGTTATCGTTTATGTAAGAATTATGGACGGCAAAATTAAAGCGGGCGACACCATGCGTATGATGGCAACGGGTGCTGAATTTACCGTTGTTGAAGTAGGTTATATGCGTGCAACTTCGCTTGATAAGGCTGACGAACTTTGCGCCGGTGAAGTCGGTTATATTACCGCTTCAATCAAAACTGTAGGCGACGCAAGAGTGGGTGATACCGTTACTCTTGCCACTAACCCTGCGCCTGAAGCTTTGCCGGGTTATCGTAAGGTTAACCCAATGGTATTCTGCGGTGTTTATCCTGCCGACGGTGCCGATTATGAAAATTTGCGTGACGCACTTGAAAAGCTTCAGTTAAACGATGCCTCACTTTCATATGAACCTGAAACTTCGGGTGCTCTCGGTTTTGGCTTTCGTTGCGGCTTCCTCGGTCTTTTGCACCTTGAAATTATTCAGGAAAGGCTTGAGCGTGAATATAATCTTGACCTTATTACTACCGTTCCGAGTGTTGTTTATAAAATTTATATGACCGACAGCTCTATGATTGAAATTGACAACCCGACAAATTATCCGGACCCTGCATATATCGATTATTGCGAAGAACCGTTTGCAAACGCATATATTTATGTTCCGAGCGATTATGTGGGCACTGTTATGGATATGTGCCAAGACAGGCGCGGTATTTTTAAGGATATGAAATATATCACCACCGACCGTGTTGACATCCATTATGAAATGCCGCTTAATGAAATTATTTATGATTTTTTCGACGATTTAAAATCAAGAACCCGTGGCTACGCTTCATTTGACTACGAACTTTACGAGTATAGAAAGAGCGACCTTTGCAAAGTTGATGTTCTTTTGAACGGCGATATTATCGACGCTTTGTCATTTATCATTCACCGTGAAAAAGCGTATGCAAGAGCAAGAAGAATTGCAGAACAGCTTAAAAAGCATATTCCTCGCCATTTGTTTGAAATTCCTATTCAGGTTGCAATCGGCGGTAAGGTTATCGCAAGAGAAACCGTTAAAGCGCTTCGCAAGGATGTGCTTGCAAAGTGTTACGGCGGCGATGTTACCCGTAAAAAGAAGCTTCTTGAAAAGCAAAAAGAGGGTAAAAAGCGTATGCGCCAGTTCGGTCAGGTTGAAGTTCCGCAGGAAGCATTCCTCGCAGTTCTTAAACTCTCCAGCGACGAAGAATAAAAAATACCCCTGACATTTAATTTGTCAGGGATATTTTTTTATAAAAGAATGAAAACGGGCGAATGATATTCGCCCCTACGAAAATACGATTTATTTGGACTTAGCAAATCATTCCTGATTCTATCCAACTGAGTACTGACGGATATTCTTCTTTGTAGTTATCAAGCTGGTCTTGTTTTGTGTCAATAAATGCTTGCATTTCCTCGTAATCTTCAAAGTCAAAAGTGAAGTCCTGCTCAAATGCATAAGTTGCGGTAAACATCAAATCAAAAATGTCTTCCGGTGAAAATTCTTCAAGCATTTTGTCAGCCGTGATTTCGGTTGTGTAGTCAAGAGCGTTTTTAACCGTTGTTTCAAAATCGTCTTCGTCAACATCAATTTCAGGCTCATTTTCGCAGTAAGCGGCTAATTCGTCTTCGCTGAAACCTGCTGTTTCAACATAGTCGATAACATCTTCAAGACCTGTTTCGTTAACTTCGTCGTAAAGCCTGTACATAAATTCGCCCAAAAGATTTTGAATTGCAGTAGCTTTAAGAATACTGTCGATTTCATATCCGTCTTCGTCGGTGATAACAAAGCCGTTTTCCTTAAATGTGTCCCACATAAGTTGGTAAAAACAAGTGTGCTGTTCATTTTCGCCAAAAACAGCCTGCTCAATATAGCTTTCAATATCCATATTCTTAATCTCCTAAATATTTAACAATAAGATTACTGCTATTATATACTATGTAATATGCATTTTCAATATTGCAATATAAAAATATATAAGTTATAATTGATGTGTATAAATATTTTGATATAGGTGGGATAATACTATGGAAATTAAAATTAAAAGCGGCGAAAATTCTGCTACCCTTTCACTTGACGGTGCTCAGCTTATTTCGCTTGATAAAAATGATACAGAATATCTTTGGCAGGGAAACCCTGAGTTTTGGGCAGGTCACGCACCTGTTTGTTTTCCTATTTGCGGTGTGCTTCCAAACGGTGAAATGGAAGCTTTCGGCAAAAAGTGTACAATGAAGCGCCACGGCGTTGCAAGAATTAACCCATTTGAAGTTTATGAAAAATGTAAAAACAGCGTTACTTTCGTTCAGGAAAGCAGTGACGAAACGAGAGTGGAGTTCCCGTTTGATTACGAACTTAAAATCAAATATACAATAGTCGGCGATACTGTTACAAACGAATATATTATTACCAATATCGGTATTGATAATTTGCCTTTTGTTATCGGCGGTCACCCTGCGTTTAATTGCCCGATTGACCCTGACGAAAAGTTTGAAGATTATAAAGTTATCTTTGATAAAAATATTACAAAACCTTGCCTTCGCCCCGACCACTACAGCGGTCTTGTTGATGTGAGTCAAAAGTATGACGAACTTCACGGCGGCAATACGCTTGAACTTAAACACGATTTGTTTGAGGAAAAGGATGCTTTGATTTTTGAAAACTGCGAGGCAAAGAGTGCAACTCTTATCGGCAAAAACGGAAAAGGCATCAAGATTGAATATCAGGATATGAATAATCTTCTTGTTTGGTCTGCTGTCGGCAATGCTCCTTTTGTTGCGCTTGAACCGTGGACAGGTCTTGCAAGCTGTAATGATGAGGACGGCACTTTTGAACATAAAAGGGGTATGACAGTTCTTGCACCCGGTGAAACAACTTCGTTTAAGTTTAAAATTACAATGATTTAATGACTTGTCAATATTAAGTTAATAATATTTATATACAATTACTATGGTGATGCTATGAATTATGGTTTTTTAAGAACTGCGGCAAGTTCGCTCAAACTTAAAGTTGCCGATATAAGTTTTAACACTTCTGTTATCAAAGAAGCGATTGACAGTGCGGTGAGTAAGGATGTAAGGCTTCTTGTTACTCCGGAACTTTCAATAACAGGCTATACTTGCGCTGATTTGTTTTTTACAAATGTACTGATTAAGCAAAGCGAAAGAGCGGTGGCAGATTTAAAAGATTATGTTAAGGATAAAAATATTGTCCTTGTTGTCGGCGCTCCGATTTCTTTTTTTAATAAACTTTATAACTGCGCAGTTGTGATTGATAAAGACGGCGTTAAGGGTATCGTGCCTAAAAAGCACCTTGCAAATTATAACGAATTTTACGAAAAAAGATGGTTTGCGTCGGGCTTTGATTTTGCTTCTGCTCAGCCGATTACTTATGCCGGCGATGAAACAAAAATAGGCGATATGATTTTTGACCTCGGCGATGGCGCTGTTTTGGGTATTGAACTTTGCGAAGATTTATGGGTGCCAAACCCTCCGAGCAGTTCGCTTGCTTTAAGCGGCGCAAATGTTATTGCCAATCTTTCTGCAAGTGATGAATATGTTTCAAAGGCACAGTACAGGCGTGACCTTGTTTCTAACCAATCTGCAAGGTGCGTTTGCGCATATATTTATTCCGCTTCTTCTGTTTATGAAAGCACGACTGACCTTGTTTTTAGTGGTGCAACCTTTGTTTGCGAAAACGGTGCGGTACTTAGTGAGGGCGAAAGATTTTTGAGGGATAATGTTTTAACCGTCGCAGATGTTGATATTCAAAAGCTTAACACTCAGCGCAGAAACAATATGTCTTTTGAAAATAAGAGCGGCGAAGTTGATTTAGTTAAGCTTAATGTTGAAAACAAAAATAACGATATTTCATTCAGGTATGTTGACCCGGCTCCGTTCGTTCCCGGTAATGAAAGTGAGCGTGCGCTCAGGTGCAGAGAAATTTTTGCTATTCAGGCTTCGGGCCTTGCAAAGAGAATTGAGCATGTAGGTTCAAGCGGTGTGGTTGTCGGTATTTCCGGCGGTCTTGATTCAACCCTTGCGCTTCTTGTAAGTGTTGAGGCTATGAAGCTTTTGGGCAAGAGCAACAGTGATATCCTCGGTGTGACTATGCCCGGTTTCGGCACAACTGACAGAACATATCAAAACGCAATCGACCTTATGAAATCGCTTGGCGTTACGATTAAGGAAATAAGCATTAAAGACGCTTGCATTTTGCATATGAAAGATATTGAGCACGACAGTGAGATTAAGGATATCACCTATGAAAATACGCAGGCAAGGGAGAGAACTCAAATTCTTTTTGACCTTGCAAATAAGCACGGCAAACTTCTTGTTGGTACGGGTGATTTGAGCGAACTTGCAATGGGTTGGTGCACTTACAACGGCGACCATATGAGTATGTACGGTGTTAACGCTTCCGTTCCTAAAACGCTTGTTAAATATCTCGTTGAATATGTTGCAAATGTAAGCAATAAAAAAACAGCGGATATCCTTTTTGATGTGCTTGATACCCCGGTTTCGCCGGAGCTTTTACCGCCTGACGAAAACGGTAATATCGCTCAAAAAACAGAGGATAATATCGGTCCTTATGAGCTTCACGATTTCTTTTTGTATAACTTCGTTCGCTTCGGTTATGAAAAGGAAAAGCTTGCGCTCTTGGCATTAAAGGCTTTTGACGGAAAATATGACGAGCAAACCGTTAACAAATGGCTTGCTGTATTTACAAGACGCTTTTTTATCAGCCAGTTTAAGCGTTCTTGCATCCCCGATTCACCAAAAGTCGGATCCGTTTCTTTAAGCCCGAGAGGGGACTGGAGAATGCCGAGCGATGCATCATTTAATATGTTTATATAATTAATTTTAAGGGTGTTTTATATGAAAAAAATAATTGCTGTATTAACAGTTATATCAATGGTATTTGCGTTTTCTGCCTGTTCTTCAAAAAAGTATAAGGAAACCGAAGCTACAGTTCCCGTTACAAACGAGCAAGGTGAAACGGTAACAAACAGTAACGGCGAAGTGGTTACTGAAATTATCACAACAGACGGTGAAACAACTGTTGTGTCTTCAAGCCAAACCGATACTTCGTCAACTTCAACTGCTGCTGACGCTTCAACAACTAAGAAAGCGTCAAGCAAAACTGACAAGTCTTCTTCAGCTTCAAATGCTGAAACTACTAAAAAGAGCAGTTCTTCAACTTCTGTAAAAACCACAAAATCGGCGGATAAATCAAGCGGCGAGCAAAGTTCAAACGCTGCAGAGCTTACAACCGGCGGTAAAACTCAAAACAATGCTGCGTCAGTTTCCACTTCAGGCGCTTCTCAATCTACTACCAAAAAAGGCGACGCAACAACTAAAAAAGATACAACGACTACAACCACAAAACCAACCACAACAAAGCCTGCAACTACAGAAAAACCTAAAAAGCGTGACATTAAGGTTAAGGTTGTTTTGCCTTTTTATAATGATGAAGAAGCACGAGTTAAAATCAGCTATAAAACAGCAGGTGACGATAAAGCCGATTATGTTATGTTTGCAGACCCTGATAATTCAAAAAAAGAAATTGATTATAAAACTGCAAAACTTGACGGTAAAACAACAGTTAATTGCACTATTGAAAATGTAAAAGGCGATGTAAGCATAACAGTTAATTTGCTCAATTTTTCAGGTAAAGATAATATTAAAAATAACAATGTTACAGTTAAGTCGAATGAAACCGAGGTTACAATCACCCCGCTTACAGGTATCGGAATGATAAACGGTGACGATGAATCTCTTGATTAAAAGCGGTTTAATGATAACAAAATCTTGTTGAATTAAAAAAAATATATGATATAATTAAAATTGTACAGTAGTGTGCGTGAAACACATTACTTATATATGTGATTATAGTTTGACGGGCTAACAATGTTAGCCTATACGGTGATTTTTTTGATTATATATTATTGTAGGGGCGAACTGTGTTCGCTTGCTAATCTATATTTATCACATTTTTACTTATCAATTACGATTGATTTTAACTTTAGGGAGGAAAATTATGGCAAGAAAGAAAAAGACCATGGACGGTAACAGTGCTGCGGCACATGTAAGTTATGCGTTTACAGAGGTCGCTGCTATTTATCCTATTACTCCGTCATCAAATATGGCTGAGGAAACAGATGCTATGGCAGCAAGAGGAGTAAAAAATATTTTCGGACAAACTGTTCGTGTGGCTGAAATGGAGTCTGAGGGTGGCGCAGCAGGTGCAGTTCACGGCTCACTTTCAGCAGGTGCGCTTACCACAACATACACAGCATCTCAGGGACTTTTACTTATGATTCCTAATATGTACAAGATTGCCGGTGAACTTATTCCGTCGGTTATCCATGTATCTGCCCGTTGTGTATCTACTCACGCACTTAATATTTTTGGTGACCATTCCGATGTTATGGCTTGCCGTCAAACAGGTTATGCAATGCTTTGCTCGGCTAATGTTCAGGAGGTTATGGACCTCGGTGCAGTGGCTCACCTTTCAACTCTTAAGAGCAGAGTACCGTTTCTTCATTTCTTTGACGGTTTCCGTACTTCTCACGAAATTCAAAAGATTGAGGTTTGGGACTATGACGACCTTAAATCTATGGTAGATATGGACGATGTTCAGGCTTTCCGTGCAAGAGCGCTCAACCCTGAAAGACCTGTTCTTCGCGGTTCTGCCGAAAACAGTGATATCTTCTTCCAGCACCGTGAAGCTTGCAATAAGTATTATAACGACGCTGTTGCTACAACTGAAATGTATATGAATATGGTAAACGAAAAGCTCGGCACAGACTATAAGCTTTTCAACTACTACGGCGCAGAAGATGCGCAGAGAATTATTGTAGCAATGGGTTCTGTTTGCGACACTGTTAAGGAAACAGTTGACTTCCTTAACGCAAGGGGAGAAAAGGTTGGTATGATTAAGGTTCACCTTTACAGACCTTTCTCTGTTAAGCATCTTATTGATGTTATTCCTGACAGCGTTAAAACTATTTCTGTTATCGACAGAACTAAGGAGCCGGGTTCACTCGGTGAGCCTCTTTTCCTTGATGTTGTTGCGGCTCTCAAGAATTCTAAGTTTAGTGATGTTCCTGTTTACGGCGGTCGTTACGGTCTCGGCTCTAAGGATACACTTCCTGCTCATATCATTTCTGTTTATAATAATATGAAAGCTGAAAATCCTAAGACTGAGTTTACTCTTTCAATCACAGATGATGTTACTAACCTTTCTCTTGATGTTACCGAAAGTCCTGACACAACACCAAAGGGTACAACTTCTTGTAAGTTCTGGGGTCTTGGCTCCGACGGTACAGTAGGTGCAAATAAAGACTCTATCAAGATTATCGGCGATAACACAGATATGTACGCTCAGGGTTACTTCTTCTACGATTCAAAGAAGTCGGGCGGTATTACCGTATCTCACCTTCGTTTCGGTTCATCTCCGATTACTTCAACATATCTTATCAACAAGGCTAATTTTGTAGCTTGCCATAACCCTTCATATGTAACAAAGTATGATATGGTTCAGGATATCGTACCGGGCGGTACTTTCCTTCTCAACTGTATTTGGTCACCTGAAGAACTTGACAAGCAGCTTCCTGCCAAGATGAAGAGATATATTGCTGAAAATAATATTAATTTCTACACTATCAACGGTATCAAAATTGCTGAGGAAGTCGGTCTTCCGGGCAGAGCTTCAACAATTCTTCAGTCTGCATTCTTTACCATTGCCAACATCATTCCTGTTGACAAGGCTATTGAACTTATGAAGAAAGCCGTTGTTAAAAAGTTCTCTAAGAAGGGTGAAGCAATCGTTAACGCTAACTGTAACGGTATTGACCGCGGTTCTAAGGAAGTAGTTAAGATTGATGTTCCTGATTCTTGGAAGAATGCAGTTGACGAGGAAAAGGAACTTGTTATTCCTACAAATCGTCCTGAAATGAAAGACTTTGTTAAAAATATTCTTCATCCTATCGACCGTCTTCACGGCGACGATTTGCCTGTTTCAAAGTTTGTTGAGCGTGCCGACGGTGTTTATCCGCAGGGTTCTGCCGCATTTGAAAAGAGAGGTATTGCAATTTCTGTTCCTGAATGGGACGGTACAAAGTGTGCACAGTGTAACCTTTGCTCAATGGTTTGCCCTCACGCAGTAATTCGCCCTGTTTGCCTTAATGAAGAAGAAGCTAAAAATACACCTGAGGGTACACCGATGGTTAAGCATAAAAAGACTGATTATCAGTACGCTATTATCGTTTCAACTCTTGACTGTACAGGTTGCGGCTCTTGTGCAAATGTTTGCCCAACAAAGTCACTTACTATGAAACCTATCGCATCCCAGCTTAAATCTCAGCCGATTTATGACGCTCTTTCAGAGATTGACGCTAAGCCGGAAGTTCTTACAAATAATACAATCGGCGTTCAGTACAGAAAGCCATACCTTGAATTCTCAGGCGCTTGCGCAGGCTGTGGCGAAACACCGTATGCTAAGCTTGCTACTCAGCTTTACGGCGACAGAATGTACATTGCAAACGCTACCGGTTGTTCTTCAATTTGGGGTGGTTCTGCTCCGTCAACTCCTTATACGGTTGACAAAAAGGGTCACGGTCCTGCTTGGTCAAACTCACTCTTTGAGGATAATGCCGAGTTCGGTTACGGTATGATGCTTGCTCAAAAGCAAATTCGTGAAAGACTTTTGGTAGATGCTGAAGTTCTTCTTAACACTTCGGTTGCAAACGAAGTTCAGGCTTGGCTTGACACTTATGACGACGCCGCTACCAATACAGAAGCTTCCGACGCTCTTATTGCCGCTCTTGAAAATGCAAACCTTGACGGCGAAGCAAACGACGCTAAGCTTGACTTCCTTAAAGATAAGGACTATGCGGCTAAGAAGTATCAGTTCATCTTCGGCGGTGACGGTTGGGCTTACGATATCGGTTTCGGCGGTCTTGACCATGTTATCGCTCAAAATCAGGATGTTAATATCGTAGTATTTGATACAGAAGTTTATTCTAACACCGGCGGTCAGGCTTCTAAGGCTACTCCAACAGGTGCAGTTGCTAAGTTTGCCGCTTCAGGTAAGGTTGTTAAGAAGAAAGACCTTGCTCAAATCGCAATGAGCTACGGCTATGTTTATGTTGCTCAGGTTGCTATGGGCGCAAATGCGGCTCAGTGCCTCAAGGCATTCCAGGAAGCTGCTGCTTATAACGGTCCGTCACTTATTATCTGCTATGCTCCTTGTATCAACCACGGTATCAAGATGCCGTTTAACCAGGCTGAGCAGAAGAAAGCTGTTATGGCAGGTTATTGGAATCTCTTCAGATTCAACCCGTCACTTGCAGAACAGGGCAAGAACCCATTCTCACTCGACAGCAAGGCTCCTACTGCCGACTATGTTGAATTTATCGAGGGTGAAACAAGATATTCCGCTCTCAAGCGTTCATTCCCGGGCAAGGCTGAGGAACTCTTCAGTATTGCGGCTGAAAATTCAATCGAGAAGTATAATAAACTTGCAAAACTCGTTGATTTCTACACTCCTGAAAACTAATTTTATAAAAACATTAAAGGGTAACGGTTCATCCGCTACCCTTTTTTATTTGCTGAATATTTTTGTTGTGCAATTCGCACCGTAAATGAAGCAATACACGCAGAGTTTGTTTACTTTAATATACCTTGATGATATCCTAAATATACTGTTGTTTTTAGGAGGTAAATATATGAAAAAATTTCTATCAATTCTTCTTTCTCTCACTATGCTTCTTGGCATAACTGCAGGGCTTAATTTAACAGCCTATGCCGATACTGTCGGCGGTTCTTGCGGTCCTAATGCGTATTGGTCGCTTAATAAAGAAACCGGTGAATTTAAAATTTACGGCTCGGGTGATGTTACCTCAAGACCTTGGCGCGGTGATTGCGGCTTGGCAAAATACATTGTTGATATAAATATTTCAGGTGTTAACAATGTTATTGAGTACGCATTTAAAGGCGGTTCTGGTGATAATCAAACAAGAAATGTTCGCACTTTCACCGTCGGTGACGGAGTAAAAGTAATAGAAAATGATGTATTTTGCGGCAATAGTTGGTTGTTGCGTGAAATGTCATTTTCCGATTCTGTTATAACGATAGAAGCTAATGCTTTCAATGGTTTGTCGCATTTACAAGAAGTGCGTTTTGGCTCAGGAATACAAAAAATAGGTGAAAATGCATTTCTTAATGTAAAAAATGAAAATATTTATTCTGAATGTCCGTTTGTTCATTATAATTCATCAAAAGAAAATTGGAGTAAAGTTAATATTTCTTCTGTTGGTAACGATATTATAGTTAATAATTCAACTCCTATTCATTTTAATGCTACCGGGCATTCATTAGTTTCTACTTATCATGCGGCTACTTGTACAAAAGGTGAATATACCGATTATAAGTGTACTGTTTGCAATTATCAATTCTATAACTATGAAAATCATTTTTGGGTCAAAGATGGTTACATTGGACCTGACTATACATCCCCTGCACTCGGTCACGATTTTTCGGATAATGCACAATATTGTAAAAGATGCGGTGAAAAAAATCCAAATTATGTTGAACCTACAACTGCCGAGCCTACATCTGCTCCGACTACTTCTTCAAATAATTCAAATGATAACGGTACATATACATACACATATACTCATTATGTGTATTATAACGATAATTCAACCACTAAATCTGCTTCAAAAACCACTTCAAAGCCTAAATCTGCAAAGTTTAAAAAAGTAACAGGCTCAAAGAAAGCAATTTCTTTCACTTGGGCAAAGGTAAGCGGTGTTAAGGGCTATCAAATTCAGCTTGCGACTGATAAAAAGTTTAAGAAAAACAAGAAAACCGTAACAATCAAGAAGCAAAAGACTACCAAAACAACTATTAAAAAACTCAAGGCTAAGAAGAAATATTATGTTCGTATTCGTACATATAAAACAGTTGACGGCAAGAAAGTTTACTCCTCTTGGTCAAAGGCTAAGACAGTTAAAACTAAATAAGCAAAAGAAAAGGAGAACCGAAAGGCTCTCCTTTTGTCATGTAAATTATAGTTTATGGCTCCCTTGCAAAGGGAGCTGTCAACTTGTTGACTGAGGGATTGGCTGGCGAACGCAGTTCGCCCCCTATAATATAAATCCCTCCGATTGCTTTCGCAATCACCTCCCTTTACAAGGGAGGCTTAATCGGT
>CAVKLC010000024.1:0-33523 GCA_963657005.1 bacterium | reverse complement strand
AATCCACAACTTGAATTCATCTTTCGGCACAACAATTCTTGTGCCGATTTTTATTTTTGGAAATCCTTTTTCATTGACAAGCTCATACGACCTTGTGCGAGAAATTCCAAGTACCTTTGCAACCTGCGACACCGATATCATCATCGGTAACTCATCAAAACTTTTATAGTTTTCTTTCATTGCGCTGCCTCCTTTCGTATTATTAGAGAGATACTTTTTCAAAAAGAAAAAATGAAACGAAATTCGAAAACAAAAACTCACCCAAAAAAGTCCCTCTACTATACGGAGAAAAATTTTAATTTTGTTCGGGTGTTTTTCAAAAATCTTTACACCTTGTTTACATTTGATTTCACAACAGCAAAAAATACCCCTCTATAATACAGAGAAAAATTCAAGATTTGTTGATGTGTTTTGAAAGAAAATTTACATATTATTTTGAAAAACAAAAATCCTCACCGTTTATATAGATGAGGATTTATTACCTGTACCATTATTTGTACAATTAACAAAAAAGTTTGTATTGGTTGTTAAAATATGATATACTTGTATTCGTATAATTGTATCTATTCATAGATTCAATTCTTATCGCAACTTCAAGTTATTGTATGTTCACAGCAGGAGGATAAAGATGGCTACCGAAAATAACGCTAATATCGGATTTGAAAAACAGATTTGGGACGCAGCGTGTGTCCTTTGGGGACATATCCCCGCAGCAGAATACAGAAAGGTTATCGTAGGTCTTATTTTCCTGCGTTACATTTCAAGTGCTTTTGAAAAACGCTATCAGCAGCTTGTTGATGAGGGCGATGGGTTTGAAGATGATAAGGACGCATACGCAGAGGACAATATCTTCTTCGTACCGGAGGATGCTCGTTGGAGCAAAATTGCGTCTGCTGCTCATACACCTGAAATCGGAACTGTCATTGATGACGCAATGAGAGCCATAGAAAAGGAAAATACCACCCTAAAAAATGTTCTTCCTAAAAATTACGCAAGCCCTGATTTGGACAAGCGTGTTTTGGGTGATGTTGTTGACCTGTTTACCAATATGGATATGGGCGATACAGAGGAAAGCAAAGACCTTCTCGGCAGAACTTATGAGTATTGTATTCAGCAGTTCGCCGCTTACGAAGGTGTTAAGGGTGGCGAGTTCTATACCCCGGCAAGTATTGTTAAAACAATCGTTGCTATCTTAAAGCCGTTCAAGAATTGTCGTGTATATGACCCTTGCTGCGGTTCGGGCGGTATGTTCGTACAGAGTGCAAAGTTCATTCAGGCACACAGCGGCAAGCGTGGAGAAATCGCTGTTTACGGTCAGGAGTCCAATGCTGATACTTGGAAAATGGCTAAAATGAATATGGCTATTCGTGGCATTGACGCAGACTTCGGTCCGTATCAAGCAGATACATTTTTCAATGACTTACATAAAACACTGAAAGCAGATTTCATTATGGCAAATCCGCCTTTCAATCTTTCTAACTGGGGACAGGAAAAGCTCAAAGAAGATGTTCGTTGGAAATACGGAACACCGCCTGCCGGCAACGCCAACTATGCGTGGATTCAGCATATGATACACCACCTTGCACCGAATGGAAAAATCGGTCTTGTACTTGCTAACGGTGCGTTGTCCTCTCAGTCCAGCGGCGAGGGAGAAATCAGAAAGAACATTATTCAGGCTGACCTTGTGGAAGGTATCGTCGCTCTGCCGACTCAGCTCTTTTACAGCGTTACCATTCCTGTTACGCTTTGGTTTATTACCAAGAACAAAAAGCAAAAAGGCAAAACTCTGTTTATCGACGCTCGCAAGATGGGTTATATGGTTGACCGTAAGCACAGAGATTTTACCGATGAGGACATTCAAACGCTGGCAGATACATTTACGGCATTCCAAGAAGGTATGCTTGAAGATGTCAAAGGCTTCTGTGCTGCCTGCGACCTTCAGGAAATCGAAAAACAGGACTTCATTCTGACACCGGGCAGATACGTGGGTATTGAAGAAGTCGAGGACGACGGAGAGCCGTTTGAAGAAAAAATGACACGCTTAACATCCGAGCTTTCCGATATGTTCGCAAAGTCTCACGAACTGGAGGACGAAATCCGCAAGAAACTGGGGGCGATTGGGTATGAAGTGTAAACTTGAAGATATTGTTGATGTAACAATGGGTCAATCACCAAAGTCTGAATACTATAACACAGAAGGAAAAGGTTATCCTTTCTTGCAAGGAAATAGAACCTTCGGATTTAAGTATCCAACTTTTGATACATATACAACGGTAATGACTAAACCGGCTAATGCGGGAGATGTCATAATGAGTGTTAGAGCGCCAGTTGGCGACCTCAATATTACTCCTGTAGATATGTGTTTAGGACGTGGTGTTTGCTCATTGAGAATGAAGAATGGGAATCAAGACTTTCTATTCTATATGATGAAATACCATATTCCTCATCTGCTTAAAAAAGAAAGCGGCACTGTCTTTGGTTCGGTAAACAGAAATGATATAAACAGTTTGGAAGTTGATATTCCGGAAGATGCACAAGTGCAAAAGAAAATTGCTCGTTACTTGGAAATGATAGACGACAAGATTGAGCTTAATAATGCCATAAACAATAATTTAGCAGCTTAAATCTCAATGTTAGAAACATCAAGCTCGCCGGACATAAGTTTTGGCAAGAGTGTGTCTCTCAGTTCTTCAAGATATGTATTTTCGAAGATGTTAGATGAAACTTGTTTATATAATGCAGTTACAACCTCATCTAACGGTTTCAATGTCGAAAAGTCACTTGGCAGAAACAGTTTGTATTCAGGTAAAGCCTTTTTACTTAAATGTAGAACTGTTGTACCATTTACATATCCTAAACAATGAGCTTTGAATTTCTTGTCTTGAAGAATTGCAGCAATGAGAAATTTAGAAACACTGTCCTTTTTAGGAAGAACTTTTACCAAATCCATAGAGAAAACAATATCGTCATACCCAGATTTACTCATTACTGGTTCTGCATTGCCGATAACTTCGGCGTTTTGAGTTAAGTCTGTATGAGCAACTAAAGTATCAAACAGTTCAGCGTGTTGAGATTCTTTTAATTTTGATGATGGAATAATTTCTTTATAACCATCCAACTTGAACCCACCTTTACGATCAAAGTTCTTTATTGTTGCCATAGCTATTGGGGAATCAGTTAGTTCTGTTCCTTTGTATGAGTACCCACTAATGAACTCAGCTATGTCTGACAAAGGTGTTTCTACCCAATCAGAAGGCATAACACCATCAAAAGGTTTATAATCAGAAAGCCAAGCTGAGCATATTGTTTTGATTTGCTCAAGTAAATTATTGTTTAGCATATAACATACCCATAACTTCCGTGGGTGGCGGGAGTTAATATCGGGGGACTTCCGCCCCATAGTCGTTCTCTAAGAATTATTCAAAGGAGAATTGACTGTGAAACAAGATTTAATCAAAGATGTTATTCAGGGAATGTTACCTTACCTGAACAATGCACAAAATGAAAAATTGCAAGAGGTGTTGAAATATACTCTTGCAAAGTATGAGGTAACGGAAAATCAAAACAAAGAGAAATACTCGGAGCAGAACTATGTAGAACTGTTCCTATCGGCAAAGCGAATTGAGGGATGCTCCGAGAAATCTCTTAAATACTACAAGGCAACTATCGAGGCTATGCTCTGCGAACTCAAAAAAGATGTCAAACACATAGTTACAGACGACATCAGAGGATACTTGACGGAATATCAGGAAAAGAAGAAATCAAGCAAGGTAACGATAGACAATATCCGCCGTATTCTATCCAGCTTCTTCTCTTGGTTAGAGGACGAGGATTACATATTGAAAAGTCCGGTAAGACGCATACACAGAGTAAAAACCGGTACAAATATCAAGGAGACATACTCCGATGAAGCGTTAGAGCTTATGAGGGATAACTGCTCAGAGCTTCGAGACTTGGCAATTATTGATATGCTTGCTTCAACGGGTATGCGTGTCGGCGAAATGGTACTGCTAAACCGAAACGATATTGACTTCAATGAGAGAGAATGTATCGTGTTTGGTAAAGGCAGTAAGGAACGAGTGGTCTATTTTGACGCTCGCACAAAGATACATTTACAGAACTATTTGAAGAGCAGAACTGACGACAATCCGGCGCTGTTTGTATCGCTGAAATCGCCACACGAAAGACTGAAAATCGGCGGTGTTGAGGTTCGCCTTAGAGAATTTGGAAAGCAATTAGGTGTTAACAAGGTACACCCGCATAAGTTCAGGCGTACACTTGCAACCGTGGCAATAGATAAAGGAATGCCCATTGAGCAGCTTCAACAGCTCTTGGGACATAGAAAGATAGATACGACCTTGCAATACGCAATGGTAAAACAAAGCAATGTTAAAATTGCACATCGAAAATACATAGGATAGAGAGGGAAAGATTATGGCTGAATGGTTGAAAACTTCACTGATAGATATAGTGGAGCTTATCGGTGGTGGTACTCCAAAAACATCTAAAGCAGAGTATTGGGGAGGAAATATTAACTGGTTATCCGTTAAAGATTTTAACAATGAAAACCGATATGTCTATTCCACAGAAAAAACAATTACAGAAGAAGGGCTTAATAACAGCTCAACAAAATTACTCAGAAAAGATGACATCATCATTTCAGCCAGAGGAACTGTTGGAGAACTGGCTATGATACCGTTCCCAATGGCTTTTAATCAGTCTTGCTATGGTATAAGAGCTAAAGACGGCATTAATAGCACCTTCTTGTATTACTTGATAAAACACAGTGCGAGAAAGCTAAAAGCAATGACTCACGGTTCAGTATTTGATACGATTACAAAGGATACTTTCGCAAATATTGAGGTTGCCATACCGGATATTAAAACACAACATCATATAGCTAAAATGTTGGCTGATATTGATGATAAAGTTGAGAACAATCAAAGGATAAACAATAATTTAGAACAGCAAGTGACCACTGCCTTTTATTATATGTTTGGTAAGTATGAACAAAATTTCAACACACATAAACCTCTTTCAACCATTGCCAAGTTCAAATATGGTACAATGCCTAAGAAAGACAAATTAGGGACAGGACACTACCAAGCATTTAGTGGCTACCAGATAGTTGGAACATATCCGGAAGTAATGTTTGAAAATCCACAGCTTATTATAGTGGCTCGTGGTGTTGGGGGATGCGGCGATGTAAAGTACACACCAGCAAATTGCTATCTAACAAATTTATCCATTGCTATCATTACTGAAAAAACAATGCACGACGATTACTTGTACCATTATCTACGTCTACATGACACTAAAATAATGAATACTGGTTCAGCACAACCACAGATAACAGTAGCGACACTTGAAAAATTCGAAATTCCTATTCCGCCAGAAGAAGAAATGATATGGTTTTCTGATTTTGTGGAACCATTTAAGCAACAGTATCGTAATAATCAAGATGAAAACAAACTATTATCCAAACTTCGTGACACACTTTTATCAAAACTAATGTCCGGTGAGCTTGATGTCTCCGATATAGACATCTAAGCCGCTAAATTATTGTTTATAGGATGTGAAAAAATGAAAACAAGAATATCATATAAGAAATTACTGAAGTCATACGGTAGTGTCATTTCAGTCTTGGTTGGAATAGAAACTTTTATATTAATTTTCAAAGATATACCCGATAATAAAAAAGAGCTTGCGGCAATAATAAATATAATTATTTTCAGTATTATATTTATTATTTTGTTACTTGTTTCAGTAAAAATGTCAAAAATCAAACTTAATATACACGGAACAAATGTTATTGTTAAATTTGGTGATTTATTCAATGAAAGTGGTAAAAAAGTTATCGGATGTAATGAATATTTTGATTCACTTGTTGATGAAAAATTGATTTCAAGTAATAGTTTAAATGGCAAGGTTATTAAACGCTACATAAGTGATATTGATGATTTTGATAATAAAATTTCTTGTGATTTAGGTTGCAACAATAATATCATTCAAAAAAATTGCAAGAAAAAGATTGGTAAAAACACAAAATATAAACTAGGTACATGTTTTAAATATAAAGATTACATTTTCGTTGCATTTTCAAAATTTGATGAGCAATATAGGGCATATTTAGACATGCCTGATTATCTGTTTTGTTTGACAAATTTTTGGATTGAGTTAAATAGAGTATATAATGGAGAGAATATTGTTGTTCCGCTATTAGGCTCAGGAATAACTAGAATTGGTAATAGTAACATTACAAAGCAGGAACAATTAACACTTATAATTGATTCTTTAAAATATAGTAATTTGGTCTTTACTCACGATGCTACGATAACAATTATATTACCAGAATCATTAAAGCATGAAATTAGATTATTTAATTTAAAATGAGGAGATTTTTATTATGACTTACAGAACTAAAACTTATATTGCGGGTGATTGGACCGGCGACAGCGATGCAATAAAAAAATTATACGAATGGAATGAAAGCAATTATTGGAGTTTGTCGTTTATAGATGCACATGAAATAACAAAAGCTAACGACACAAGTCTTAATTGTTCAATAAAATCATCTTTAAAAACTAGAATGGATGCATCCAAAAAATTTGTATTAATTGTTGGCGAAAACACAAATGTACTTCGGGCGGGCAGTTGCCAATATTGTCATAGTCTCAATAGTTATTCACATTATTGTGCACGAGGTCACAATGTGGATTATAGAAGCTTTATCGAATATGAATGCGATATGGCAGTTAAAGCGGGAATTGACATTGTTGTTTTATATAATTATACATATGTAGCAAGATCAAAATGCCCAGATTCGGTAAAATATATTGGTAAACATATAGCTATGTGTTATGAAAAATACGGCGAAGTATATTGGGATTATCAAGCTGTAAAAAATGCAATAGGGTAATATGAAATAAGGAGTACATATTATGTTAGGATATACCGAAGCCGATTATGAAAACTCAGTAATCGAGCTGTTTAGAAATGATTTGGGATATGAGTACGCATACGGTCCCGATGTCGAAAGGGATTTTGAAAGTCCACTATACGAGGATGTTCTGCTTAACTCTTTGCATCGTTTGAACAGAGATCTGCCTGATGATGCTATTCAGGATGCATTATTTAAGCTCAAAAACTTTGAAAACGGAGAGCTTGTGCAGAAAAACGCTGTCTTTATGGACTATCTGCAAAATGGTATTCCTGTTAGGTATTTTGTTGACGGTGAGGAACGCTCCTCTATCGTCTATCTCGTTGACTACAAAAATCCCGACAATAACTCCTTTATCGTAGCAAATCAATGGACTTTCATTGAAAACAGCAATAAACGCCCTGATGTAATTCTCTTTTTAAACGGTTTGCCGGTAGTTTTAGTTGAGCTGAAATCTCCCTCCCGTGAGGAAACCGACGCTTCCGAAGCGTACAGGCAGCTCCGTAACTATATGCAGGAAATCCCGTCAATGTTTGTATATAACGCCATCTGTGTTATGAGCGACCAGTTGACCTCCAAAGCGGGTACGATCACCTCCGGTGAAGACCGCTTTATGGAGTGGAAAACAAAAGACGGCGACTACGAAAACACGCAGTATGCGCAGTTTGATACATTCTTTGAGGGTATGTTCCAAAAGGCACGACTGCTTGATATAATCAAAAACTTTATTTGCTTTTCTAACGAGGGTATAAACTCGTTTAAGATACTCGCAGGCTATCATCAATATTTTGCGGTCAGAAAAGCGATTGAATCTACAAAGCACGCTACAGTTACCGACGGTAAAGGCGGTGTATTTTGGCACACCCAAGGCAGCGGAAAGTCGCTGTCTATGGTGTTCTATGCCCATTTGTTGCAAGAAACGTTAGACAGCCCGACGATTGTTGTTATTACAGACAGAAACGACCTTGACGACCAGCTTTACGGTCAGTTTGCAAAGTGTAAAGACTTTTTAAGGCAAGAGCCGGTACACGCTACTTGCAGAAAGCTGACAGAGACTTCGGGTAAAAATGATGTCGGATTAAAGGACTGGCTGGACGGCAGACAGGCAAACGGCATTATTTTTACCACTATGCAAAAGTTTGAGGAGTCGCACGAAGCGTTATCCGAACGCCACAACATTGTGGTTATGGCAGACGAAGCGCACCGTGGACAATACGGACTGACCGAAACCGTGGACGCTAAAACCGGTAAGGTTAAAATCGGTACGGCTCGTGTTATCCGCAACACCTTGCCTAACGCTACATATATCGGCTTTACAGGCACGCCTATTTCTTCAAAAGACCGCAGCACCCGTGAGGTGTTCGGCGACTATATCGATATTTACGATATGACACAAGCTGTTGAGGACGGAGCAACCCGCCCGGTTTATTACGAAAGCCGTGTAATTAAGCTCAATCTCGATGAAGCAACCCTACGGCTGATTGATACCGAGTATGATATTATGTCCGCCAATGCCGATGAAGAAGTTATCGAAAAGAGCAAGCGTGAACTTGGTCAGATGGAAGCAATACTCGGCAACGATAACACCATCAACTCCCTTGTCTGCGATATTCTCGACCATTACGAAAACAACCGTGAGAACCTTCTGACCGGCAAGGCGATGATTGTTGCTTACTCTCGCCCTATCGCTATGAAGATTTATAAGCGTATCTTAGAACTTCGCCCTGCTTGGACAGAAAAGGTTGCAGTTGTTATGACTTCCGGCAATAATGACCCGGAAGAATGGCGTGAAATAATCGGAAACAAGCACCACAAAAACGAGCTTGCAAAGAAATTTAAGGACAACAACAGTCCGCTTAAAATTGCGATTGTTGTTGATATGTGGCTGACCGGATTTGATGTGCCGTCACTTGCAACGATGTATGTTTACAAGCCGATGTCGGGACACAATCTTATGCAGGCTATTGCCCGTGTAAACCGTGTATTCCGTGACAAAGAGGGTGGTCTTGTTGTTGACTATGTTGGTATTGCAACAGCACTTAAAAAGGCTATGAACGATTACACCGCCCGTGATAAAAAGAACTACGGTGACACTGACGTTGCAAAGGTTGCATTCCCAAAATTCCAAGAAAAGCTGTCCGTCTGCCGTGACAAGTTCCACGGATTTGATTATTCCAAGTTCCAAACCGGCACAGACCTTGAAAGGTCTAAGACTATCAGCGGCGCTGTCAACTTCATTGTGGGCAGAGAAAAAATTGACGATAAGGACTCGTTTGTAAAAGAAGCACTTATGCTTCATCAGGCATTGTCCCTCTGCTCATCTATGGTTGATGAGGACGACCGTATCGAAGCAGCGTTCTTTGAGTCTGTGCGTGTACTTGTTTTAAGACTTGCCAATACAGGTGTCGGTAAAAAAATATCCTTGCCCGAAATGAACGCAAGGATTAACGAACTCTTAAAGCAGAGTATCAAGAGCGACGGCGTTATCAACCTTTTCTCCGACATTAAAGAGGAGTTCTCTCTGTTTGACCCGAAATTTCTCCAAGAAGTCGCAAATATGAAGGAAAAAAACCTTGCTGTTGAGTTGCTTAAAAAACTGATTGCGGAGCAAGTATCTGTTTATCGTAGAACTAATGTGGTTAAATCCGAAAAGTTCAGCGAGATTATGCAGCGTTCTCTCAATGCATATCTTAACGGTATGCTAACCAACGAAGAAGTAATTGAAGAAATGTTAAAGCTTGCAAAGCAGATTGCAGAAGCACAGAAAGAGGGCGACCAACTCGGACTTACAGCTGATGAACTTGCTTTCTACGACGCATTGACTAAGCCACAAGCAATTAAGGATTTTTACGAAAACAACGAGTTAATTGCAATTACAAAGGAACTTGCAGATACTCTCCGCAAGAATAAGACGATTGATTGGCAGAAACGAGAGTCCGCAAGAGCAAAAATGCGTATGCTTATCAAAAAGCTCCTGAAAAAGCACAAGTATCCGCCCGAAGGTATGGAAGACGCTGTGCAGACTGTTATGACACAGTGTGAGCTTTGGACTGATAATGTGATGGATGCATAATTTGATGGAGGACGACGATTATGGATAAAAGATTTCAATGGACGAGTTTCTATATGGAGCTGGCTACCGCCTTATTAAAATATAAGAATAACCGCAGTGAGCTAATCGGCATACTGAAAAACATTTTTTCTGACGCCGGAATGAATTTTCCGTTCAAGGAAAAAGGTAAAGAGATGTATGAGGACATCTGCCCATTTACTGTTTTCGGCTCGTTCAATAAGGGTATAACAAATGCCAATCGCATTGCTTTGTTGGAACAATTTGCAAAGCAGTTTTCAATCAAAGCTGCTGTTCCGACAGAGTTCGACGGTATCCCTGTTGTTATGAATTTGAGTGCGTGGTTCTTTGCATACAAGGAAAATCGTGGAGAACACGACATAGACAACCTGTGGGAATTACTTGAAAGAGCCATTGCCTACTCCGATGAAGCGTCCGCAGATAATAAAAATGCTTTTATCACTGCCTATGACACGGTATCGAAGCAGAAGATGATTAAATGGAATATCACGATGGGACTTTATTGGGTAAGACCATATACCTTTATCAATTTGGACTCAACAAACCGTGCTTTTATTACCGATGTAGATAATATGCCGCACTATTTTACAACAATCTTTTCAGACATCAATAAAGGCATACCCAATGGAACAAGTTATCTGTTTATGTGTGAACAGGCGAAAAATGCCCTGAAGCAAAAAGAATACGAGTACCACAGTTTCCCTGAGCTTTCATACTGTGCGTGGAAAAACAGTCAGAAAACTCCTGATGAGCCGCCGACAAGTAGAGTTGATTCCAATGTGAAAGAAACAGATTACTGGATTTATTCTCCGGGTGATAATGCCTGTATGTGGGATGAGTTCTACAAACTCGGAATTATGGGCATTGGTTGGGATGATGTAACCGACCTTAAAGGATTTGCTTCAAAAGAAGAAATCAAGGATTATATGAAAAAGGTCTATGACCCAAGCTATTCATATAAAAACAACGCACATTGCTTGTGGCAGTTCGCAAATGAAATCAAAATCGGCGATGTCATTTTCGTAAAAAAAGGTATGCACAAAATTATCGGAAAAGGCGTCGTAACTTCAGAGTACATTTATGATTCTGCAAGAGAAACCTACAAGCATATAAGAAAAGTTGAATGGACGAACAAGGGCGAATGGGAACATCCGGGACAGGCGGTAATGAAAACCTTGACCTGTATCTCTCCTTACCCTGATTATGTTCAGAAGTTGCTTTCCTTGTTTGCTGAGGATACGTTAGAAGAAACTACTGAACAAATTGAAATCAAGTATCCTTTATATACAAAGGACGATTTCTTGGATGAAGTCTATATAGATGAGGATACATACAATACACTGACTGAACTGCTAGAAGCTAAGTACAATGTTATTTTGCAAGGCGCACCGGGTGTAGGTAAAACATTTGCCGCAAAACGACTCGCTTATTCTATTATGGGGCAGAAAGATACCAGTCGTGTTGCAATGGTTCAGTTCCATCAAAGCTATTCCTATGAAGATTTTATTCAGGGCTACAGACCTTCAAAAGATGGGTTTGAACTTGTAAATGGTGCTTTTTATAAGTTCTGTAAGGAAGCGGAAGAAGATAATGAAAGACCGTATTTCTTTATCATTGATGAAATCAATCGTGGCAATCTGAGCAAAATTCTCGGTGAACTTATGATGTTAATCGAGAAAGATAAGCGTGGCGAAAAAATCAAACTGCTATATTCAAACGAATGGTTTACCGTACCGCAGAATGTGAGAATTATCGGTATGATGAATACGGCTGACAGAAGCCTTGCTCTTATGGATTATGCACTTCGAAGAAGATTTGCTTTTTTCGACTTTGTTCCTGCATTTTCTTCGGAGGGCTTCAAAAACTACTTGGTGGAAAAGGATTCGCCTAAATTGGAAAAGCTGATTGCCGCTGTCGAGTCCCTGAACAGTACAATTTCAACAGATGAGTCACTGGGAGACGGTTTTAGAATAGGGCATAGCTATTTCTGCACCGATGATGAAGTTACTGATGAATGGCTTAAATCCGTTGTTGAATATGAAGTGATACCGTTGATTAAAGAATACTGGTTTGATGAACCTACTAAGGTCAGAGACTGGTCTGCAACATTAAGGAGTGCCATAAAATGATACGCATACAAAACATATACTATATGCTTTCATATGCGTTTCAAGTCTTAAATGAGCAAGGGTATAAGCAGGTCGCTACCGAGGAATTTGACAATGTTGCGGAACTGTGTGCTGCCATCCTTATTAAAGGAGTGTCTTTACAGATAAAGCGAGGATTAGGTAAGGAGTATGTGGTTCAAAGTGAGCCTTTATCCTCTCTCCGAGGGAAAATAGATATATCTGCTTCGGTAAAACAACAGTCAATGTTGAAAAAGCAGTTGGTGTGCAATTATGACGAGTTCTCAGTTGATTCCTATCTGAATCGAATTATACGCACTACTATGGATGTCCTCGTCAGAAGTGAAATTAGCAAACAAAGGAAAAAGCAACTTCGCAAATTGCTTATCTATTTTTCGGAAGTCGAACCATTGAGTCGGGAGAGCATAAATTGGAAACTTCAATTTAATAAGAATAATCAGACATATCAAATGCTGATTTCCATTTGTTATCTGATACTTAAAGGGTTATTGCAAACGACCTCTGACGGAAGCACAAAACTGATGGACTTTCTTGATGAACAGCGTATGTGCAGGCTTTATGAGAAGTTTATTCTTGAATACTACCGAAAGGAACACTCTGAAATCCGAGCATCGGCGTCTCAAATTCCTTGGGATACCGATGATGATTACAGAGAAATGCTCCCTGTTATGCAAAGCGACATTATGCTGAAAAAGGGAGAAAAGACACTTGTAATAGATGCAAAGTATTATTCGCATACAACGCAGAAGCAATATGATGTAAATACCTTGCATTCGGGAAATTTATATCAAATATTTGCTTATGTAAAAAACCTTGATACAGAGAGAACTGGAAATGTGTCAGGAATGTTGCTCTATGCAATGACAGATGAAGTGGTATTACCAAATAATGAATACAAAATGGGTGGCAATGCTATTTCTGTCAAGACGCTGGATTTGGATTGCGACTTCTCGGAGATTAGAAAGCAGTTAGATGGCATAGTCAATTTTTATTTTGAGTCAATATAAAATATTTGAGGGATTTGAGGTTGCGTGGACGATAATGAAATCAAAAGGTTGATTGCCGGGCGTGCTGCCGAATATATGATGTTCAAGGACGATGAAGAAGATACCGAAGCTCCGGCAGAAATTTCATTATCCTATAGAGTTAATGATTTTTCGGATCTTGAAGAGTCAAAAAACAAAATTCAAAGTGACATTCAAAGTGACAAATAAGATGTCGCTTTGGGTAACTAAAACAAAAATGTCATTAGGTTTGCTTCTTGCTCATATATTTATTAGACAAAGAGAGCTCGTATAATAATCATCAAGTTGAATTATAATAAATAAATGCTATAATAAATATATAGATCACACAAGAAATTTTAGTTTTTAGAGGTGCAGTATGGCACTTGAAAATATCGATAAAACGCCTAAAACAACTTTCAAGGCTGAAGTATTATATAATTCATACCGAAAGGGTTTTACTATTATTTGTCACTGCCTTTTGCAGTGGGGTGCATTATATTTGAGTTCTGAAAACAATAACGAGTGATGTTTGTTTAGAAAAAAATAAATAGGAAAAGTATAATAAAAGAGGTATTATTGCACGAAAAAGGATGCGTGAACTTGTTGACTCCGACGCCAATAAAGTAACAAATGTGTTCAGCACATTATTTGAGAGGTGATTATAATGCCGGCATATCCGGAATTGAATATTGTTATCAAGGTGGTTTACCACGATGTCGATAGTTATCAGTGTTTGCTTAATGTGATGAATAAATTATAATTAAACACTGCAATTTTTTTAAGGAGAAATATATGGGCTATATTCCAAAATATAAACTGAATAACAAAATGGTGTCTTTGGTGGCTGATATATCTCGAATTATCGGCAGTGTATCGGCATTGTCAAATTTTGATAAAAACCCTAAATTACGCCGTGCAAACAGAATTAGAACAATTCATGATTCATTGGCTATTGAGCAGAATACTTTAACTTTGGAGCAAGTTACATCTGTGCTTAACGGTAAAATGGTTATTGCACCGCCTAAAGATATTCAGGAAGTAAAAAACGCTTATGAGATTTATGAGCTGCTTGATACGCTTGACCCCTATTCTGTTGATGATTTACTAAAGGCACACGGTGTTATGACAAGCGGACTTGTTGAAGAATCGGGAGTTTTTCGTACAAAGCCTGTTGGCGTTGTTGACAGCAAAAGCGGTGAGGTGATTCACGTCGGAACTCTTCCTGCTTATGTTCCGCAGGCTGTTGAAGACTTATTGCAATGGCTTAAAAGCGATGATACCAATGATATTATTAAATCTTGCATTTTCCATTTTGAATTTGAATCAATTCATCCGTTTTTAGACGGCAACGGCAGGACGGGCAGACTGTGGCAAACATTGATTTTGTCAAAGGTTGACCCTATTTTTGCATACTTGCCGGTTGAATCGATGATTTATAAAAAGCAAGATGAATATTATCAGGCAATAAATGATTCCGATTATGCCGGTGAGTCAACAGAGTTCATTATATTTATGCTTGAAACAATTAAAGATGCACTTTTAGAAGCAACAGCCCAAAGTGACATTCAAAGTGACAACAAGGATGTCACTTTGGAAGAACAAAAAATAATTGAATTATTAATTGATAATCCGAATATAACCCAGCTTGAAGTTGCTAAAGCGTTAAATGTAACGGACAGAACCATAAAACGCCGTATGAAAACTATGCAGGAAAAGAATTTAATTAAGCGAGAAAACGGGAAACGAAATGGTCAATGGGTTATCAATTCAAATTAGTAAAATTATTAAATTAGGTTAACACACATAGTAATCATTAAGTTGAATTCTAATCAAATCAATGTTATAATAAGCATATAAATCTTACGAGAAAATTTAGTTTTTTGAGGTGTAATATGGCGCTTGAAAATATCAATAAAATGCCTAAAACAACTTTCAAGACTGAAGAATTATAAAATTCATACCGAAACGGTTTTACTATTATTTGTCACTGCCTTTTGCAGTGAGGTGCATTATATTTGAGTTCTGAATACAATAACGAGAGATGTTTATTTTGGAAAAAATAAATAGGAAAAGTACAATGAAAGAGATATAATTGCACGAAAAAGGATGCTTGAACTTGTTGACTCCAACGCTAATAAAGTAACAAATGTGTTCAGCACATTATTTGAGAGGTGATTATAATGCCGGCATATCCGGAAGCATATTTGAATGATGTTGTTGAAAATCAAGGCAAACTTTTTGACCTTGTATCACAGAATTATCCCGATAAAGATACTTTGGACTTTATCAACACCTATATGATAAGTAAAACGAGAAAAAGCATTGATGAAGCTCAAGCCTATGTGAACACAATGAGTGCTCCCGAATTGTGGGATTATTTCTGCAAAACCGATAATTTTGAACTAAAAAACGGCAAGGCTATCGAGGGCTTTATGCCTGATTGGATAGGCGAATTTTATGCCTATTATCAGTGGTATTACAATATTCCGAGCAGTGAAGTAGTCAAAAAAATTCCTGTTAGTTTTTTGATGAAAGCCTACAGCGGACTTCACGATTTGGAACTCGATTTAGCCGTTAAAAAAGTCGGTGCAGTACAATGAAAATAGTTTGCTTTCATAATCCGGATGAGGAAAATGGATATTTGAGTAATTGGTATCCGAGTAGGTTTACCGTAAATAATGTAAACTTTTCCTCAATGGAACAATATATGATGTATAAAAAAGCCGTGTGCTTTGGTGATAAAAACACGGCAGATAAAATACTTGCGACGGATGATGTTGCTGAAATAAAAGCACTCGGCAGGCTTGTCGCAAATTATAACGAAAGCCGTTGGAACGGTGTTCGTCAAATTGTTGTTTTTGAGGGATTGCTTGGAAAGTTTTCTCAAAATGAGGACTTGAAGAAACAGCTTAAAGCAACGAAAAATTGTATTTTGGCGGAATGTGCAGTAAAAGATAAAATATGGGGTATCGGTTTGTCAATGAAAGACCCGAATAGGTTTGAAATTGACAAGTGGAATGGGCAAAATTTGCTTGGATATGCCCTTATGATGGTGCGTGAAAGGTTGTAATCGTCTTTTTCTTGGGGACAGCGCTCATTTTTCAAGAGCATCAAAAAAGCATCAACTTTCATTAAAGATTGTAAGGATAAAAACGAACAGCACTTTCTAATCTTAAAAGTGCTGTTTTTATGCGTAATTTTAGAGGGACTGTATTTTGACACGCGGCTTAACTGAAAGCGTGCTTTTCGCTCCAAAACCGCGTGCCGAGGGTTCAAGTCCTTCTGCCCCTGCCAAAAAAAGCATCGATTTTTCGGTGCTTTTTGTTTTTTGTATGTATGCGGTTTTGGAGACCGCTGCTCAAGATTGGTAATTTTAGTTAAATAAAATTAATAGTGGTATAAATTATTATTAGAAAATTTATTTTATCGGATATAGATGAAATTATGAATATATGGCTTCAGTCAAACATTGAAACGCACGATTTTATTAATAAGGAGTATTGGCTTGAAAATTACAATTCAGTTGAAAAAGCAATTTTAGATGCCAAAGTCTGTGTTTTTGTTGACGATAATTCAGGCAAGATTATTGCTTTTATTGGCTTAGTCGGCAATTATATAGCAGGGTTTTTTGTGCTTGAAAATTCACGCTCAAACGCAATAGGTAAAGCAATGCTTGATTATGTAAAAATCTGAAATTAGATTTAATATTGGATGTATACTATAAAAACAGTCGTGCAATAAAGTTTTATGAAAGAGAAAATTTTACTGTTCAAAGTTATAGCATTGATGAAGAAGCAAACGAAAAAGAATGTACAATGATTTGGAAATGAAGAATTTGCTCAATTTTACATTATAAAAAGGACTCTGTAAATTGTTAAAAATACACCACGGTAAAGAAAATTTATATAGTTGACATTATTTAAGTTCGGATGTATAATTAAGTAAAAAATAATGCTGTCTAGGCTGACTGAGACTATAAATTTTGCTGTTTCTGAACACAACAGTGAGGTTTATAGTCTTATTTTTTTGTGGTGATAATATGAAATTTAAAAAATATTTAATCAAAACGCTTATAGTCATAATCGGTTCAATCATATCTGCTTACGGAATCACTCTTGCAATAGGCTCCGGTTTTGGTGGTGCAACGCTTGCTATTCTTTGGCAGGGGCTTACCAATGTGACCGGTATGACTATCGGTACATCTTCGCTTGTTGTTGCCGTAGTAATGATAATTTTCGCCTTTTTTTATGACAGAAAACAAATCAATGTAGGTACAATACTTTATCAAGTTATCTACAGCTTTTTTGTGGATGTTTTTACAAAAATTCAGCACTATACTGATATTAAAGCTGTTAATTTCATTTTGATGATACTTGGAATTGTAATATTTTCATTCGGAACGGGACTGTATTCTGCCGCAGATTTTGGCAGAGGCTCATATGAAGCAGTCACTTTTTCTCTTGCTGAAAAGAATAACTGGAAAGTTAAAATCGTAAGAATGGCACTCGATGTAATAATAGTAGTTATAGGTGTATTGTTCGGCGGAAAGTTCGGAATTTGCACGGTAGTAACTGTTTTGCTTTCCGGTGTGATTATTCAGGTAACCGTAAACAATGCAAAGAAAACAAAAATATTTAAAATGATAAAGTGATAATGCTGCTTTAACTAATAAATTTGCAAGTTACTTGATTTTTCTTTTGCTTTGTATATAATAGCATTACAATATTTATTGTATGAGAAAATTATAATAACAGAAAGGGAATATATAATTTATACATATTTATTATGAAAAAGATATAAGATGTCCGCTTGAATACGGCCTTGATATTTTCGGCGGAAAGTGGAAATCGAGAATAATATGCGTTTTAGCCGCAAAAAATGTTTGCGCTACAGTGAACTGAGAAATGAAATGGTAAATATTACCGATGCTGTTCTTGCCTCAACAATTAAAGAGTTGGTGAAAGACGAAATCGTATGCAGAAAGTCATATGATGAAATTCCGCCAAGAGTTGAGTATTCATTCAGTGAAAAGGGTAAAAGTGTTGTTCCAATTTTACAAAGCATTTGTAAATGGTCAGGGGCTTACTATAATATTAGATTATTTTGCCTACTTATTGTCTATTTTTATAATTGAACAGTGATATTATTAGTGCTATAATTCGTTTGAAATAAAAAAATTAAGAGGCAAAAAATGTTTTCAAACAAAGATTTAAGGAAATTGATATTCCCACTGTTTATTGAACAGTTCCTTTTAATGTTTGTCGGAATTGCCGATACATTTGTTGTCAACTTTTCAAGTGAAGCCGATGTTTCATGTGTATCACTTGTAACTTTTTTCAACACGGTGTTAATATTTTTTTTACTGCTTTGTCATCTTTTAGTTAAATTTTCGGCAATTTCTCCGTAAACTAAAAAATTAGTTATTATATTGGTGCTTATAAATAATGTTTTTAACGGTTTGTTTTATCCGTTTTGCCGGTTCACTCAGCAACGGACTTCGTGCCTGCGGCGATATTAAGTTTACAATGATTGTGTCGATTTCGCTTACCGTTTTCGCGCGTCTTTTCTTCTCGGCTCTTTTCGGTATATGGCTCAATATGGGTGTTATAGGCGTTGCAATCGGTATGAGTATGGACCTTGTATTTCGTGGAATTATCTTTTATCGTTACAAATCGCAGAAATGGACTGAGTTTCATTTTATATAAAAAATTATCGGCTTACAGTTTAGCTGTAGGCTGATTTTTTATTTTTTACAAATACCTTAAAACCTATTGACAATGTAGGATATGTGTATTATAATTCAATCATCAATTAAGTTTACTATGGAATTTAGGTGATTTGGTGAAACAGTTACTATGCTTCGGCGATTCAAATACTTGGGGTTTAATTCCCAAAACAAATGACAGGTATCCTTGGGGTGAAAGGTGGACGAGTATACTTCAGGAAAAGTTAAAGCAAAGCGATGTGAGAGTTTTAGAGGAGGGATTATGCGGAAGAACTACTATTTATGATGACGCTTACCGTAAAAATCGAAACGGTCTTGAGTCACTCTCTGAAATTCTTGAATCAAGCTATCCTATTGATGGTGCTGTTATAATGCTCGGAACAAACGACTGCAAATCATATTATAATTCAAATGCTTATAAAATCGCAAAGGGTATAGGCTTGTGCGTTGATGAACTTTCAAAATACATTTCTGCCGATAAAATATTGGTTATTTCTCCTATTTTTCTCGGAAGCAAAGTATGGAAAGAAGAATATGACCCTGAATTTGATACAAATTCCGTTGAAGTTTCACACAGGCTTTTTGCTGAATATGAAAAGGTTGCCAAGAGTAAAGGAACCAATATAATTTCAGCTTCAGATTATGTTTCGCCGAGTGATACCGACCAGGAACATTTGACAAAAGAGGGACATAAAATTCTTGCAGAAGTTATATATAATACGCTGTTAAGTACAAAAATTGTTTGATAAAGGATGATTAAAATGAATTCTAATATAAAGAGAAATGATGCACTTGCATTACTTCAAAAATACAATAAAGAACCTTTTCATATCTACCACGGTTTGACTGTTGAGGGCGTAATGAAATGGTTTGCAAATGAACTTGGTTACAGTGAGGATGAAGAATTTTGGGGTATTGTAGGTCTGCTTCACGATATTGATTTTGAAGAATATCCAAATGAGCATTGTATCAAAGCGCCAGAACTTTTAAAAGAAGCAGGAGTAAGCGACGAAGTTATTCATGGCGTTGTTTCGCACGGATATAATTTAACTGTTGATGTAAAACCGATTCATCAAATGGAAATAGTGCTTTATGCAACGGATGAACTTACCGGTTTAATCGGTGCGTGTATCAGGATGCGACCGAGCAAAAGCACAAGTGACTTTGAAGTGAAAAGCCTAAAAAAGAAATTTAAAGATAAAAAGTTTGCCGCAGGTTGCTCACGAGATGTAATAAAATTCGGAAGTGAACTTCTCGGCTGGGAACTCGACGAATTGTTTGAAAAAACTATTCTTGCTATGCGCAGTTGCGAAGAAAGTGTTAATAATGAACTTTCAGAGTTAGGTTTATAATTTTTTACAAGGCGAAGCATTGCTTCGCTTTTGTTTTTTTATAATAGTAATAATTGACATTTATTGTATATTATTGTAATATTCAATTATTAAATGTCGAGGAAATATTATGAAAACTAAAGAGAAAGTTAAAAGCAAGAAGGTTAAAAAATTGGAAATTGTGTTAATAGTTGTTGCTGCGATTATTATAATTGCAATAGCTTTTGTTAATTTGACTACTTTGCCTAAATATGACAATGATAAAAATGTTATATATGTCGGCTCAATGGTTAAGTCAAGCAGTGTTAACTATTCAGATGAAAGCGGAAAAGGTATAATCAAAAACCCTGTAGTTAAAATTATGCAAATGGTTTGGCGATTTTGTGATAGCGGTGACAAAAAGAAGCACGCAAAGCAAAACCCACCTAAGGACATTGAAATAGTTAAAGATATTAATTACTTTGGCGACAATAATCTTTACCACACGCTTGATGTTATGTATCCAAAAAATGCAGACAAAAACGATAGATTACCCGTCATTATTGATGTTCATGGCGGCGGTTGGATGTACGCTACTAAAGATTTGAATGAAAACTATTGTCGCTCACTTTGCGATAGGGGATATGTTGTGTTTAATATCAGCTACCGCTTGGTGCCTGATGTTAATGTTAACGAGCAAATTAAAGATGTTATGTCTGCGCTGAAATGGATAAGCGAAAATATTGAAAATTATCCTTGCGACATTGATAATATTATGCTTACAGGCGATTCTGCAGGTGGTATGCTCTCGGCATATGCAACTGTTCTTTTGCAAAGCGAGGAGCTTAGAAATATTTTTAATACAGTTGATGCAAAACTTAATATTAATACCATTGTTTTAACTTCTCCGGTAGCTTTTATGAAATCTGCTGGTTTGTTTAGCCTTTATACCAAACCGCTTTGGGGTAAAGATTATAAAAACAGCGAAACTTATAATTATATGGACTTTGATGACATATTGTCTTATGCAAAAAATATGCCGCCTACATATCTTATAACAAGCAGTGGCGACACTTTGGCTCAAAAACAAACAATCAGGCTTTATGAACTTTTAAATGAAAACGGCGTTAAGTGCGAACTTGCAAATTACGGAAAAGAATACGGTGAAAGTTTGGTTCATGTTTTCAGCGTTCTTGAACCTTTTGACAAAGCGGGGAGAGATGCTATTGACGCTGCGATTAATTTTTTTGAAGAAAATATGAAAGAAAAAGTTAATAATTAAAACAAAACGGTACTTTCAGAATTTGAAAGTACCGTTTTCTTGTGCATTTATTTCGTCTAACATAAATGCACCCATTTCGTCAATTAAATCTTCGCTTTGGGGAAATACGCCTGTGGCGTTAATATATCCGTGACCTATGCCGTTATATAAAACAAATTTAACTTTGCCCCCGCATCAATGAGTTTGTGTGCCCAGGCAAAAGTGTCTTTTTTCAAATAATCAAGTGCACCGACAGAAATGAAAGTCGGAGTACTGAAATTTATATCAAACGAATAAGGGTTATTCAATTTGTCGGGTTTGTTTATACCTATTTTTGTAATATCGCAATTTGCGAGCATTTGCATTTGTCGAACTACACCTTTTGATATGCCTTTTTGCTTTTCTTCAAATTTAAAATCATCAAGACCTAAATTGTAATACTTATCCGTGTGTTTAAAAATGTTGAGTGTCGGGTATAAAAGAAGCTGCCCTCTGATTATATCGTTTTTTTTCGCCAGTGTTGTGCAAGCTTGTGTAATGTTTCCGCCTGCGCTGTCGCCGCAAACAAATATTTTATCTTTGTTAATTTGAAATTCATTTGCATTATTATATATGTAATTAATTACTGTAAAACAATCTGTGTAAAGGGTAGGGTATTTATTTTCGGGTAAATACCTGTAATCAATACTTATGGTTTTAATTGCGAATTTGTCAACTATCATTCTTAAAGCTTCATCATACGGTTCAAGTTCGCCCGCAACAAAAGCGCCGCCGTGAATAAAGCAAATATTGCCGTGCTTTATTGTTACATTTTTAATACCGCAATTTGCATAAGAGATTATTTTGCAACTTTTTCTGAAAGCTTCAATAGTATTTGAGTTTACACTCGTTTTTAAGTTGTTATAAATAAAATCGGGAACTAATCTGATTAACTTTGCACTTTTTCCGATAGGACCGCCAAGCATTCTTGGGTCAAGTCCGAGTTTGCCGCTTGCATCGGGCGGGTATTTAACGGTATATTTTAAATTGCCGTCTGTTTCTTCATATGCATTTTCTTTCATCTGGTTTAAAAAGTCGTGACTGTACCACTTTTTAAGCCAACTCTTTTTCTTTTTTATAATAAAACCTCATCCGTCTTTTTTTCTAAAATATATCATATTAAAAAGTATTACGCAAATTATAACGAGTATTTTATAATAGTTTTATGAAAATTATCAGAGGTACATATATGCCAAAATATAAAATACTCAGTTCTAATGCACTGAAGCTGATTGCAATAATTACAATGACCGTTGACCATATTGCATGGGCAATGTTTGACGGTTATCCGACTGAACCTTTACCCTTCATAGTGATTGGAACTGTATTGCGTCACTTTGCATTATGGCAATAGGAACTAACAAAGGGAAATTTAAAAAGCAAATGGTTTGGATGATTTTTATGTAGCCTTATATTCATTAGTTTATTTCTTTGCTATGGATAAAGTTTACGGTATTTTGCAAATGGGTGTTATACTTTCAATTCCTGTTATTGCAATGTACAACAGGAATAGGGGAAAGAATGAAAAAATTAATAAGTTTATGAAATGGTTTTTCTATATCTTTTACCCGACGCATTTATTTATTATCGGTTTGATTAATTATTTAGGCCAAAAAAGCGGTGTATGAAAAAACATACACCGTTGACTTTTTATTATAGCTGTGACGCTTCGTATGAAACTCCGAGGAGCGCCGCGTCATTTCTGAGCTGTGACCTTACAATATTAACACCTTTAAAATTGTCCATAAGAAGATTATAAATCTTTCTGTCAATAAGGTTGATAACATAATCTTCATTCATTATTCCGCCGCCGAGAACTATAAGAGGTGGGTTGAATATGTAGATGATATTAATCAAACCTATTATCATTTCATCAATCCATTTATCAATGACCGACCTGATTTCAGGCTTGCTGAAATTTTCTTTTTCAAATATTTCAAATGCATTGAGATTGGTTGAATTTGTTTTGTTAACCGCTTCGATAAGCGCCTTTGCGGAGGCATAACATTCATAGCAACCCTCACCGCCGCAGGTACACTGCTTTCCGCCTGTGTGAGTAATCATATGACCGAATTCACCTGCAGAAGAAGTGCTTCCTTTGTAAAGCTTGTTATTAAGAAACAAAGCACCGCCGATACCGGTTCCGTATGTAAGTGCAAGAAAATCACATTTTCCTTTACCTGCGCCGAATCTTGCTTCACCGAGTGCAAATGCATTGACATCATTTTCAACAAAGGTAGGAATAGCGGTTTTGTTTTCAATAATCTTTTTAACCATCATACCGGTATAGTAAGGAATGTTGTCTGTTGAATAAACGACAATGCCATTTTCACTGTCAACCTGACCGGCTGTTGAAATAGCAACTCTGTCAATATCTTTATAACTTTCAATTATACGAATTATTTTTAGTACAAGCTCCTGACCGCCTTTTTGCGCTTCTGTAGGTACGGTGTGCCTGTCGGTAAGTTCAAAATTTTCATTGCAAATGGCATATTTTATGTTTGTGCCGCCAATGTCAAACGCTAATATTTTCATAAGTTCCTCCATTGAATCTTATTTATATTAATATTATATCAACTTAATAAGATAAATTCAATAGTTATTGAAAATGATTGAAATTTGTGTTATAATTCTAAAAAAAATAAAGTAAAGGAGTATAGTTGTGGAAGAAATTAAAGAAGAAAAGCTTGACAGTCCTCTTGTTGTACATAAAAAAAGCGACGCTTCATATCAGGAAACTCAAACAGAAGTTGAAATGCAAACAACTCATATCGACGAAGATTCTGATGCGCCTACTCTTGAAAGGCATAGATTTAAAAAGGTTAAGAAAAAGAAGAAGTGGCCGTATGTTTTGGTCGTTTTAATAGTTGCGTTGATTGTAGTTTTGGCAGTGTTGTTTAATAACGGTACAATTAAATTGCCAAAACATCAAACTACAAGCGAAACCAAAAAGTCATATACAACCGAGGCACCTAATTCCTTGGCCGACACAATTACCGTTAAGGGTACATATCTTTTTTATGAAGGTACGGAGCTTGACGATATCGGCGCACTTGAGCGTGAAATTAAGTATCAGGATGAAAATAAAACATTTACAGTTCAGGATGAGCATGCCGACAGTAATTTCTTAAATAAAGAAGTTTTGCCGCTTCTCACAAAATATAATATGAAATATAATGTTACTTATATTGAATCATCCGGCTTGATTTCAAAGTATGAAACGACTGCTGCACCTGAAGCTACCGAGGCTCCAACCGAAGCATCGGCTGAAAATCAGGCACCTGAAGAACCTCAGCAATAATTATGGATATTAATTTATTAGTTGATAAAATAAAACTTAATAATGAATTAAAAAACGAAGTGCTTAGCTTTGTCGAAAATGACAGGGCTAAGTTCGTTTCTTTATGTGAAAAATGTAGTAAAGATAATTTTAAATCTGCATTTTCAAAAAATGACTTAATTAAGCTTGCTGTAGCGCTTATTTATTCGGTAAATTATACGTTTCCTTCATATCAAAAAATGGGTATAAGCGATGAAATTTATTTTGACACTATGAAAGATATTTCAATTTGGTGCGAAAATAACGGCAATAAAGGTTTAAAAAATATAGCGTGGATAAAAAATCACTTAAATGCCGAACTTTTTAAACTCGGCAGGCTTCAATTTCAGCTTTATACCTGCAACGATATTAAACTAGATTACAGTATGCTTCCTTTTGAAAAGGGAGAAAAAATGCTTTATGTTCATATTCCGCAAGGTGAAAAGCTGATTTATGCCGATTGTGTAAATTCAATCATTTCGGCTAAAGATTTTTTTGCAAAATACTTTCCCGATTATAAATATAATTTCTTTTTCTGCGAAAGCTGGCTTTTGTATGGCGAGAATTGGCAGTTTATGGACAGTTCAAGCAATATTTTGCAGTTTTCAACACTGTTTGATTTAGTTTACTCGTTTGATGATGACAGGCAGGCGATAGAGCGAATATTTGGCAAAAGACAACTTATTAAGTCGAAATATCAAGAAAAAACCGCCTTGCAAAGAAGTGCAAAAGCATTTATGCAAAGCGGCGGTAAATTAGGCGAGGGAATAGGAATTCTCCACAAAGATGATATTTAAAGATTTTTATAAAAATTAACGGCAAGCTCGTCGCATCGCTCATTATACGGATGACCGTTATGACCCTTCACCCAGTTAAAAGTGACACTGTGCTTTTTAAGAAGCGGCAGAAGTTGTTCCCATAAATCTACATTTAAAGCAGGCTTTTTGTCTGCTTTTTTCCATCCGTTTTTCTGCCAAGAATAAACCCAGCCTTTTGTTATACTGTCGCAAACATATTTTGAATCGGTAGTCAAATACACTTCACAAGGCTCTTTTAAAGCTCTCAGTCCCTCAATAACGGCTGAAAGTTCCATTCTGTTATTTGTGGTTTCTTTGCTTCCGCCTACAAGTTCTTTTTCTCTTTTATTATAAACGAGTATTGCCGCCCAGCCGCCCGGTCCCGGGTTTCCTGAGCAGGCGCCGTCGGTATATATTTCAACATTTTTCATATTTTTCACCATTTTAAAATTTTTATTTATTTTATCATCCTTTTTGTCAATAATCAATATAGACTTTAAGTTTCATAAATATTTGATTACTTGACATTCTTTGTATAATAATATATTATATCTAATGAATAATTTGTTCGGAAAAAATATTTTATATTTGGAGGTTATAATTTTAATGGCAAATTTTAATAAAACTTACGGCAAGGTCGCTGACGGAAAACGGAATTCCAAAAAGCGATATGTAACTTATCGTAAGACTAATAAAAGAAAGGCTCAAATACCGCCGCAGGCTAAAGAGTCTGTTAAAATCGCGTTTTTGGGCGGAATTAACGAAATAGGTAAGAATATGACCCTTTATGAATATAAAAACGATATGTTTATCGTTGACTGTGGTCTTGCTTTCCCTGATTCGGACTTGCCAGGTGTTGACCTTGTTATACCTGATTTTTCTTATATTGAGAAAAATGCGGATAAAATAAAGGGCATAATTATTACCCACGGTCACGAGGACCATATCGGCGGTCTTGCATATTTGCTTAAAAAGGTAAATATACCTATTTATGCAACAAAACTTACAATCGGTCTTATTAAGGGCAAGCTTGAAGAACACAGGCTTCTTAATTCTGCAAAGCTTGTTGAAATTAAGCCGAGAGATAATATCACACTCGGTTCGTTTAATATTGAAATGATACATGTTAATCATTCTATTCCTGATGCAGTCGGTCTTGCAATTCGTTGCCCTGCAGGTGTTATTATTCAAACGGGTGACTTTAAGATTGATACTACTCCGGTTGACGGTGATATGATTGATTTAAGCCGTTTTGCCGAATACGGAAGAAAGGGCGTTTTGGCACTTCTTTCAGATTCTACAAATGCTGAGCGACCGGGTTATACTCCGAGTGAAAAATCAGTCGGTGACAGCTTTGAAAATCTTTTCAGAAAAGCAAATAAAAAGAGAATTGTTGTTGCTACATTTGCATCTAATATTCACAGAGTTCAGCAAATTATCGATGTTGCCGCTGCCCGTCACCGTAAAGTTGCTGTAGTCGGCAGAAGCCTTGAAAACCTTGTTAAGGTCGGAAGTGAGCTTGGATATCTTAATATTCCTCAAGGTATTCTTATTGATATTAACACAATAAAAAATTATTCCGACGACCAGCTCGTTATTATTACAACAGGTTCGCAGGGTGAGCCTATGTCGGCACTTACAAAAATTGCTTTCGGTGCGCATACAAAAGTTACCCTTTCGCCAAATGACTATGTAATTATTTCGGCAACTCCTATTCCAGGTAATGAAAAAATGGTGGGTAATGTTGTCAACGAACTTATGCGCCACGGGGTAGAAGTTATTTATGAAAAAATGTATGATGTCCATGTTTCGGGTCACGCTTGCCAGGAAGAACTTAAACTTATGATAGGTCTTGTTAAGCCTAAATATTTTATTCCTGTTCACGGCGAGCAAAAGCATCTTCAAAAGCATGCTAAGCTTGGTGAAGCTATGGGCATTGATAAAAAGAATATTTATATCGCAAGTATCGGTGAAAAAATCGAACTTAGCGAAGATAAAATTAAACTTGTTGAAAATGTTCCGTCAGGCGAAGTTTATGTAGACGGCATAGGTGTAGGCGATGTAGGTAATATCGTTCTTAATGACAGAAAGCATCTTTCTATGGACGGTATTATTATTGTTGTTGCCACTATTGACAGTTCTACAGGTCATGTTGTAAGCGGTCCTGATTTAGTTTCAAGAGGTTTTGTTTATGTTAGAGAAAACGAAGCCCTGATGAACAGCGCGAGAGATTTGGCTTGCAGAGTTATTGATGAAAACTATAATGTTAAATTCCATGACTGGAATGCGGTAAAATCATCATTAAGGGATGAACTTTCACGCCTTATGTATGAAAGGACAAAGCGCAGACCTATGATTTTGCCTATTTTAATGGAGATATAAGGAGGATAAGAATATGAAAGTTATATTAAAGCAAGATGTTAAGAGTCTTGGCAAAAAAGGCGATTTGGTTAACGCTTCCGACGGTTATGCAAGAAATTTCCTTTTCCCGAAAGGACTTGCAGTTGAAGCTAATTCAAGTGCAATGAATGATTTTAATAATAAAGAAGCTTCCAAGAAGTTTCACAAGGCTGAAGAAATCAAAGCCGCTACAGCAGATGCCGAAAAGCTTGAGGGTAAAACATTTAAGCTTACCGCAAAAGCAGGTGCTAACGGCAAAATTTTCGGCTCTGTAACTTCTAAGGATGTTTCAAAGAAGATTAAAGACGAACTCGGAATTGATATCGACAAAAGAAAGATTGTTATGCCTGATGTTAAAGCGTTCGGTACTGTTCAGGCTGAAATTAAAGTATATCAAGGCATCAGTGCAAAGGTATTTGTTCAGGTATCGGAGGCTTAATTTATGGCTGATACATTAAATGTTGCAGGCGGAGTTAATATGCCGTTTAACCTTGAAGCGGAGCAATCTGTTTTGGGCTCTATATTAATCAAGCCTGAGTGTATCGAGGAAGTGCTTGAGCATATAAATGCAGATTCTTTTTATCTTCCTCAGCATAATGCAATATTCAGCAGTATGATGCTGATGTATACTAATTCAAAAGCTATTGACCCGGTTATAATTGCCGACGCACTTGCAAAGGACGGTAAGTATGACGAAGCAGGCGGCAGAGATTATCTTTTGCAGCTTGCACAGAGCGTTCCGTCAACAGCAAATGTTGAATATTACGCTAAGATAGTTAAAGAGCAATATTATCTTCGTCAGCTTGTATCTCTTTCAACTAAGATTATTGAAGACGCCACAAGCGGTGAAGCAGACGCTACAAGCATACTTGAAAATGCAGAGCAGAGCATTTACAATATCCGTCAAGGCAGGGAATCTAACGGTCCTGCAAAGGTTAGCGAAGTTATTGTAAACGATGTTTATACTAAGCTTGCACAAATTACCGGCGAAGATAAAGAAAAATATAAAGGTATTCCGTCAGGCTTCGGTATGCTTGATAAAATGCTTACGGGTCTTAATAAGGGCAATCTTATTCTTATCGGTGCCCGTCCTGCTATGGGTAAAACAAGTTTTGCGCTTAATCTCGCTCAAAATATTACTATGGGCGCAAGGAAAAAGTGCATTGTTTTCAGTCTTGAAATGCAGAAAACAGAGCTTGCGGAAAGGCTTTTATCATCTCAAGCAGGTGTTGAATCACAAAAGCTCAAAACAGGCGAACTTACCGACTCGGAATGGGTAAGGCTTGGCAATGCCGCAGCAGATTACAACGATGTTGAACTTTATCTTGACGATACTTCTGCAATTACCGTTCCTGAAATTAAGTCAAGAGTCAGAAGAATGAGAGGCGTTGACTGTATTATTATCGACTACTTAGGTCTTATTTCTTCTGCTACTAAAAAGGAAAACAGAGTTCAGGAAGTTTCTGAAATTACAAGAAGCTTAAAAATGATGGCTAAAGATTTGAATATCCCCGTTATTTGTTGTGCCCAGCTTTCCAGAGGTACCGAGGGTCACGGCAAAAACCATAAGCCTCAGCTTGCGGATTTGCGTGAATCGGGTTCTATCGAACAGGATGCCGATATCGTTCTTTTCCTTTACCGTGAAGCTTATTACAGCACTGAGGTTGACGAGGATAAACAAGACCAAATTGACGCTAATAAAACTGAACTTATTGTTGCCAAAAACCGTCACGGTGCAACCGGTTCTATCGAGTTAACATTTGATAAGGAATATACTCGCTTCAGAGCGGTTGATAAATCAAATTATGAATAATCAAGCAATTAAAACAGTTGAAAAATATAATATGCTGTCAAGTGGCGACAGGGTACTTGTCGCCGTTTCCGGCGGCGCAGATTCAATGGCTTTGCTTAGCTTCCTACTAAGTATAAAGGATAAATATTCGCTTGATATTTGTGTTGCTCATATTGAGCACGGTATTCGCGGTGAGGAATCAAAAGCCGACGCTGAGTTTGTTGAAAATTTTTGCGATAAAAACAATTTGAAATTCTACCTTAAAACTATTGATGCGCCTAAACTTGCAAAGAAACTGGGAAAAGGTGTTGAAGAAGTTTCAAGGATAGAAAGATATAAATTTTTCAACACTATTGAGTGCGACAAAATTGCAACGGCGCATAATCTTACAGATAATATCGAAACTCTTATTTTTAGGCTTGCAAGGGGGACGGGGCTGAAAGGTGCCTGTTCAATTCCGCCGATAAGGGGTAAAATTATTCGCCCTTTGATTGAAATATCATCGTCGGATATTCGTACTTACTGCAAGCAAAATGATATTGAATACAGAACAGACAGTACAAACTCGGACGATACTTATTCAAGAAATCTTATCAGGCTCAATATCTTGCCGCTTCTTGAAAAACTTAACAGCGATTATCAAAATAATATAGCAAATTTTATTTCAAATATTAATGAAGACAACAGTTTTATTGAAAATCAGGTTTTTAGTGTTTATGACAGTGCTGTTTCAGATTTAGGTCTTGATATTTCAAAAATAATTGATTTTGACGAAGCAATAAGAAAAAGAATTATAAAGTTTTATTTTGAAAATAACGGTGTTAAAGTTGATTGTTTCCACTTAAATGAAATTGAAAAACTTCTTCATTTGAGCGGTAAAGTTCAGCTTTGCGGTGATATTTTCGCTGTCAGCGTAAAAGGCAAATTAAGGCTTGCAAACTTGAAAAAAAGCGCTGATTGCGGCGAATTCGTAACCGAAATTTTAAATATTAATGAATTTAAAGCCAAAAATATTGATTTTTATTGTGACTGTGATAAAATTATCGGCAGTGTAACTGTCAGAAAAAGGAAAGCGGGCGACACGGTTAAACCATCCGGCAGAGGTGTTACAAAGTCGCTTAAAAAGTTATTTAACGAAACCGCTTTTCCTATTGAAAAAAGAGATGCCGACATTATTGTCTGTGATGATAACGGTATCATAGGCGTTATCGGTATTTGTGCCGATGAACGGGTTAAAGTTGACAAAGGCACTAAAAGAGTTTACTCAATCAAACTTCCTTCGGAGGATTAATTAATGAATAATATGTCAAAAAATTGGAAATCAATACTTGTTTATATTTTGATTCCTGTTTTGCTTATAGGTGCGGTGGTATTCTTCGCAAATCAGCAAACTTCAACAGATTTAAAATATTCTCAGGTTGTTTCTATGTTCAAAAACGGTGAGGTTTCCGAATTCAGTCTTGACCTTTCAAGCGGCAATCTTGTTTATAAAACATTTGCAAAGCCAAAGGAAGAAAAGAATTATTCGGTGCCGAGCGTTGCTTATTTTCTTGACGACATTAGGGATGATGTTAAAGAATATAATGAAAAGCATCCTGACAAGCCGATTGTTTATGACTATAAAGCAGGCACTTCAAATACTTGGATAGTAAGCATGTTGCCGTCGCTTCTTATGTTCATCGTTCTTATTGGTCTTGGCATTTATGCGTTTAGAAAAATGAGCGGTGCAATGTCAAACGAAACTAACCGCACACTCGGGTTTGGCAAGATAAAGACCAAAACTCTTGTTGAAGATGAAAAGCGCAAAACAACATTCAATGATGTTGCAGGCTGTGATGAGGAAAAAGCGGAGCTTGAAGAACTTGTTGAATTCCTTAAAAATCCGCAGAGCTTTACTGACCTCGGCGCAAGAATTCCGAGAGGTGTTCTCCTTGTAGGCCCTCCTGGTACAGGTAAAACCCTTCTTGCAAGAGCAGTTGCGGGTGAAGCAGGCGCACCTTTCCTTTCAATTTCAGGTTCTGACTTTGTTGAAATGTATGTTGGCGTCGGTGCTTCAAGAGTAAGAGATTTGTTTGAGCAGGCTAAGAAAAAAGCTCCAGCTATTGTATTTATTGATGAAATTGATGCAGTTGGCCGTCACAGAGGTGCTGGTACCGGCGGCGGTAATGATGAAAGAGAACAAACTCTTAACCAGCTCCTTGTTGAAATGGACGGTTTCGGTACGAACAGCGGTATTATTGTTATTGCTGCTACTAACAGACCTGATGTCCTCGATCCGGCTCTTTTAAGACCGGGCAGATTTGACAGGCAGATTACTGTTAACAGACCTGACGCAAAGGGAAGAGAAGATATACTCAAGGTTCATTCTCGCAATAAACCTCTCGGTCCGGATGTTGACCTTAAAGAGGTTGCGAAAGATACAATCGGCTTTACCGGTGCTGACCTTGAAAATCTTTTGAACGAAGCTGCACTTCTTGCTGTAAGGCGTAAGAAAAAAGCACTTACTATGGAAGAAATCAGCGACGCCACTTCAAGGGTAGAAATGGGTACTGAAAAGAAGTCGCATAAATACAGTGAAAAAGCTAAAAAGCTTACTGCTTATCATGAAGCGGGCCATGCTGTGTCTTCGTACTATATTGAGGGTCACGACCCTGTTAAGGAAATTTCTATCATTCCTCGCGGTATGGGTGCAGGTGGTTATACTTGGTATACACCTCAGGAAGAAAATTATAATTCAAAGGCAGATATGCTTAATGATTTGATTTCGCTTCTCGGCGGTCGTGTTGCCGAAGCACTTTCGCTTCACGACATTTCAACCGGTGCTTCAAATGACCTTCAGCGTGCTACTTCAATTTGCCGTGATATGGTTTCTAAGTACGGTATGAGCGATGAACTCGGTCCTGTAGTTTACAGTGACGATAATAACGAAGTATTCCTCGGTAAAGATTACGGTCATGTTAATAATTACAGTGAGGCTACTTCTGCTAAGATTGACGCTCAGATTGAAAAGATGATGCGCACAGCTTATGCTCAAACCGAAGAAATCCTTAAAACTCATTATGACAAGCTTGAACTTGTTGCCGAAACTCTTATTAAAGATGAAAAAATCACCGGTGACGAGTTTAAACAGCTTATGGAAAACGGTTTTATTAAAGAAGAAAAGGCTGAGGAAGAAAAGAATGAAACTCAAACTGTTGAAGCTGAGCAAAGCGAAACGTTTGTTTCTTCTAATGAAACAAACGAAGTTGAAGAAAACAACTCATCAAATAATGAATAATATTGTAAAAATAAGGGTGACAGTACAATTTGAACCGCCCCAGATTGTGCAGACAGAACAAAAAAGGGAGCCTAAGGTAGAATAATTAAATTTTAAGCAACAAACTGATTTCGTTTTTCAAGCGGAGTCAGTTTTGTTTTAGTTTGAATACGGTAGTTGTTGTAGAAGTTGATGTATTCGGATATGATGAGGCGAGCCTCATCATATCCGGAAAGTTTTACTCTGTGGATACATTCCGTTTTGAGTATTGAAAAGAAATTTTCGGCTAAAGCGTTGTCATATGGATTACCACGCCTTGACAGGCTTTGTCAATAAAAGTGTGTAAGTTTTTTGAAAAGTTATAAATTCAAGATTATGCAGGGATATGAAGTGGAGCGAAGTGAAACGAAATATCCCTGCATAAACGGCTCAAATCGTG